>NZ_JUHH01000001.1:1590686-1908824 GCF_000799735.1 Methylotenera sp. G11 | reverse complement strand
GCAGGCGGCTTTTTGCCAGTGCCGACAGCTCCGGGCAGATTTCAACGGCATGCACATGGTCTGCCAATGTGGCCAGCAAGGCCGCCAGGTAACCGCTACCGGTGCCTACCAGCAACACTTTATCCGTTTTTTTAACGCCGACCGCCTGCAGGATGCGTCCTTCAACCTTTGGCGCCAGCATGGTCTGGCCGTGGCCGATAGGCAACTCAATATCGGCGAACGCCAGCCCCTTTTGCGATTCGGCTACAAAATTCTCGCGCGGCACTTTATCCAGAACCGCCAGCACCACCGGATCCAGCACATCCCAAGTACGGATCTGCTGTTCGATCATGTTGAACCTGGCCTGGCGCGTATCGAATCCCGCAGCGGCGTTACTGTCTGTATGTTTAACTGTCTGTGTCATTCTGATCACTCTATGAATATTTTACTGTTTATAATTATAGCGCAACTACCGGTATTGGGCGCTACCGGTCGCTTTACTTAGCCGGCATTCTTACGCCAAACCATGCCGCATACAATGCCGGCAGGAACAATACCGTCAGCAGCGTCGCAACCGTGAGCCCGCCCATGATCGCGACGGCCATCGGGCCAAAGAACACACTGCGCGTGAGCGGGATCATGGCCAGGATTGCCGCCGCGGCTGTCAGCACGATAGGCCGGAAGCGGCGGATGGTAGACTCAATGACAGCCTGCCACTCCGGCAGGCCGGAAGCCTTATCCTGGTCAATCTGATCCACCAGGATCAACGAGTTGCGCATGATCATGCCCGATAGCGCAATCGTGCCCAGCATGGCCACAAAACCAAAAGGCTTATCAAACACCAGCAATGCCAGTGTGACACCGATCAAGCCTAAAGGCGCGGTCAGCATCACCAGGAAAACCCGTGAAAAATTTTGCAGCTGCAACATCAATATGGTCAGCACGGCAATCAGGAACAAAGGCGCACCGGCTGCCACCGAAGCAGCGCCTTTCGCGGACTCTTCCGTCGCACCGCCTGTTTCCAGCGTAACGCCCAAAGGCAAAGCAGCCTTGATTGCGTCCAGCTGCGCCTCTACCTGCTGAGAGACGACCGGCGCCTGCATGCTGCCTTGCAGGTTTGCACGTACCGTGATCGATGGCTCACGGTTGCGGCGCCAGATCACGCCTTCTTCAAATCTTGAGCTTATCGTTGCAAACTGCGATATTGGCACGTTCGCCCCGGATGGAGTAGTCATGACAAGGTCAGCCAGGTGCGACAAATGGCTGCGTTCCACTTCGGTGCCGCGCGCCACCAGGTCTATGCGTTCGTTACCTTCCCTGAACTCGGTGATATATAGCTCATTCATCGCACCGCCGATGATATTCGCCACATCGACTGAACTTACGCCCAGCAGGCGCGCTTTAGCCTGGTCGACATCCACATGGATGACTTTAGTCGGCTCCTCCCACCCCAACTGCACATTCACAAGGTTTTTATTGGCGCGCATGATGTCGGCGATCTGATGTGAAATGTCGCGTATCTGCTGAATATTAGTGCCGGACACCCTGAACTGCACCGGAAACCCAACCGGGGGGCCGTTTTCAAGGCGCAGCACCGAAGCACGCAATGACGGAAAATCGTGCTCGAACAAAGCCAGCAAGTCTTTGCGCAATGCCTCCCGCGATTGCAAGGTCTTGCTCAGTATCACAAACTGGCCGAATCCGCGGTGCGGCAGCTGAATATCCAGCGGCAGGTAAAAACGCGGACCGCCGGTGCCTATGTAGGCTACAAAATTCTCGATGCCTTTATTTTCTGCATTCCACTGCTGCAGCCAGCGCTCAAGCTTCTCCGCCTCGGCATTGGTTGCTGCATAGGAAGCGCCTTCTGTCATGCGCAAATCCACAATCAGCTCCAGCCGCGTCGAATCAGGAAAGAACTGCTGCTGCACCTGGCTGAAACCGGCAATTGCCAGCAGGAACAGTACCATAGTGATCGCAATAACCGTTTTACGGTAACGCACACAAGTGCTTACCAATGCACGAAATGCCCGATAAAATGCGGTGTTATAAATATCATGATAATGATGTGCACCGGAGGGCTCATCCCTCTGCGGTTGACTGTAGCCGCCGGCAAAGCGCCGGTTTAGCCAGGCCTTGAGTCTTGATGGCTTGCTAACCGGTGCGGACAGGTAGTCCGGCAGCAGGTGGTACCCAAGGTAGGGCACGAAGATTACCGCGGCAAACCATGAAATCACCAGCGCGATCGCCGACACCTGGAAAATGGAGCGCGTGTATTCACCGGTAGAAGATACGGCTGTGGCAATTGGCAGGAAACCAGCCACCGTCACCAGCGTGCCGGCCAGCATCGGCATGGCGGTCGAAGTATAGGCAAACGAAGCCGCTTTTACCCTATCCCAGCCCTGCTCCATTTTAGAGGCCATCATTTCAACCGCGATAATCGCATCATCCACCAGCAGGCCTAGTGCCAGGATCAGCGCCCCGAGTGAAATCTTATGCAAGCCTATGTCCAGTAAATGCATGACCAGGAATGTTGCGGCCAGCACAACCGGAATCGTAATCGCCACCACGATACCGCTGCGCCACCCCAGCGACAGCAGGCTTACGCCGAGCACGATCACCAACGCTTCCACCAGTGATTTTACAAAATCATTGACGGAACTTGCCACGATCCTGGGCTGTGAAGTGACCGTATGTAACTCCAGCCCCACCAGCAACTGCTGCCTGATGCGTGCGGTGACCTGATCCAGCGCCTGCCCCAGCGCAATCACATCGCCGCCGTCTTTCATGCTTACGCCGAGCAGCAGGGTCGGTTTTGCCGCAAAGCGTATACTGCTGCGCGGCGGGTCTTCATAGCCGCGGTAGACTCGCGCAACATCGCCCAGGCGAAAATCCTGCTGATTGGCACGCAAACGGATATTGCGCAGATCGTCCAGCGTATCATAGCGCCCCGACACCGCAATGCGGATATGCTCTGCGCTTGAATCATAGCCACCGCTTTTCACTACCGCATTCTGCGTCTGCAATAACCCAATGAGCGTGTTCGGGCTGATACCCAGGGTAGCGAGTTTTGCATTGGACATTTCGATAAAAATGCGCTGTTTCTGTTCGCCGAAGAACTCGACTTTGGCCACATCCTTTATCTTCAACAGCTCTGTGCGGATCAGCTCCGCCTGTTTTTTCAATGCCGCATTGTCAAATCCATCGCCGGTAAGCGCATACATCGTGCCGTATACATCGCTGAATTCGTCATTAAATGTCAGGCTTTCTATACCCTGCGGCAGGGTATGGCGGATATCGCCTACTTTTTTCCGCACCTGATACCAGACATCAGGAATGTCTTTTGAGAACGTGTCATCTTTGGCCACGATAAAAATCATAGATTCACCCGGGCGTGAATAGCTGCTGGAGTAGTCCAAATGCGGCACTTCCTGGATTTTCTTTTCCAGCTTGTCGGTGACCTGCTGCTCGACCTCCTGTGCGCTGGCACCGGGCCAACTGGTGCGCACCAGCATCACCTTGAATGTAAACGGAGGGTCTTCTGACTGGCCTAATTGAGTATATGAAAGCGCACCGGCAATCACCATCACCAGCATGCAGTACAGCACAAGCGCCTGATGTTTTAACGACCAGTTGGATAAATTGAAGCGTTCGCCGGCTCCATTTAACGGTGGCGGCGTTTCATGACCAGGCATTTCGTTCAAGCCACTCATGGCGTTGCCCTGGTTACCGGCGTCACCAGCTGGCCTTTTACCAAGGTATGCACGCCGGCAATCGCGATCTTCTCACCCGCCTGCAAACCGCCGGTAATCAATACCCCCTGTTCCGAAAAATCGCCGGCCGTGACTTCACGCGGCTGCGCCCTGTTCCCGGCATCAATCACCCATACCAGCTTTTTGCCATTGTTCTCAGTCAGCGCGGCCAGCGGAATCAGCCACTGCTGCGCTTGCTGTGCCTGCTGCGATTTAAATTTGACGCCTGCTGTCATGCCAAACTTCACCATCGCATCAGCATCGGTCAGGCTCACCCTGACATTGAATGCGCGTGTTGCAGAATCTGCTGCCGGGGCGATTTCACGCACGTGCCCGGCATAGGTTTTATTGGGATTGGCCCACATTTTGACCGTTACCGGGGCTCCGACGGCAACCTCGGCCATACGGGATTCAGGTACCGCCACCAGCACTTCGGTTTCCCTGAGGTTGGCAAGCTGCACTACAACCTCACCCGCCTGCACGACCTGGCCGGGCTCAGCGCGTACCATCGTCACCACGCCGTCACGGTCAGCCGTTAAGCTGGCATACTGCATCTGATTGCCGGAAACATTGGCCTGTGCTTTTACCTGTGCGAGCCTGGCGGCAGAGGTTTTCAACTCGGCATCGCGTATATCCAGCGCTGAAGCTGAAATGAATTTCCTGGCATACAGCTGACGCTGGCGCTCAAACTCTGCCACGGCCAATGCATGACTTGCCTCTGCCGCACGCACATCAGCCATTGCCGCCGCGACATTCAGATTGACATCAGCCGTATCCAGCCTGGCGATCAGCTGGCCTTTTTTCACGCTCGCCCCCACATCCACCCTGCGTTCGATGACTTTTCCGCCAATGCGAAACCCCTGGCTTGCCTCAAAACGTGGCCGCACTTCACCAACCAGCACCATGGAGCCGGATACGCCCGGATCACCCACCACCATGGTCAGCGCAGGCCGCGGAGCGATTGCAGGCTCAGCAGGTTTATGACAGCCGGCAAGCACCGCAAAAAATACCATGAACAAAAGTTTGACATTCATCTCAGCCACCCATTGATGTTTTTATCCTTGCATTAATCAGGCCGCAGCAAACCTTGCAGCATCATGTTTTGCATGAATTGCAGGCGCGCCTCTATATCAGCCCACTGAACCCAGCACTCCTGCCCCAGCGCGATCTGCAAAGAGCATACGCCATGGATACCCGCCCATATGGTCTGGGCAATCAATTCCGAATCCGTCACTTCCGGCCTGAATAAGCCAGCCTCGAATGCCTGATGCACGACATGTTTCAGCTGTGCATAAGCATCCTGCTCGGTATTGCCCTGCTGGATTTTCGTGATCTCCTGGTTACAGGGCGCGCGCGGCGTCATGAACATCAGCCGGTAATGATTAGGGTGCTGCAAGGCAAACATGGCGTAGCCCTGACCCAATGCGCGGATACGCTCGATCAGGTCGGGGATCTGCATGACCTGATGCATGGCGCCGGCCAACTGCAGGAAATCCTCATCGCACACGGCCTGCAGCAACGCCTCTTTGTCGGCAAAGTGGTGATATAGCGTCGTAGCGGAATAATTGATCTTCCTGGCGATTTCGCGCATGGAAACCGCATCAATGCCGCGCTCTACAAATAACTCACGTGCTGCATCCAGTATGCTGGCACGCAGCTTTTCACGGTCTTGCTCTGATTTTATTTTAGGTGGCATTGCATTTGATATGTTAGTTAACGATGTTAATTTAACACCGTTAACTATATAGGTAAAGCGCTAATGTAAAGATTCCAGAGGAAAGTTTTCAAACCGCGTTGATTCCAGATTGCCTGCGGCAGGCTGCACTTCAGGTCAGGTCATACTGGCTAAGCTTGTACCAGAGTGAGCGCTCGCTGATCTCCAGAAGCTTTGCTGCCTTGCTTTTGTTGCCATGCGTTTGCGCCAGCGCAGCGGTGATCAATCGCCGCTCCAGCGCTTCTATCGCCGGCGGCAGCGCCAGGGACGTGGCCGCGGCGGGAACCGGCTCGATAGCTTCTTCCGTCACAGCCTGGCTCGCCATTTCAGCAGGAAGGTGCTTAGGCAGGATTGCCTGGTTGCCGCTGATAATCGCCGCCCGCTCCAGGACGTTCTCCAGCTCGCGCACATTGCCTGGCCAGTCGTAGCCCGTCAAGGCGCTGACCGCTTCCTGCGAAATATCCACGTGCCTTCTGGCCAGAAAGTGCCGTGCGAGTTCAGGAATATCAGACTTGCGCGTCCTGAGTGCAGGTAAATCAATACGGAATACATTCAAACGGTAATACAGGTCTTCACGCAGCTTGCCGTCCTTGATTGCCTCCCGCGGATCGCGGTTGGTAGCGGCCACCACGCGGATATCCACCGCAATCGGGCGGTTACCGCCCACGCGCTCAATCACATTCTCCTGCAATGCACGCAGCAGCTTGGCCTGAAGCGGCATCGGCATTTCGGTGACCTCGTCAAGAAACAAAGTTCCGCCATCGGCCAGCTCAAACTTGCCGACACGCTCTTTGATTGCGCCGGTAAAAGCGCCTTTCTCGTGACCGAACAGTTCGGACTCAAGCATTTCATGCGGAATCGCCGCGCAATTCACCGCCACAAACAAGCCTTCGCCGCGCGGCGAGCCGGCATGGATCGCACGCGCCACCAGCTCCTTGCCGGTACCGGTTTCACCGGCAATCAGCACCGTGGCCTTTTCTGGCGCAACCTGACGTATGGACTCGTACAACTGCCGCATAACCGGGCTGTTACCCACCAGCCCCACATTTGATACCTTGTCTTCGCGCAGGAACTGGTTTTCAACCACAAGCCTGGCAAATGAAAGCGCACGCGCAATCGCAAGCTCCAGTTCTTCAAGGTCAAACGGGCGCAGAATATAATCCGATGCCCCACTTTTCATCGCATCGATGGCCGTTTTCACCTCACCCTGCGCCGTGACAATAATAACCGGCAGGTCTGGATTGGCATTCGCAGCCGGCCTGTTTGCATCCTGCGCGTCGTCTGGCCTGCCGGAGCGAATCGCTTTCAGCAATTGCAGGCCGCTCATATAGGGCATGTGCAGGTCCGTAACCACGCAATCTACGTGCTGCGTGTGTATGGTTTCGAGCGCTTCGCGCCCATCCCTGGCGGTCAGCGGCTTATAGCCGGCCTGGCGCAGACTGATCTCCAGCAAGCGCAGCATATGCGGCTCATCGTCCACCGCCAATACGGTTTTAATCGTTTGCGACATTATTCTCTCTATCTTTCAGTTAACCATCATTGCCATGAGCGCCATTACCCGCAAGCCATCAAGCATCAGTGCAACTGCTGCTTGGGCAGCCTGACCCTGAAGTCTGCACCATACCCGGTGCCTGAACGGCAGGGCAGCGCGCTTGCCTCAACCGTGAGGGAGCCGAAATGCGCAACCACGATCTGCCTGGACACCGCCAGTCCCAAACCGATGCCTCCCTGGCGCTGCGTAAAGAACGGATCAAATATCTGCTCCCTGAACGACTCATCGACCCCTTTGCCATTATCCGCCACGCTGATAGTAACACTATCCTCATGCTCCATCAGGGTGACAACCACGCTGCTGCCTGTATCCAGTATCTGAATCGCATTCAGCAGCAGATTCAGGATGACCTGCGTAATCTGCTCGCCGTCACATTCCACCAGCACACGCTGCGCATCCTGGCCGGCATGCCCCTCTTTAAACAAAGCCTGGACGTCCAGATCCAGGTTGATATCTTTTTTATTCGCCTGCATACGCAGCATGGCTACTGCATTCTCAAGCAAGCCGACTACATCATGCATTGCAAACTCCGGCTGCCGCGGCCGGGCAGAATCGACCAGCGTGGATACCAGCTTATTCAGGCGTTCGGTTTCAGAGGTAATGAAGCTGGCGACTTCCCGCCCTTCTGCACTCAGGCTTTTCTCGCGCGCAAGCACCTGTGCCGATGAGCGCAGTATGCCCAGAGGCGTTCTGATCTCGTGGCTCATCGCAGCAGCCATTTCCCCCGCCACGGCCAGCTTTGCCGCGCGCGTCAGGTTTTCTTTGGAAAGGTTCAGGTCATCAATCATTTTGGCAAATGCATTGGTCATCCCGCGCACTTCCACCGGCCCATCGGGTGCCGGCGGAGCCCGCTGCGTCGATGAACGCATAAACCGGTTGGCATAAGAAGTCAGTCTCGCCAGAGGCATGGTGATAAAACGTGACAACGGCGCGGCAAGCGCTGTCGCCAGGAATGCAGTGACCACCAGTAAAAAGATAAACATGTATCCCATGCGATGCACCGGCGCCATGACCACGGAACGGTACTGGGAAATCTCGACTTGCCATTTAAAAATCGGGGCGACTGCCTGCCCGCTGCCGCTTGAACTCACCGATACATCATGTCCGGCAACGATCTGTCGCCATTCAGCAGTCTGCGCCAGTGGCTTGCCCTGCTCATCGACCAGCGCGGCGGCACTGCCCTGGCTTTGCGTATTTTTGAGGATGGCTTTGATCTCGTCCCAGTCAAACACTGCCCACAGAGTGCCTATCTTATTGCCATCCATGTCAATAATATCGCTGGCGATAGGCAAAAGCTGCTGCTTGATCACTGCCAGCTGCAAAGGGTGCTGCTCCAGTTGAACGTTCAGCCAGGGCTGCATGACGGGCGCAGGCTGACCGATCTGCGCAGGCTCGCTTGAGGCAACCACGCGGCCATCGGGGCTCACCACATACAGCGCTTGATATACCCCGCGGTAACTCTGCTTGAGATCCGCCAGGAAATGCGACAAGCGCTTATCCACGTCGCCAATCTGCGCTTCGTACATAACATCCAGCCTGCTCCAGGAAGTCACGTTCTGCAAACGCTCGAACATCATGCGGTCCACTTCGCTGCGCGCTGCAATCGCGCGCGTCTGCATGCCGCTCACGATCTCATCATGCAGTACGGTGCGTGCCTGGTAGAATGCGAGCACCGTCATGATCAGCATAGGCAGCAAAGCGGTAAAAAAGAATCCAGCCAGCAAGACCTGCCTGACGGAAAACGGCCTATTCAGCATAGGTATCAGCGGCTATCGTGTACAATTTAACATTCTCATTTTGTAGCAGTCATGCACCATGATTCAGCAAAAAATTAAGGAAATCCGCACCTGCTTACGCCGCATGTCAATCCGCGCAGGCAGGCAGGTCGTTTATGCGGTCAGTGTAGCCTTGCTGGCTATGCTATGCAAGATTGCCCATGCGGACGAATCCGCAGACGACTCCTCGGGCCTTCAGCTTGGCGGCTACGCAAGCGCCGGCATCACCGCGCCGCACAAAGGCGATACCGAATTCAACCTGAACGAAATCAGCCTGCTGCTAAGCTGGGACAACAATGCCAGGCTCAAGTTTTTCAGTGAGCTGGAACTGGAACGTCCGCTCAGCTGGAATGAGAACAAACATTTCAACAACAAAAACAGCTATGTTGACCTGGAACGGCTCTATCTCGACTATAACCTGTCCGAAAAGATCAACGTCCGCGGCGGACGCTTCCTGACGCCGGCCGGTCGCTGGAATCTTCTGCATGCAGCGCCGCTGGTTTGGACCAGCACTCGCCCGCTGGCTACCAATTACTTATTTCCGCCTGCAATCAACGGCGTCATGATGCATGGTGCTACCCCGTTGAAAATAAATGGCGAAGAACAGTCTTTCGAATACGCGCTCTATGCCGAAACCCTTAAAGACCAGGATAAGGAAAATAATGAGATCATCTATAAAAACGTTGCAGGCGCCTACTTTAAATTAAACAACCGGTTCAATCCAGGACTGAGCCTCGCCTCATTCACAGAAGACCGCCCGGATGCGCCGGATTACCGCATGATCGGCCTGGATTTCATTACCCATGTCAAAGGCTGGGAAATCAGCGGCGAAGGCTTTCAGCGCATTACCAGCAACGGCAGCAACGGTGGCAGCGGCGCTTACTTACAGAATGCTGCGCCATTAGGCAACAACTGGTACTGGCTCACGCGGCTGGAAACTTTCCAGAAACCCGGCGTAGTTTCAGGTGAACGCTGGGTGCTGGGCCTTACCAAACGCATCACGCCCAAGCAGCTGCTTAAAATGGAGTTCGTAGGCGGCAGCGATGAGTTTACCGATACGCCGCGCGGCTTTGCCGGTTCATTTGCGGTGCTGTTCTGATGGGGTTATTCTTTAAGCACGCACTGGCTGCATTATGCGCATGTTATGTAGCGGCTTCCCCGCATTCCGCTGTTGCGGAAGAAGCGCACCCGCTCGCCGTGATTGTATCCAGCAACCCTGAAACTGCCGTGATTCAGCAGCTCAACTCCCGCGACCTGGCACCGATCTACTGGAAGAAAAAGCAGAACTGGCTGGGCGGCGCTCGCATACGCCCGGTAAACCTGCATGCCGAACACCCGTTACGGATTTATTTTTCCAAAGTAGTCCTCGGCAGCCTGCCGAATGAACAGTCCGATTACTGGAACGGACTATACTTCCACGGCACTACGCCGCCTTACAGCGTACAGTCGGAAGAAGCTGTCCTGCGTTATGTGAACCTCACCAAAGGGGCTATCGGCTACGTTGATGCCTGCAAGCTTGATGACCGGGTCAAACCGCTGCTGTGGATCAATGACAATACGATCAGCAGCAGCAAACCTGCTCTGGACTGCCAGCCACGCCCGTAATGCACGGCCGTACAGCGTTTCCGGCAGGAAGGGCCGACATCACTCCCTAAGCATCAGCAAGCCCAAAGATGCTGATTGTGTTTTGTTTTGCGCTGAGCCAGCCAGCGGCCATAGCCAGTAAAGTGCCAGCAGCACCATCCAGACGACCCAACCACTCCATAGTACGTGCGATAAAAAATGTGCGCCGCGCATCATCTGCACAGCACCCATCCATAAGCCCATAAGCAGACCTGCCCATAACATAAAGCTGGAAAAATGCGGTTTGATGTGCCGGAAAGCGAAATAAAACGCCATCAGCGCAAAACCTGCCGACGGATGCCCGGCAGGAAAGCAATGCCCGGCTTTTGCCGCCAGCGGCGGTGTTTCAAACAAATCAAACAAAGGCAAACTGCCCCCATACAGGACAATATCCCAAGGGCAGCCATGCGGGCTGTTATATTTAAGTATGGAAACCGCTGCAGTAGAAACCGCCATGCCGACAAACACCCACAAAAATGACTGCCGGTACGCCTTGAGGCTGGCAAACCTGTAACTTGACAACAACAGCCCCAGGCAGGATACCGCGACAGCCTCGATCAGCCACTTCATGCCCATATGCATCCAGCCAGCCAGGAAAGGGTCGTTCTTAAGGGTAAATTGCTGCAACTGCCTGTCAAAGAACAAATCAGCGATACGTATATCTAAATATGTATGCGGGTAAGCAAACAGCATCAGCAATGCAAAGATCAAGGCCGGCAACAGATGCTTGAGCCAAAATCGGCTGGAACCGGAATATTGCTCTCGGTCATATTGCTCTCGTAAATGGTCAGGCATAGTATTTTCAGATAGCGTTTGATTGAACATGAAGGTTCAATCATGCAAACGGCATGCCATCAAACTAACCTTTTGTTTTATATAGAATTTAATCATCCATGCAAATCATTGTCCATACAAAAATTGCAGGATTCAGCAGAGTCTGTTGAAAAATGCATGCACTATTTGCAGATTCCGCCGTCAGGTTCGTCGTGCATCAATCACAGGGAGCATGTGTGAAAAAATGGTGGGAGTCGCTCAAATTAAACATCTTAACAGATTGATTTGTATGCATTTAACAACGACCCCATCAACAAAACCCGCCACCGCGGCGGCTGGATAATTGGTACCACAATGTTGCGGGCACGCTATTTGCTCGAATGTAACCATTAGCGTTAACAGCGAAATACAAAATGCAGAATCCATCTTATTTAGGTACATCATATTTAAATGCCGCACTTCTGACATTGGGCAACAGCTCGGCTTTCTTTCATGCCGAAGCGGCCTATAAGACCAGGCCGCTGGCGGTTTCAAAACGACAGCGCGCCGAAAACATTACGGTAGCGACATCCTGCCGGGACGCAACCGACCGCCGGGAAATCGAGCAGTTTATTCATGATGTGTTTGCAAAAACCTACGCGGCAAACGTGCAGCACTTTATGCCCGAACTGGTGAGCCTGCGTGATGAAGAAGGCGACCTGGTAGCGGCGTTCGGTTTGCGTAAGGCAGAAGAGTCACCGCTGTTTCTGGAGCAATACCTGGAAGCCCCGATCGAGACTGTATTCTCCAGCCGCTTTCACAGAACCATCACCCGCAGCCAGATCACTGAAATCGGCAACCTCGCTGTATCCAACCCGCGCAATGCCGGGGTATTAATTGCCCACGTGATTCAGCATAGTTTAGACTTAGGCTTGGAATGGGGCGTAGCTACAGCGCACCACAGCCTGCAGAATGGCCTGGTAAAAGGCGGCCGTGATCTTTATGCCTTACAGGCAGCTGACCCGGCAAGACTGGAACCGGCGGAATTTGCAAGCTGGGGTAGCTACTACAATAACTTACCGCAAGTGGTTGCGATTCGCGGAGTTGCACAAATTTGACTGTAAACTTTACCAGAAACGCACTGTTGCAGGCGGTTCGCCGCAATCATCCGGAGCAGATAGCGCTGCATGGCACTGACATATCGCTCACTTATGCAGAACTCGCTACTGCCGTAAGCCGCTTGGCGGAAGCATGGGCAGCACAGACCGGCAGACCGCAGGCCGCACAGCCAGCTACAATCGGGCTGGCCGTTGAAAACCACCCAGCCTGGATAGTGCTGGATCTGGCAGCCATGGCATGCAGCATGCCCCTGGTACCGCTCCCGTTCTTTTTCTCGCGTGAACAATGGCTGCATGCGATGCAGGATGCCGGTGTTTCGATACTGGTGACCGACCAGCCGCAGCTGTTTGAACCCTTGCTTGCAGACAATATCTCAAGTTGCAGCCAATTTGAACTGGCTGGAAAAACGCTCACACAGTTTGCGTTACGTCAGGTTGATCAAGTGAAGTTGCCGGACGGTACCGCTAAAATCACTTACACATCGGGCACGACCGGCAACCCGAAAGGGGTGTGCCTTAGCAATGAAAACATGCTCAATGTAGCCAGCGCGATTACTGCGGTCACCGAAGTGTCTCCTGCCGACAGACACTTAAGCGTGCTGCCGCTGGCCACCCTGCTAGAAAATGTCGCCGGTGTTTATGCATCACTGCTGGCAGGCGCCAGTTGCTACCTGCTGCCCAACCATGAAACCGGATTAAGCGGTGCGGTCGGGCTGGACATCAGGAAATTACTGGCAACGCTCGAAGACACCCAGGCCAGCACGGTCATCTTCACGCCTGAACTCCTGCACGCACTGGTGGTTTGCATTGAATCCGGGGCAAGCATCCCAGGCCACCTGCGCTTTCTGGCGGTAGGTGGCGCTTCCGTCTCGCCGGCGCTGCTGGAACGTGCAAATAAATTGCAGATTCCGGTCTATGAAGGCTACGGACTGTCTGAATGCGCATCTGTCGTTGCGCTGAACATTCCGTCCGGCAACAAGGCAGGCAGCGCAGGCAAGCCATTGCCGCATATTCAGCTGAGCTTCACCCATGAGCACGAAATTGTCGTTAACGGCAATGCTTACCTGGGCTATGTCGGGCAAGAGCAGCCCCGGCACAATATCGTGCATACCGGCGACATCGGCGAACTGGACGCAGATGGCTACCTGATCATTACCGGCCGCAAGAAAAATATTTTCATCACCTCATTCGGGCGCAATGTATCGCCGGAATGGGTAGAGCGCGAATTGAAAATCACCCCTTGCATCGTGCAGGCAGCGTTGTTCGGGGAAGCAAAACCCTGGAATGTGGCCATCATCGTCCCAAGGCCGGCAGCGACAGAACAACAGATCAATGACGCCATACAGGCGCTCAACGCCAGGCTACCCGACTACGCCAGAATCAGCAGATGGATTCTTGCCGATGCACCGTTCAGCGCCAGGAACCGGCAGCTTACATCCAACGGCCGCAACCGCCGCGATGCGATACTGCTGCACTATCAGGACCGTATTAACGCATTATACGAAGGAATATCCGCATGACTTTTTACCAGAAACTGCTGCAAGCCACCGAAAAAGAACGCAACGCACTCATGAGCACACCCTTGATCATCGAAGGAGTCAAAGGGAATATCTCACTTGAGGTTTACAGGGCGTTCCTCACACAGGCTTACCATCACGTCAAACATACCACGCCGCTGCTGATGTCCTGCGGCGGACGCCTGCCCGGCCATTATGAGTGGCTGCGTACCGCTATAGGTGAATACATCGAAGAAGAAATGGGCCATCAGGAATGGGTGCTGAACGATATTGCCGAATGCGGCGGCGACAAAGAAGCCGTTCGCGCGAGCCAATCGCCGGAAAACAGTGCCAGCCTAGCGACCGAGGTCATGGTGGCCTATGCATACGACATGATCAGCCGCATCAACCCGGTTGGTTTTTTCGGCATGGTGCTGGTACTTGAAGGCACCAGCACCTCAGTGGCGACACAGGCCGGCGAAACCCTGATCAAGAGCTTGAACCTGCCTAAGAAAGCGTTCAGCTACCTGCTTTCACACGGCTCGCTCGACATCAGCCACGTGTCATTCTACGAAAGCCTGGTCAACCAGATCACTGATGAGAACGACCAAGCCTGCCTGATTCACAGCGCAAAAATATTTTATCAATTGTATGGCGATATTTTCCGTACAATAGAAGCCGAATACATGCACAAATAAGGCAGGTTCTCGATGGAACTCAAAAACAAACGCATCATACTCACCGGCGCCACCGGTGGCATCGGCAGGCACATTGCGCTACTGCTGGCGCGCAAGGGAGCGTTGCTGGCGCTGGTAGGCCGCAATGCTAACAATCTGGAAGAGTTAGCCAACGAAATCAACAACAAAGGCGGCAAAGCCAGCACCATCGTTGCCGACTTTGAACTCGCAGGGGCTGCCCGGCAGGTTGCCATGCAAGCGCATGAAAAACTGGGCAGCATCGACATCCTGATCAACAATGCCGCGATTATGGATTTCATCCGGTTTGAAGATCAAAGCCAGGAGCGTATCGCACACATGATACAGACCAATGTGACGGCCACCATCCAGCTGGCACATGCGGTACTGCCGGCATTCAAGGCAGTCGGCCAGGGACATTTTGTGATGATAGGCTCGATTCTGGGCTCGCTGGGCTTTCCGTATTACGCCACCTATTGCGCCAGCAAGTTCGCTGTACACGGCTTTTCGCAGGCGCTGCGCCGCGAATTGGTAGATACGGACATCGGGGTCACCTACATCGCGCCGCGAGGCGTGAACACGCCCCTGAATGACGCAGCCACCCTCGCCATGCTTGCAAAAACCGGCGGCAACCTGGATGAACCGGGAAAAATAGCCGCTATCGTGGTCAACGCGCTGGAACAGGAAAAACAGGAAGTATTCATCGGACAACCGGAGTCATTCTTTGCCTGGCTTAACGGCGTTGCGCCCAAGATCGTGAATTTAGGCCTGAGGAAACAAGCCCGTGTGGCGAAATCATTCGCCATCAGAAAGCTGAAATAACTGTTTTAGCGTTACAGGTAAAGCACTACCGGAAATACAGTGACCGCCAGAACCACCAATAGCCACTGCATACCCCACCGCTCCAGGTGACCGGTAAAATGTAAAACCAAAGCTGATATTGCAACCAAGTAATACAGCAGATAGAGAATTAATGCCATATATCCCCACTAGAATCATTATTAAGTTTCGTTATTTTTGGAGCTAGTGTAACAAAAAAGAATTAACAAAACTTAATTTTCATCATTCAGTCGCAATTCTTTACAATCTCACCAGCACTTCCAATCTCTCCGGCAGGCCTTTCGCTGCTGAAAAACAATAAACCCGCCTTGCATACGGCGCTTTAATTTTCGGCATTGCGTCGTTTTTCCGGGTCATTCCCGACTTAAACACTTGGTTTTATGGCAGTTTTAGCGTATATTTCCATGATTGCTAGGGGTCTGTATTTTTAACGCGGCATTTCATGAATGCCGTCTGCCGAATATAGTGAGACACACCCTTTGAACCTGATGCGGGTCATGCCGCCGTAGGGAATGCAGCGTTTACTGCTCCCTATGATTTATTAATTTTTCAAAAAGCAGGCAATGATAATCCCTATCAATGCGGCTTTTCCTGGAGCACACAGTGAACGCGACTGATAAAAATCTTTCCAAATTTCTTAATGAAACCGCCTCTGTAGACGAAGGCGCGACCAAACCGTTTGCTAAATCACGCAAAGTTTATGTCGAAGGTTCGCGCCCGGACATCCGCGTACCATTCCGTGAAATTTCATTAAGCGACACCCCTTCAGCTTTTGGCGCTGAGAAAAACCCGCCTGTCGTGGTTTACGATACCAGCGGTCCTTACACCGACCCGGCTGTCAGCATCGATATTCGCAATGGCCTGCCTGCATTGCGTGCAAAATGGATCGAAGAGCGTAACGACACGGAGCAGCTGGACGGCCCGACTTCCAGCTTCGGCCAGCAACGCCTGACTGATCCGGAACTCGCTGAAATGCGCTTCAACCTGCACCGCAAACCATTGCGTGCAAAAGCCGGCATGAACGTTTCGCAAATGCATTACGCACGCAAAGGCATCATCACTCCCGAAATGGAGTTCATCGCCATCCGTGAAAACCAGCGCCGCGAAAACATGAGCGAACTGCTGCAGACACAACATCCCGGCCAGAACTTCGGGGCGAACATCCCTAAAGTGATTACGCCGGAATTTGTACGTGATGAAGTAGCACGTGGCCGCGCCATTATCCCAATGAACATCAACCACCCGGAAATCGAGCCCATGATTATCGGCCGCAATTTCCTGGTAAAAATCAACGCCAATATCGGCAACTCTGCACTGGGTTCTTCCATCAGTGAAGAAGTCGAAAAAATGGTGTGGGGTACACGCTGGGGCGGCGACACGGTAATGGACCTGTCCACCGGCAAAAACATTCACGAAACCCGCGAATGGATCATCCGCAACTCACCGGTACCTATCGGCACCGTGCCTATCTACCAGGCGCTGGAAAAAGTAGACGGCAAGGCTGAAGACCTGACTTGGGAAATCTTCCGCGACACCTTGATTGAACAAGCAGAACAAGGCGTGGATTACTTCACTATCCACGCCGGCGTACGCCTGGCTTACATCCCGATGACGGCAAAACGCATGACCGGTATCGTGTCGCGTGGCGGCTCCATCATGGCGAAATGGTGTCTGGCACATCACAAAGAGTCATTCCTGTACGAACACTTTGAAGACATCTGCGAAATCATGAAACAGTATGACGTTTCATTCAGCCTGGGCGATGGCCTGCGTCCTGGTTCGATCTACGACGCCAACGATGAAGCGCAGTTTGCAGAACTGAAAACACTGGGTGAGCTGACACAGATCGCATGGAAGCACGACGTGCAATGTATGATCGAAGGCCCGGGCCACGTGCCGATGCACCTGATCAAAGAAAACATGGACCTGCAACTGGAACATTGCGGTGAAGCTCCGTTCTACACCTTAGGGCCTTTGACTACCGACATCGCTCCAGGCTATGACCACATCACCTCAGGCATCGGCGCCGCCATGATCGGCTGGTACGGCTGTGCCATGCTGTGCTACGTAACGCCGAAAGAGCATTTGGGCCTGCCGGATAAAGAAGACGTGCGCGTTGGCATCATCACCTACAAGATCGCAGCACACGCGGCTGACCTGGCAAAAGGCCACCCGGGTGCGCAGATCCGTGACAACGCTTTATCAAAAGCACGCTTTGAATTTAGATGGGAAGACCAGTTCAACCTCGGCCTGGATCCGGAAAAAGCCAAGGAATTCCACGACGAGACATTGCCACAGGAAGGCGCAAAACAAGCGCACTTCTGCTCGATGTGCGGCCCGCATTTCTGCTCGATGAAAATCTCGCAGGATGTGCGCGACTACGCGGCAGAGCAAGGTGTTTCAGAACAGGAAGCGCTCACCAAAGGCATGCAGGAAAAAGCCATTGAGTTTGTGAAAAAAGGGGCTGAAGTCTATCAAAAAGTCTAAGCCAAACCGTTCGCCATTCCCGCGAACTACAAAGGTCAGCATCGCTCATCCAGACCGCTCAAGCGGCAAGGGCTAGTGCGATAGGCGGATATCCAGTCAAAAAGCCAGCAAATGCTGGCTTTTTGACTTTAAACTTATACCCCAATTATTGCGGCCGGATATTCTGCAACCGTGCTATCGGCCGTCATCAGCATAATGCCTTCCACGATTGTCTGTGCAACCAGCATACGGTCAAACGGGTCTTTATGAATATTTGGGAGTGTTTCTACAGCCAATGTGTGGGCGCTATTAATGGTAATTTCTTCGAACCCATAATCAAGCAAGTTGCGACGTAACACGGGTAAATCCACCTTAAAATCTGTTCTGCCAAGCTTATTTTTAATGGATATTTCCCACAAGCTCGCGGCACTGAAATAAAGCTGATTTTGCGGATCTTCCAGCATCTTTCTTGCCTGCGCTGAAAGCTGCTGGGGGTTACCCGCTACCCAAAGCAGCACATGCGTATCGAGCAATATTTTCATGCTCATCATTCAGCTCCGAACAATTCGACAATCTCATTTTTGCCCATTTGGTCAAAATCGTCGGGCACAACTATTTGTCCAACCATAAAGCCAAGACGATTTTTTGTATTAGCCTGTGGCGCATCCAGCCTTGAGACTTTAACCAAGGGTTTGCCAGCCTTTGCGATAATAAATGACTCGCCGTGAACCGCCTGGTCTATCAGCTTAGATAGCTGTGTTTTTGCTTCATGAATATTAACTGTTTGCATGATACATCCTATAAACTAAGTTAAGTTAGTTTAGTTTAAATCATTTTATTTTAATAGTAAATCATTGAATGAACGTAGATATTTAAAAGATTATCTCTTTATTTTGTTAAAATGCCTCAATTATATAAAACCAGTTAGCCATATTTTGACCACACTCAAACTCAACAAAAAACCTGGTGATGCTCCTGCCGTTACGGCAAAAAAACCACCCGTGCGCCGCAACAACGCACTGCCGCGAGACCGCTCCACCGCGCCTGTTAAACCACAGCGCGCCGAGGCTCCGCAATCACGCGATCAGCAGGCACCTGCTGCATCCAGGCAAGAACCGCAGCGCCAGCGCAACCATCGCCACGATGGCGGCTTGCATGCGCCAGCACCGGCAAGGCAGCCGGCACCGGATAGCCGTGCGCCATCTTCCCGTCCGATGCATGTAGATGCGCGCAGAAATGACTCCACCAGCCGCGACAGGGCTGACCGTGAAGGCAATTATCGCAATCCACCGCGCCGTGGCGGCAAGGCGCGTGATGGTTTTGTAGCCAGTGAGTTTGATAAAAACCGCTCGAATAAAGAAGCTTCTGCTGCCAAGGCGAATGCAAGCCAGCCTGAACAGCCGCGCCTATCAAAAGTGATGGCTGAACGCGGCCTTTGCTCGCGTCGGGAAGCAGACGAATGGATCGCCAACGGCTGGGTAAAAGTGAACGGGGAGGTTATCGAAACCTTAGGTACGCGCATAGACCCGGATGCCGAAATCATCATCAGCAGCTACGCACAGGAAACACAAGCTGAAAATGTAACCATCATCCTGCACAAACCCGTAGGCTATGTGAGCGGGCAGGCAGAAGACGGCTATGAGCCGGCTGTTGTACTGGTACACCCGGACAACCAGTGGCCAGACGATCCGGAACTGCACAAACACAACCCCAGGCAGTTCCACCGCGGCATGCTGCGCGGCCTGGCACCGGCAGGGCGCCTGGATATCGATTCAACCGGCATGCTGGTACTCACGCAGGATGGCCGTGTTGCGCGCCATTTGATTGGCGAAGACTCCACGGTTGAGAAAGAATACCTGGTGCGCGTCACAGGCGAACTGAGCGATGCCGGCTTGAAACAGCTGAATTTTGGCTTGAGCCTGGATGGCGAAAAACTGAAACCGGCCAAAGTCAGCTGGCAAAATGAAGACCAGTTACGTTTTGTATTGCGTGAAGGCAAAAAACGCCAGATCCGCCGCATGTGCGAAATGGTCGGGCTGCATGTGGTTGGCTTGAAGCGCATCCGTATCGGCAGCATTACCTTGGGCAAACTACCGGTTGGACAGTGGCGCTACCTGCGCCCTGAAGAGCGCTTTTAGGCTGAGTTCGATTTTTCTGAATTCAAGTTTGCTAAATTCAAGTTTGCTGAATTCAATTTTCAAGTACCTTTGCACGGATTGGGCAGACACTGCCATCCACGCAGATGGTCCATATTTTTTTAGGAGTGACGATGGGATTATTTGATAGCCTTGCGGGCAGCATGTTAGGTAAACTGGGCGGCGAAAAGGGCGCCATTGCACAAGTGGCTGTAGACTTGTTCAATCAGAACGGCGGGCTGCCGGGCGTACTGGAGAAATTCAAGGCCGCCGGTTTTGCCGATGAGGTAGCCTCATGGGTGGGCAAAGGTGCAAACCAGCAAATCTCAGCAGCACAGATTACCCAGGTTCTGGGCAGCGCAACCATTAGCACGGCAGCAGCCAGACTCGGCCTGAATGCTGACGAAATCAGTTCTAAAATCGCAGAATACCTGCCGCAGGTGATAGACCGCATGACCCCTGACGGTGAGGTGGGTAAAGACTCAGGCAATCTGCTCGCCACGATGCTGGGCATGCTCAAATAAAATCACTCACTCATCAAGAACGGGCGTTTTTAGCCCGTTCTTAAACGCTGGCAGAACAATAATATGGATTTAATCTTACTTTTCAAAGCGCTCATTCAAGGTCTGGTAGAGGGGGCGACTGAATTTCTGCCTATCAGCAGTACCGGCCACCTGATCATCGTAGGCGACTTGCTCAATTTTAATGACGACAAAGCCAAAGTATTCGACATTGTGATTCAACTGGCCGCAATCCTGGCCGTTTGCTGGGAATATCGCCGCAAACTGGTCAATACCGCCCTGCACATTACCAGCCAGACCAAAGCACAGAATTTCTCACTCAACCTGCTGATCGCATTCTTGCCGGCAGCCTTGATCGGCCTGGTGTTTCACGGCAAGATCAAAGAATTCCTATTTACGCCGATCACGGTCGCCATCGCCCTGATACTGGGTGGCCTGGCGATTCTGCTGATTGAAAAAATGCCGCTGAAAGGCAAAACCGTTTCCATAGACGACATGACACGAAAACAGGCCTGGCAGATAGGTTTTGCCCAGGCTGTCGCACTTATTCCTGGCGTATCACGTTCCGGGGCGACGATCCTGGGCGGCATGCTGTTCGGCCTTAACCGTCATACCGCTACCGAATTCTCATTCTTCCTGGCGATTCCTATCATGTTTGCGGCAACCGGTTACGATCTGCTCAAAAACTGGCAGTTGCTTTCCATAGATGACCTTGGCATGTTTGCCGTGGGTTTTATCACCGCATTCACATCGGCGCTCATCGCGATCAAATTCCTGCTGCGCTTTGTGGCAAGTCATGATTTTAAAATATTTGCCTGGTACCGTATCGCTCTGGGCTTAATCGTGATCTGGTATTTCAAGTAAAAATCGGCGAATAAGTACTTACCCATATTGCAGAAAACAGCAGTAAAGTCTAATCTGTTTAAAAAATAAAACCATGAATTGATAGAGTAAACCATGAATAAACTGATGAAATATGGCTTGTTTGGTCTGGGCGGCGTCATTGCCTTATTAGTGTTAGTAGTGGCGGTGATTGCAGCAACTTTCAACCCGAACGATTACAAGCCGCTCATCGTCAAAATGGTTAAAGAAAAAAAAGAGCGCACCCTGAATATCGAGGGTGACATCAAACTCGCATTCTGGCCAAAAATTGGCGCCAACCTGGGCAAGGTTTCCATCTCAGAACATCAGTCCGATAAAGAATTCGCCTCCATCCAGAGCGCTCAGGTCGCACTCGCAGTATTGCCGCTGTTAAAGAAACAGCTGGTGGTTGATACCGTTTACATCGATGGCGCCAAAGCCAACATCATCAAATACAAAGATGGCTCCACCAACTTCGATGACCTGCTGAGCAAGGAAGAAGAATCCGAACAGATTAAATTCGATATAGACGGCGTCAAAGTGACGAACTCGGCTGCGACCTACACGGATGAAAGCTCCGGTGCCCAATACGCATTATCAAAATTCAATCTGAGCTCGGGTCATATCGCATTGGCGGAACCCGTTGAGCTGGCTACCGATTTCAGCGTTACGGCGAACCAGCCTGCGCTTGCCGCCGACGTTAAAATCAAGGGTAAATTCCTGGCAGATCCGGAAGACAAGCACTTCTTTGCCAAAGGGCTTGATGCTGCCATCACAGGCGATCTGCTGGGCGGCAAAGGCGTGTCGGTCACCGCCAGCGGTGATATTGACGCCAAGCCCGAAACGCGTGAATTTTTGGTTGACAGTTTAAAAGTTGCGCTGGCAGGCCAGTTCAGCGGGGCAAAGATCACGTTGGACTTGAACGCGCCTGAACTCATTGCGAAAAAAGACGAAGTCACCGGCAAGAAAGTAAACGTCAACCTGGCGCAAGACAAAGCCGGCGATACCTTCAAGGCGAATCTGATATTGGCCGACATCAAAGGCTCGCCGAAAGCGCTGCAAAGCAGCGGCATCAGCGGCGACATTTCAGGCAAGCAGGGCGCCCGCTCCATTAGCGGCAAATTTTCCTCCCCCTTTCAGGGCAACCTTGAGAACCTGATCTTTGACCTGCCGAAACTGGCAGGCAATGTCGATATCAAAGACCCGGCATTACCTAACGGTGCCGCAAAAGTCGGCTTCGCACTCAGCCTGCATACCGATGCCAAACAAGAGCAAGTGAACAGCAAGTTCAACCTGGATGTGGATGCGACCAGACTCAATGGCGATGTTGCCGTTGCCAGCTTCAAAAAGCCGAACGTCAGATTCAATATCAATGCCGATACGCTGGATCTGAATAAACTGCTGGGCAGCAGCAAGCCCCAGAAAGCCGCGCCGGCCAGTGACAAACCGGCTGATTTGTCTGCGTTAAAGAATATCCTGCTGGATGGCAAGATCAACATCGGCAATTTACTCTATGACAAATACCGTTTAGCCGGCCTCAACGTGAATATTAAAGCCGACGGTGAAAAACTGGCCTTAACCGGCCTTAACGTCAAGCTGGATGACAGCAGCATTAAAGGCAACTTTGGCATCAGCCATTTTGCCAAGCCGCTATATACCTTTGATGTCGATATCGACCAGGTTGACGTTGACCGCTATGTTTCAGCCAAAGGCGGCACAGCGCCGGCGGATAAGGCAGCCGGCAAGGGCGACGACAAACCGCTGGATCTTAGCGCACTGAAAGCGCTCAATGCAGATGGCTCGCTACGTATCGGCAGCCTGAAGTATGGCAAAACCAAAGCCTCGAACGTGCGCATCGACTTAAAGGCAGACGGGCAGAAACTAAGCCTGAACCCACTGGCAGCAAAAGTGGATGACAGCCAGGTCAATGCCAATGTCGGCATCACACGTTTTCATGACCCGATTTATAGCTTTAACCTGAACATCGATAAACTGGACGCCGATAAATACATCACCAAAAGTGACCAGCCTGCCGCAAAAAATACTGGCGACACACCGATTGACCTGAGTGCGCTAAAAAAGCTCAATGCAAGCGGCGAAGCCAAAATCGGCTGGCTTAAGCTTGCCAACGTCAAAACACAGAATGTGAACATCGGCCTTAAAGCCGCCGATGGCATCGCCACGGTATCGCCATTTGCCGCCAACCTGTATCAGGGCAGCATGGATGGCGTGCTCAAGGTTGATGCGCGCGGCACGCCCGGCATTACGTTCAAACAGGACATGAAAAACATCGCAATCGGCCCGTTGCTGGTAGATGCGATCAACAATGACATGCTGGATGGCAAAGGCACCCTGAATGTCGATGTAACAACATCGGGCAATACGGTAAGCGCCCTTAAAAAAGCGCTGGCTGGCAAGGCTGCGGTGAATCTGGCTGATGGCGCAGTCAAGGGCATCGATATTGCAGGCACGGTTCGCGACATGAAATCCAAGCTCAACCTGTTCAAGGACAAAAACAGCATTGGAGCGGATCAGTCCAAGAAAACGGATTTCAGCGAGCTTAGCGCATCGTTCGATATCAAGAACGGCGTAGCGCACAATGAAGACCTGAGTATGAAAGCGCCTATCCTGCGCCTGGCTAAAGGCGATAGCCGGGGTGATATTGATATCGGCAATGAAACCATTAACTACCTGGCCAAACCTACGATTGTCAAATCATTAAAAGGGCAGGGCGGTGCCGACCTGGATTCTTTAGCCGGCTTGAGCATTCCGGTAAAAATCACCGGCACGTTCTCGGCCCCTAAATACGGCATGGACTTTGCCGCGATTGGGGCGGCAATGGCTAAATCCAACCTGCTGGATAAAGTAGGCGGCGAAAAAGGTGCTGCCGTTAAAGAACTGATCGGCGACGGCGACAAAACAAAAGCGCTGGAAAGCCTGCTAGGCAAAAAGAAACCGGCAGACACCGCAACCGCGCCGGCACCGGCCGATGGCGCCACTAGCGGCACTGCCCCGGCTGAAGCGCCGAAAACACCTGAAGAGACCGCTAAAGAAAAAGCGGCACAGGAACTGAAAAAACTATTCAAGTTTTAAACAAAACCCGCTCAGACAACTGCCGCCCGTATATCGATAGCGGCAGTTTTCCCGGCTTATCCCGGAGCCGACCGACTATCACCGGAGCCATCAGCGTTATGCCCGGCCGGGACAAAGAGTACATCAAGACCCTATGACTGATTTTTCAAGCCGCCTGATCGTTTGGCAAAAACAACACGGTCGTCATGACCTGCCCTGGCAGAACACGACCGACCCTTACGCCATCTGGGTATCGGAAATCATGCTGCAGCAGACGCAGGTTACGGCGGTCATCGGCTATTACAGCAAGTTCATGCAGCGATTTCCCACCATTGCCGCACTGGCGGATGCGACACAGGATGAAGTGCTGCAGCACTGGAGCGGCCTGGGCTACTACTCAAGGGCGCGCAACCTGCACAATGCCGCACAAACCATTATGGATGAGCATGGCGGGGTGTTTCCGCAAGACTTCGCAACTATCCAGGCATTGCCCGGCATTGGCCGCTCCACAGCAGCGGCTATCGCCTCGTTTGCCTTCAATCAGGTACAGACGATACTCGACGGCAATGTAAAACGCGTACTGGCCAGGCATTTTGCAGTGGAGGGCTGGCCTGGCACGCCTAAGATCGAGAAAGAACTCTGGTCGCTGGCAGAAAGCCTGCTGCCGAAGACAGAGATGGTGGCCTACACCCAGGGCCTGATGGATCTGGGTGCTACGCTATGCAGCAGAAGCAGGCCGCAATGCCTGAACTGCCCGCTGCTTGCGTCCTGCCAGGCTTATCGGCAGCAGCGTGTCAATCAGCTGCCTACGCCCAAACCACGCAAGGCCACGCCGGAAAAACACACCATCATGCTCATATTGCTGCAAGGCGATAGCGTCATGCTGGAAAAACGTCCGCCCAGCGGCATCTGGGGTGGTTTATGGAGCTTTCCGGAGCTTGAGCAGGGTAGTGACTACACCGATATCGTACAGCAGCGATTCGGCATGTCTGTGTGCCCGCAAAAGGCATTGCCGGAATTAAGCCATGCTTTCACACATTTTAAATTGCACATTACACCGCAGCCCCTGCAAGTGAACGGTCCGCTTGCAAAAACCGGTGAGCCCGGCCAGGTCTGGCTAAGCATCGCAGATGCGCTCGGTGCCGCCATTCCAACACCGGTGCGCAAGATACTGCAAACGCTGCTCATTGAGGGCACCTAAGTCACGACGCCTAAGTCACGACGCCTAAGCCACGGCATTCAGGCCGCGGTATTGACTTACATCAATAGACGCCTTCGTTGCCTTGCCCAATCAGCTTGCCTGGCGTAGCATAGTAGTGAGAAAGTTGGCAGAGGGCGGAATTAAGCGCTCAGGTGATTGTCCATATTGATGTTGCCATTCCATGACTAATAAAAAAGGAGCATTTCAATGAGTAATAACATACCAAGCACTTCAGTAACCAAAGAGCAGCTGATCAGTGATTTCAAGGTCGTGATCGCAGATGCCGAGGCATTGCTGCGTGCTACCGCCAACCAGGGCGGCGAAGCCGTGACTAACCTGCGTGCGAAAGCGGAAGAATCGCTGGCGGCGGCAAAAGTGAAACTCGCAGACGCACAGGATGCACTGATTGAAAAAGGTAAAATCGCCGCCCAGGCAACGGACGATTATGTACATGAAAAACCATGGCATGCCGTAGGCATTGCAGCCGGTGTTGGCCTGGTTGTCGGCTTGCTCATCGGCAGGCGCTAGACTGCCATGGCAGAAACACCTCACCAGCCGGCAGAAGGCTTGCTGAACTCCCTCAAGAACCTGACCGTAACACTCATTGCGATCATTCACACCCGCCTTGAGTTGCTGAGTACCGATCTGGAAGAAGGGCGCGAGCGCTTTATTTCATTGCTGGCCATGGCCTTTGTTTCACTGTTCAGCCTGTGTTTTGGCGCAGTGCTGCTGACAATCCTGGTCGTGGTTGTGTTCTGGGATACGCACCGTTTACTGGTGCTGGGTTCGCTCACGGGGCTGTTCCTGATCACAGGCGCAGTATTGGGGGCAGTCGTGGTAAGCAAGTTGAAATCCATGCCGCGGATGTTTGAAGCAAGCCTTGCCGAGCTCATCAAAGACCACCAGGAAATTGACATCGATCGCTAAACGGCAGGAGTTGGTAATGAACGAAAAATTAGCTGCACTTGCCGCACGCAGGCAAGAACTGGTTGATAAAGCTGCATCACAGCGCACGGCACTGACACAATGCATGGAACCGCTGCGCCAGCCGCTGGTGATTGCCGGTCACGGCCTGGAAGTGGTGCGTTATTTCAGGAAACACCCAGTGCTGATGGTGGGCGTAAGTACCTTAACCGGCGTACTGATCCGCAAATTCCACATTGCCAGGATTAACGCATTGCTGCAGACTGGCTGGTCTGTATTCCAGCTGGTACGCGACATTCGTGAGTCCATACGCAGGGACTGATTGGTTACAGCAATAAAAAAAGCGGCTAAATAAGCCGCTTTTTTTTGCCAGTTGAAGCTGGCTTCAGATACGAAATCAGTTTTATGGGATGCAGAGCATGGCTCACAACCAAGCTCTGCGCCCATTAAATCGATTTTACTTTTGATCCCAGGAATCTTCCCACATACAGTGCTTGATCTTATGACGGTTTGCAATCAATTCATCAATTGACGGCTCATTGTTCAATGCACGTTTGATCGCCAGTTTAGTAGCTTCGTAGTTGTTCTTGTACATGTCGGCTTTGTCCAGCTTGCCTTCTTTTTCCAGCGGGATGCAACCTGGGTCGATCCACACCAGGCTGATGATGCACAAGTCGTTCGCTTGCTCTTTCGGGATGATGCCTTCGATCACACAGTCCAGAATCGCATCTGCAGTCGCAGCTTGCACTACGCCGCCGAACAAGCCTACATCGGTACTGCCTTTTAAGGTAACTTTTGGCACGGTCATGCAAACTGGACGCACCAGCTGGTTAATGTCACGCACTGCGAACATTGCCGTATGGCCTTTGCTTTGCGCCATCAGATTGGCAAATGCCTGGCCTACCGGGCCATCTACAGCACCGATTAAGATTTCAGGCATAGCAGCGGTTACGTCTTTACCTTCGCTGAATACGGTAGCTTCACCCGCTTTGAAAATGATCTTTGACATAAGAATTCCTTAAGAAATAGAATGTAGGGTTGTGAATAAAATGAATCTGAAAATTAAGCCGTTACGCTTAAATTTTTAAGTTAAGTCGAGATTTTATAGAATAGCCCCGCTTTAAGCAATTTACACCTAAGTAGTAGTTGCCTGAAACATAGCTCCATAGAAAATACGCTTTTTTCCGGCAAAACAGCCCGTCACGGCTGCCGGCACTTACTGCAATTTCACATCCGCAACCTCGCCACTGACGGTAAACCCGGCCTGGCGGCGGCGTGATGCTGACATCAGCTCTGCATTGACCTTGCCGGAAACGATATGGTTCGCATCAATTTCAATCTGCCCGCGGGCACGCAGCTGTCCGGTTTTCAGTTCAAGCTGTTTGTAACGGTATTGCCCATCCTTGAATTGCAGATTGCCGGTGAGCGTATCGAATCGGGTAAAAGCAGCTTCAGGTGAAGGTTTATCGACAGCTCCGGCCATCACGGCATGCGACAGTGCTATGCCATTCAATTTGCCACCAGGCACCTCAAAGCTGGCATTGACTTCCGTACTGCCTGCCAGGTCAGCGGCATGGGCAGCCTTGCCTGCAAACGTCGCTGTAGCGTTAAGTGCGCCATCCACTGAGGCTTTGCTGCCAAAAGCCGTGAATAAACGCGGCAGCCTGGTTTTAATCAGTTCAAAACTGCCCGATGTGCCCAAGCCGCCTGTCCAGTCCAGCGTAGCCTGCGCCTTGACCGTTCCCCCAAACGCCTTGGCCTCGATTCGGCTGAAGCTGACCTGGCCTTGGCTGATCTGTCCACTGGCAGTAAGCTCATCGAACTCCAGAGGTGTTAATAACGGCAGCTGCCAGTTGCTTGCCGTCACCGTAACGGCACTGCCGGCGTTTTGCGGGCTAAGAAGCAGCGTAAGATTGCCATTGGCATTAACCAGCTCAACACTGTTCAGCTCCCCGGACGGAGTAAGCGCAACCTTACCGTTAAAGGCCTCAAGCTCGAGATCTGCAATCTTGAACAAGATTTTCTTTAAAGCAATATGCTCAACTTTCAATTGATCTGATTTTGCTGCGTTATTGATCCATTGCATCTGGCGGCCAAAATCAGCGGGAGTCAGTGTAACCGTGCTGATTTCAAGCAGTTTAAGCACTTTTGCATCCTTGAACAGCATGGACACATCGGACTCTATATTCACGGAACCAATCCTGACATCCGCGCTGTCGCCTACAGTAACGCCCGTCAGTATCAAACGCGGCTGAGGCAGCAGTGACGCATGCACTTCCTGCACCGTGACGCGTTCACCGATACTGGCTGATGCCAGCCTCTCCACAGGCTCGATCAGCATGGTCAGGTTAAGCACATGTATCAGGCCAAGCAGCACGATCACGGCTACCGGAACAAAAACCAGCAAGGGTTTGATGAGCTTGGGTGATTGAATGTTGAATTTAGCCAGCATGCCCGGTCCGCGCATTTCCCTGGCACGGGCTTTTTCTTCAGCCCTGCGCTGGGCCTTGGCCTCCTTTTCTTCCCGGGCAAGGCGTTTCGCCTCCTCACGCGCTGCTTTGTCGGCTACTGCCTGCGCGATTTTCTCGGCTTCGCGGCGCGCTTTTTCTTCTTCACGTGCCAGCCGCTCCGCTTCACGCAACTTCCGCTCTGCGGCTTCGGCCTCGGCTTTACGTTCTGCCGCGATACGCGCCTGTTCTTCGGCTTGTTCACGCGCAATACGTTCTGCTTCTGCCTGCAAACGCGCTGCTTCTTCCGCCTTGGCCCTGGCAATCGCTTCGGCTTCTTCGCGTGCGATACGTTCCGCTTCCAGGCGGGCCTGTTCCGCGGCTTCCTGCCGGGCTTTTTCGGCTGCTTCTTCAGCGGCTTTGCGTTCCGCTGCAAGACGTGCCCGCTCTTCCGCTTCTTCACGGGCGATACGCTCCGCTTCCAGTCTCGCTTTTTCTATAGCTTCGGCTTCTGCTTTGCGTTCCGCTGCAAGACGTGCCTGTTCTTCGGCTTCCTCACGGGCGATGCGTTCTGCTTCTAGCCGCGCCTGTTCCGCGGCTTCCTGCCGGGCTTTTTCGGCTGCTTCTTCAGCGGCTTTGCGTTCCGCTGCGATACGCGCCCGTTCTTCCGCTTCTTCACGGGCGATACGCTCCGCTTCCAGTCTCGCTTTTTCTGCGGCTTCAGCTTCTTCACGCGCAATGCGTTCTGCTTCTGCCTGCAAACGTGCTTCTTCTTCCGCTTTGGCCCGCGCAATGGCTTCGGCTTCTTCGCGTGCGATGCGTTCTGCTTCTAGCCGCGCCTGTTCCGCGGCTTCCTGCCGGGCTTTTTCGGCTGCTTCTTCAGCGGCTTTGCGTTCCGCTGCGATACGCGCCTGTTCTTCCGCTTCCTCACGAGCAATACGCTCCGCTTCCAGCCTCGCTTTTTCTGCAGCTTCGGCTTGTTCACGCGCAATACGTTCTGCCTCGGCTTTTAATTTGGCAGCGGCTTCAGCCTTTTCACGCTCTATGCGCTCTACTTCCTGACGTGCTTTTGCGCCGGCTTCCGCTATGCGCTTTGCTTGTTCAGCGGCCATGAGCCTGGCCTTTTCTGCGGCTTCGGCCTTTAATCTGCGCTCGGCTTCCCGTTTGGCTTTTATGGCTTTAACTTCTTGAGCCCTGCGTTCAACTTCTGGCTCTAAGGGTACTTCGGTCGCCGAGGGCGCATTTTTTTCAACAACCGGTTTTATTTCAGCGACACCCTCGACACCAAAACCTGCATCTTCAAAATTCAGTTCTGCCGCATCAATTTCTTCCACCGCAATGTTGTAATTGTTATTTGCATTGATGGAATAGCTACCGACCTCATTTAGCCATTCCGGCTCTGCTGCCTTACTTGAAATGCGTTGGATGTAACCATCGTCTTCCAGCTTGAGCAGGATCTTCTGCAGCTCGCTCTTTGCCAGCTTGCCGGAGCTGCGCAGGATTTCCTCTACATTTTGCTTGCCGTCTACCAGTGATAATACCTGCTTGAACTGCGGCGACAAACCACCGACCCATGGCAATGGCGCACGCGATGCTTTGGCCGTTTTACTAAAAACAGTGTTTAAATCCATTATCCTTTGTCCCTCTGGATGACTGCGCCAACCTTGCCTCAAAGCCTGACAGAAACCCCGCACCAGAACTCACCCATAAGGGTGATTGACCTGGTCTGCGTTTTATACATATAGATTACCATGAAAAGACTGCCGTGTTGATTTGAGCGTGCGCTAAAACCTTACTTGCCGGCAAGCAGCCAATAGATCCCGCCTGCCCTGCCGGAAGCAGGTATTTCACCTATATTGGGGCAGTTGCAGCCACCTTGTTTCATGGCAATAACTTCAACTGCATATCTACATGCTGGATATTGGCATCAAAATATGGCTCGCTGCAGACTTTAAAACCAGACTGCTCATAAAAAGCGATTGCATGTACCTGTGCAGAAAGGGTGATCTTCTGCCAACCCTGCTGCCTATATAATGAAACGGCCTTTGCCAGCAAGCCATGGCCGACACCCATGCCGCGCCACGGCTTCAGAACCGCCATACGCCCTATACTGCCATCCCCGGTCAGCCTTGCGCAGCCTATCGCTTCGCCCGCGCTGTTAAATGCCAGAAGGTGCCGGGCAGCTGCATCCATCCCGTCCCATTCCAGCGCAACCGGCACATGCTGCTCTTTGATAAACACTTCTTCACGCACCATTTTCAATGATGCGGCATGTGTTTGCCAGGTGACCGCCGCAATCACAAAATCCATTTTCAAAGCGTACCACCCCTTTCGTTTGCCTCTTGCAGGCTATGACAGTAACAGGCATTATGCGTGTTTGTCTTTTCAGTTAATTTAAGGTTATATATGCAAAAATATTTAACAACCATTGCGCGCATCCTGCTTGCGCAGATTTTCCTGGTTCAGGTAGTCGCTCTCGTGATCAGTTTCATGAACAATCCATCAGGCTATCAGGAATATCAGGCTGGGCTGGGCAGTTTAGGGTTGCCCGGGATTTTCGCGCCATTGATCATTTTAATTAACCTGATAGGCGGACTTGGTTTGCTGCTTGGTTATAAAACCAAAGCTGTCGCTTTAGCCATGGCCATATATGTTGTTGCCCTGATCTTTTTACTCAAGTTGCCGTTATTGCAATATCTGGCAATCGCCGGCGGCCTGCTGCTGTTAAATGCAAACCCGAATACTGCGTGCAGCCTGGACAATCTCAAGAAATAACGCTGCAATAAAGTAAAAAAGCGGCCTGGTTCCAGTGCCGCTTTTTTATTATTCCCATTCCAGTGCCGGGTAAATCGTATTGACGTTGCGCCGGTTAGCAACCTCGAATAGCTGCCATTTATCCTTTTCAGCTGCCGCTGCGGTTTCCATCGCTTTTTCCATGCCTTCGTTTTTTCTGATGCTTGCACGTACATCCGCCAGCAACTGATTCAGGTAGCGCTGCGCATTTTCTAATGCGGCAACCCAGTCTTTAGTCACAGGGCCATGGCCGGGCACCACTTGCTTTGCCGGACTTGCTTTCAGTTTTTCAATCTCTGCGATCAAACCCTTGATGTCGGTTTCGACTACCGGTGTGCGTTCTATGAAAAGCAGATCGCCGGTGAACAGGGTACCGGTTCTGTCATCAATCAGCGATACATCGGTATTGGTGTGGGCGGCGGCATGGGCCGTCAATTCCAGCTTCCTATCGCCCAGGTCCAGCGTGAGTTTATCTTTCACGGTCAGCGTGGGTTTGACCAGGTCACTGCCATTCGCATCGGCATGCAATAACCTTTCATTCAGTTTCGCATACTGGTCACGGCGAAGCTCCATAGCGTTGGCTAATTTTTCATGACCTACAAAAGCAGGTTTATCAGCCAGAAACGCAGCATTGCCATATACATGGTCCGGATGCACATGGGTATTCACCACATACAACACCGGCAGCGGAGTCACCTTGCGAATTGCCTCACGCAATTGCTTGCCTGTTTTCAGGCTGCCACCGCTATCAATCACCGCTACGCCTTTGCTGCCCACGATAAAACCGATATTACAGATATCTCCCTGATAGCCGGTATCAATATCCAGATGCTTGCCATGATGCACATAAATGCCATCAGCCACTTGCTCCACAGCGAAAGCTTCATGGCTGACCTGTGAGTCTGCGTGACTTGAGCTGACCATGCTGCAGCCCACTAGCGCCAGCATACTCATGGTTATCATTAAAATACGCATGAATCGTTCCTTGAATTTATGTTACAGATTAAAATGAGCCGGCTTTGTGAAATTATTTGCAATCATGCCAGTCACACACATTAAGATTTAACCACTTCAGGATATTACTATGAATCAACCCTCAGCACGCTATACCAGAACCGCCATTGTTTTACACTGGCTGATAGCCCTTGGCATTTTTGCCATGTTTGCACTTGGCTGGTACATGAGCGAATTACCTAAAGACGCTCCCAAGCAAATGGGATTTGACCTGTTTGATTTAGGTATCTACACCTGGCAGCTTGCTGCAGAGGCCAGCCCGAGAACCTTCTACTACAACCTGCATAAATCTATCGGTGTAACACTATTGGCCCTGATCATTATCCGTGTTCTTTGGCGCATCACGCACCGTGCGCCGGCGTTATTGGCTTCCTACAAAAACTGGGAGAAAAAACTGGCTACCGGCACACATCACTTGCTCTATTTGCTCATGGTGGCAATGCCGCTCAGCGGCCTGATCATGGCGGTAAACAGCAAATATGGCATCAAATGGTTTGGCATTGATTTCATCGGCGGCCTGGATAACGCAGCTTACCGTGATTTTTTCAAAGAAGTACACGAAACGGTTGGCGCCATGCTTTTGATTATCGTCATTCTGCACATTCTAGGTGCATTGAAACATAAGTTTATTGATAAAGACGGAACCATGAAACGCATGTCTTTAAAGTAATCACCAGGTCACAGACAATAAAAAGCCCATGATTAATGGGCTTTTTTATTGTCCGGGCTTTTTATTACCCGGTTTGATTACCGCAATTACTGGTGATACTGGCGGCTATGCTCACGCACCGCATTCAGCATGGCAGCGGCATTCTCCGGCGGTGTCCATTGCGTAATGCCATGACCGAGGTTGAACACATGGCCATTGCCATGACCATAACTGGCCAGCACATTGGCAACCTGTTTCTCAATCGCTTCTGGCGTCGATAGCAGGATTGCAGGATCAAGGTTGCCCTGCAATGCCACTTTAGCACCTACGCGTTTGCGCGCACTGCCGATATCAACCGCCCAATCCAGCCCAAGTGCATCGGCGCCGGTTTCTGCCTGAGCTTCCAACCACAAACCGCCGCCTTTGGTAAACACGATGCTGGGCACTTTGCTGCCTTCACTGGTTTTAGTTAAGCCGCTCACGATTTTTTTCATGTAATTCAGTGAGAATTCGATATAGGCATCATGCGCCAGCGCACCGCCCCATGAGTCAAATATCATCACCGCCTGTGCGCCTGCAGCAATCTGCGCATTCAAGTACTGGATCACAGTCTGCGCCGTGATATCCAGGATATGATGCAGCAGGTCAGGGCGTGCATAAGCCATTTTTTTTATGTTCAGGAAGTCCGTACCGCCTTTGCCTTCCACCATATAGGTTGCCAATGTCCACGGACTGCCGCTGAATCCGATTAAGGGCACGCGGCCATTCAAGGTCTTGCGGATCTGGCTCACGGCATTGAACACATATTGCAGCTCGGCCATATCCGGCACGACCAGTTTTTTAATGTCAGCTTCCTGCTGCAGCGTGCGCTCGAATTTAGGACCTTCGCCTTCTTCGAAATACAGGCCCAGACCCATGGCATCAGGCACGGTGAGGATATCGGAGAAAAGAATCGATGCATCCAGTAACGGGTAACGATCCAAAGGCTGGATAGTGACTTCTGTGGCGAAATCGGCATTTTTACAAAGACTTAGAAAACTGCCTGCATTCTTACGCGTCGCCTTATACTCCGGCAGGTAGCGGCCTGCCTGTCGCATCATCCAAACTGGCGTATATTCGGTAGGTTGGCGCAGCAATGCGCGCAAAAAGGTATCGTTCTGTAATGGTGTCATTGTTTCTGCTCAAAAAAAGTGGGGATGCACGTGATATGCATCCCCAGCTATTTTACTAGATTAAGCCTTGTTTAGCGCAGGAGATTAACGCGGCAATACTGATGACCCCATCAGGAACTCATCCACTGCACGCGCGGCCTGACGGCCTTCGCGAATCGCCCAAACCACCAGAGACTGGCCACGGCGTACGTCACCGGCAGCAAAAACCTTCTCTTTGCTCGTTTTGTAGCAGCCTTCGCCATCGGTAGTCGCTTTTGCATTGCCGCGCTGGTCTTTTTCCACACCGAACACTTCCAGCAGTTTTTGCACCGGTGACACGAAACCCATGGCTAAAAACACCAGGTCAGCCGGCATTGTGAATTCCGAGCCTGGCACTTCGCTCATCTTGCCATCTTTCCACTCCACGCGCGCGGCTTTGAGCGCCACCACTTTGCCGTTCTCGCCAATCAATTCTTTAGTAGTCACTGACCAGTCGCGGTTAGCACCTTCTTCATGCGAGCTTGAAGTACGCAGCTTGAGCGGCCAGTTTGGCCACACCAGTTCCTTGTTCTCTTTTTCCGGCGGTTGCGGCATCAGCTCAAACTGGGCAATACTCAGCGCACCATGGCGGTTTGAAGTACCTACGCAGTCAGAACCTGTATCACCGCCGCCAATCACGACCACATGCTTGCCGGTCGCCTTGATCTGGTCTGGGATCACATCACCCGCAACCACTTTATTTTGCGGTGTCAGGAAGTCCATTGCAAAATGAACGCCATCCAGTTCACGGCCGGTTACCGGCAAATCGCGTGGCTGCTCGGCACCTGCTGCCAATACCACCGCATCAAATTCAGCCAGTACGTCATCTGCTTTCACAGTCTCGCCTACATGCTGATTCACGCGGAATTCAACACCTTCAGCCTGCATTTGTGCCATGCGGCGGTCGATATGGGATTTTTCCATTTTGAAGTCAGGAATGCCGTAACGCAGCAAGCCGCCGATACGGCTGTTTTTTTCCAGCACGACGACGCTATGGCCGGCACGTGCCAGCTGCTGTGCTGCTGCCAGACCCGCCGGGCCAGACCCGACGACCGCTACTTTTTTACCTGTTTTATTCGGATTGACCTGTGGTTTTACCCAATCGTTTTCCCAGGCTTTATCAATGATCGCATGCTCAATGGATTTGATACCGACAGCGTCATCATTAATATTCAATGTGCATGCCGCCTCACAAGGGGCAGGACAGATGCGGCCGGTAAATTCCGGAAAATTGTTGGTTGAATGCAATACGTCAATCGCACTGCGCCAATCCTGGTGGTAAACCAGGTCGTTCCAGTCAGGAATGATATTATTGATCGGGCAGCCTGTGGTACAGAACGGTATGCCGCAATCCATGCAGCGTGCACCCTGTTGCTTGGCCTGATCATCAGTCAGATGCAATACAAATTCTTTGTAATTTTTAACGCGTTCCGGCACCGGCAGGTTAGCCTCCGAAAGACGCTTAAATTCCATAAAGCCTGTTACTTTACCCATACTATAAAGCCTTTTCCTATAAGAGAGAGTCTCTTTACTTATTTCTATAAAAAGTGACTGCTATCACGTCACTTAATTAAAATCGCACTCAGGCTGCAATCAATGCCTTGTCTTCAGCCAGCTCGATTAAAGCGCGTTTGTATTCGTTTGGCATGACTTTGACAAACTTGCCGCGCGCGTTTTCCCAGTCGGCAAGTATCGCTTTTGCGCGACCACTGTCGGTATATTCCGCATGCTTGTTAATCAAGGCAAGCAAAGTAACCTCGTCCGGCTGGTCAAGATGATGTACGGCATCGGCTGCTACATGGGCTGCATGCTCGACTTTTTCAAGCGATACCATGCCCATGTTGCAGCGCTTGGCAAACAGGCCATCTTCATCGTAAACATACGCAACACCGCCACTCATACCTGCCGCGAAGTTCTGGCCGGTTACGCCCAGCACAACAACGGTACCGCCGGTCATGTATTCACAGCCATGGTTACCTACACCCTCGACCACCGCAGAAGCACCTGAGTTACGCACGCAGAAACGCTCACCCGCCACACCGCTGAAATAACTTTCGCCAGTGGTCGCGCCATACATCACCGCATTGCCAACGATAATGTTCTGATGTGAAACGCCGCGGAATGCTTTGGGCGGCTTGATCACGATACGGCCGCCGCACAGGCCTTTACCCACGTAATCATTACCTTCACCTGCCAGGCTGAAAGTGATGCCCTGGGTCAGGAAGGCAGAGAAACTCTGGCCTGATGTGCCGGTAAAATTCACATGGATCGTGTCGTCCGGCAAACCTTTTTTGCCATAACGCGTCGCAATCTGGTTAGACAGCATCGTACCCACTGTACGGTTAGTATTGGTGATTGCGATATCCATCACCACTTTCTCGCCTTTTTCCAGCGCCGGCTGGGCAAGGGCGACCAGTTTATTATCCAGCGCATTCACCAGGCCGTGGTCCTGTACATCATTGTTTCTGCGTGAAACACTGGCTGGCATATCCGGTTGATGGAACACTTTGCTGAAATCCAGTCCATTGATTTTCCAATGGTCGATGCCAGCTTGGGTGTCCAGCAAATCTGCACGGCCGATCAGGTCTTCAAATTTCGCAATACCCATAGACGCCATGTATTCACGCACTTCTTCAGCCACAAAGAAGAAGTAGTTCACAACATGTTCCGGCTGGCCCGTGAAGCGCTTACGCAATTCCGGGTCTTGTGTTGCAACGCCTACCGGGCAGGTGTTCAGGTGACACTTGCGCATCATAATGCAGCCTTCAACCACGAGTGGTGCCGTGGCAAAGCCGAACTCGTCAGCGCCCAGCAATGCACCGATCACAACATCGCGGCCGGTTTTGATCTGGCCATCGACCTGCAGCACGATACGGCCACGCAATTGATTCAGCACTAAAGTCTGCTGCGCTTCAGATAAGCCCAGCTCCCATGGTGTACCCGCGTGTTTTACAGAGGATATCGGTGAAGCACCGGTGCCACCGTCATGACCGGCAATTACGATATGGTCAGACTTGGCTTTAGCCACGCCTGCTGCCACAGTGCCAACACCGGTTTCAGATACCAGCTTCACGGAGATTGACGCTTTAGGGTTGGCATTTTTCAGGTCATGAATCAGCTGCGCCAGATCTTCAATCGAATAAATATCATGGTGCGGAGGAGGTGAGATCAAGCCCACACCCGGCACGGAGAAACGCAATTTAGCGATATATTCTGAAACCTTATGGCCTGGCAGCTGGCCGCCTTCACCCGGTTTCGCACCCTGCGCCATCTTGATCTGGATCTGGTCTGCATTTGCCAGGTACTCTGCCGTTACGCCGAAACGGCCAGACGCTACCTGCTTGATCGCAGAGCGCATTGAGTCGCCCGCTTTAAGCGCAATATCTTTCTCAATCAGTTTTTCACCGATCACTGCCGCCATCGTGGTGGCATCAGCGACAGGAATGAAGCGCTTGGCATCTTCACCACCTTCGCCGGTATTGGACTTACCGCCGATACGGTTCATGGCAATCGCCAGGGTTGCGTGTGCTTCGGTAGAAATAGAACCCAGCGACATGGCGCCGGTTGCGAAACGCTTCACGATTTCTTTAGCCGGCTCTACAGACTCCAGCGGAATTGCAGCAGCTGCCGGTTTGATCTCGAACAGGCCGCGCAATGTCATATGACGGCGCGTCTGGTCATTGATCAGTTTTGCATACTCTTTATATGTATCAAATTTACCGGTACGTGTAGCATTTTGCAGCTTGGCGATTGATTCCGGTGTCCAGGTATGATCTTCACCACGCACACGGAACGCATATTCGCCGCCTGCATCCAGGCTGTTCGCCAGCACAGGATCAGCGCCGAATGCAGCTGTGTGTAAACGCACTGCTTCTTCAGCCACTTCATCCAGGCCGATACCTTCAATATTGGTGGTTGTACCGGTAAAGTACTGCGCAACAAAACGGCTGTTCAGGCCGATTGCCTCAAACCTTTGTGCGCCACAATAAGATTGGTAGGTAGAGATACCCATTTTGGACATGACTTTATACAAACCTTTGCCGATAGCCTTAACAAAGTTTTTGCTGGCCTTGTAGCTGTCATCTGACATGCCTTTGATCGTTTCAAAGGTCAGCCATGGGCAAACTGCTTCGGCACCATAGCCGCCCAACAGGGCAAAATGATGTACTTCACGCGCAGAACCGGTATCGACCACTAAACCAGTGCTGGTTCTTAAACCGGCGCGCACCAGATGCTCGTGCGTTGCTGAACACGCCAGCAGTGCAGGAATCGCCACGCGCTCGGCATTCATGCCGCGATCCGAGAGAATCAGGATATTGATACCATCCTGTACCGCGGTTTCTGCTGCTTTAGTCAGGTTTTCCAATGCTAAGGCTAAACCCGCCTTACCTTCCTGTGCAGGGTAGGTGATATCCAGTACCAGTGATTTATATTGATTATTGGTGAGTGCAGCAATCGACTTCAACTGCTCCAGTTCATCCAGCATCAGTACCGGCTGGCTGGCTTCCAGACGCATCGGCGGCGTAGTTTCCTCAATACCCAGCAGATTCGGTTTCGGGCCGATAAAGGTGACCAGTGACATCACCAGTTCTTCACGGATCGGATCGATAGGCGGGTTGGTAACCTGCGCAAACAACTGCTTGAAATAGTTGTAGAGTACTTTAGGACGGGCTGACAATACCGGCAATGCAGCATCGTTACCCATAGAGCCTGCGCCTTCTTCACCGTTCTGCACGATAGGCTGCAATACAAACTTGATGTCTTCCTGCGTATAGCCAAATGCCTGCTGTGTATCAAGCAGGCTGGCGTTCAATTGCAGTTCACTCTCAACTTTAGGCATATCAGCCAGGAAATAACGCGATTGCTCGATCCATTGCTTGTAAGGCTTGGCCGTTGCCAAGGCATTTTTAACTTCAGCATCATCAATGATGCGGCCCTGGACCGTATCGATGAGCAGCATTCTGCCTGGTTCCAGACGCCATTTTTTAACGATTTTCTCTTGCGGGAATGTAAGCACGCCCATCTCAGAAGCCATCATGACCAAATCGTCATCGGTCACCAGATAACGTGCCGGACGCAAACCATTACGGTCCAGCGTTGCACCGATCATGCTGCCATCAGTGAATGCCACGGCGGCCGGGCCATCCCACGGCTCCATCAATGCGGCATGATACTCATAGAAGGCACGGCGGTCGTCATCCATCAGGTTGTTGCTTGACCAGGCTTCCGGAATCAGCATCATCATCGCATGCGGCAAGCTGTAACCACCTGCCACCAATAATTCCAGGCAGTTATCAAAACAGGCTGAGTCAGACTGGCCATCTACAATCAATGGCCACAATTTTTCCAGATCCTCGCCAATCAGGCTTGAACGCATCGCTTCGTGGCGTGCTGCCATCCAGTTCACGTTGCCTTGTACCGTGTTGATTTCACCGTTATGTGCGATCATGCGGAAAGGGTGAGCCAGATCCCAGGCCGGGAAAGTGTTGGTTGAAAAACGCTGGTGCACCAAAGCCAAAGCTGACACCAGACTGGGATCATTCAAATCCTTATAATAAACGCCAACTTCATTTGCCAGCAGCATGCCTTTGTAAACGATGGTACGTGAAGACAATGACGGCATGTAGAACGCCGCATTATCTTCCAGCTTAAGCTCGCTTACCGCATGTTCGATACGTTTACGGATGACGAATAATTTGCGCTCAAACACAGACTGGTCAAAATCAGCACTACCCGCTTGCGCGCTGGCAATCAATACCTGGCGCATGGTTGGCTCTACATCACGTGCGGCCTGCGCGATATTGCTGTTATCAACCGGCACATCGCGCCAGCCTAATTCGATTTGATTTTCTTCCGCAATAATCTGCTTAAACAGTGCTTCACACGCCGCACGGTTATTTGCATTTTGCGGTAAAAACACATTGCCCACCGCATACTGACCGGCAGCCGGTAATGTAATATTAAGTGCAGCAGCCTCTTTACGCATGAAAGCATCGGGCATCTGCATGAGCAAGCCGGCACCATCGCCAAGCTTAGGATCGTAACCAGTTGCACCACGGTGAGTCAGGTTAGTGAGTAACTCCAACCCTTTTTGCACAATATCATGGCTCTTTTTACCCTTGATATGCGCTACGAATCCTACGCCACAGGCGTCGCGTTCGTTGCTCGGACTATACATGCCCTGCTGTTGTGGTGCGGTTAGTGCTGGTACTAACACACTTGTCTGATTTAATGCCTGGTCCATCAATCTTCTACCCCTATGTTTAGCTTACTCATTCGCGCATTTAACTCGCCACCGAATCAATTATCGGTGGGAATACAAATAAGCAAAAACCATGCAAGTTGCCATTCAATTTACAAATTGTTACAATTGATTTAATGTATCATTAAAAATCAATCACTTAAAACAAAGAAAGTCGCAGACTCTGTAAAAAATCGATCACACTCAAAGTTTGCCCTACCACAACACGCACCGATATTGTGCATATTTTCAAAATACGCACCATTTTTGAGCGGAATTAATACGCAACCATCTCAATAAAATGTACTTTGTACCCAGTTGCATATTTAGTCAATTGTATTTACAACTCCATGACTGATATAGGAAATTCATACACCAGGACATATCAATACAGACCCGGATTTTCCAGCGATGCACAGTTATAGTGCAAAAAAAACCCCGCAACATTAATTGCGGGGTTTTATACCAATTCACTCAAGCCATCAGCAACTACATCACACCCTGATCTATCATCGCATCAGCAACCTTGCGGAAACCGGCGATGTTCGCCCCCAATACAAGGTTAGTTGGCTCGCCAAACTCTTTAGCCGCCTCACTTGCATTAGCGTAGATATTTTTCATGATGTTAAACAGCTTGCCATCAACCTCTTCGAACGTCCACTGCTGCATACTGCCGTTTTGCGCCATTTCCAGTTGGCTGGTCGCAACACCCCCGGCATTCGCCGCCTTACCGGGTCCATAAGCGATGCCGGCCTTCAGGAATTTTTCAACAGCTTCCGGAGTGGATGGCATGTTTGCGCCCTCAGAGATGCATATGCAGCCATTTTTCAGCAACACTTCCGCATCCGCCTCGTTAAGCTCGTTCTGCGTCGCACTCGGAAAAGCCGCCTGACATGGCACTGAATACACGTGATTTCGGCCGGCAGGATAGTCAGCCACAGCGGTATATTTCGCCTCCGGATGATGCTCAACATATTTGGACAAACACGCGCCTTCCACTTCCTTGAGCTGCTTAAGAGTGGCCAGATCAATGCCGCTTTCGTGGTAAACCATACCGCGCGAATCGCTGCATGTTACGGGCTTTGCTCCCAATTGGTATAGCTTCTGGATTGTATAGATGGCAACATTACCGGCACCAGACACCACACAGACTTTACCTTCCAGCGTATCACCACGACCCTGCATCATATTTTGCGCAAAATAAACCGAACCGTAACCGGTCGCTTCCGTACGTGCCAGCGAACCGCCCCAGGGGATTTTTTTACCTGTCAGCACACCATCAAAGTTGCCTGTTAAACGCTTGTATTGACCATACATATAGCCGATCTCCCGGCCACCGACACCAATATCGCCGGCAGGTACATCGGTTGTTGGTCCAATGTAACGATACAGTTCCGTCATGAATGACTGACAGAAACGCATGATCTCGTTATCTGATTTTCCTTTAGGGTCAAAGTCGCTGCCGCCCTTACCGCCACCGATCGCCAGACCCGTAAGCGAGTTCTTGAATATCTGCTCAAAGCCCAGGAATTTAATGATGCCGCCATAAACGCTCGGGTGGAAACGGATACCGCCTTTATAAGGGCCTATTGCCGAGTTGAACTGAACACGGTAGCCCTTATTGACCTGAACATGACCTTTGTCATCGATCCATGCCACACGGAACATGATCTGGCGCTCAGGTTCTACGATACGCTCAATAATACTGTGTTTTCTGTATTTTGGATTTTTATCCAGCAACGGACGCAGTGAAGTTAACACCTCGTCAACCGCCTGATAGAACTCAAACTCCGCAGGGCCTGATTTTTTCAATCTGGCAATAGTATCTGCTACATATGGCATGCGCTTATTTCCCTTCATCAATATTAACACTGATAGCCAACCAGCATTAACGCTCTGTTTATGATACGAATTATCTGCTACCGCATCGGCTGGCCTGCATATTAAAGCCGCAAACCCGGATAATTGCACCAAAATGGGAAAGCATTCTGGTGCAATGCACCAAAATGTGCCAAGCGAAACATCGCTACTTTACTGCATATTGATGGAGTTTTGCAACAGACGATAAGAATTACCGTTGTTAATACAACAGCTTATTAATATGGTGGGAAGTATCCTGCAAATACGGCAGAAAGCCGTGGCGGGCGATTCTATCAAGTCAAAATCGCCCTTTTATGCATTATTTTGGTGCAACAGCCTTGAATGCCGCTTTCGCAGCATTAATTGTGAACGCAATATCAGCATCCGTATGCGCAGCAGAGACAAAACCCGCCTCAAAAGCGGATGGCGCCAGATAGATACCGGCATCCAGCATCAGATGGAAGAATTGGTTAAATTGCTCTTTGTTCGCTTGCATTACTTCGGCAAAACTCGTCGGGCATTTTTCACTGAAATATAAACCAAACATGCCGCCCACACTTTGCGCACTGAAAACAACACCGGCTTCTCTGGCGGCAGACACCAAACCATCCACCAGCTTTTTAGTCTGCGCAGCCAGCTTCGCATGGAAATCAGGCGTCTGAAGCAACTTCAATGTTGCAAGGCCAGCCGTCACAGCAACCGGATTGCCCGATAACGTGCCTGCCTGATACACCGCTCCCAAGGGCGCCAGGCACTGCATAATATCCTTGCGGCCGCCAAAGGCGCCTACCGGCAAACCACCGCCGATGACTTTACCTAGCGTCGTAATGTCAGGCCTGATGTTATATAAAGCCTGCGCTCCACCAAGGTGAACACGGAAACCCGTCATCACTTCGTCAAAAATCAACACAGCGCCATGCCGGGTACACAGGTCGCGCAGCGTCTGCAGAAATTCCATGTGTGGCACAACCAGATTCATATTGCCGACAACCGGCTCGATAATGACACAGGCGATCTCATCACCGCTCGCTTCAAACAGGTCTTTCAACTGCTGCGTATTGTTATATTCAAGTGTCAGGGTATGCGCGGCGACTTCCGCCGGCACGCCGGCAGAGCTAGGCTCGCCAAATGTGAGCAAACCAGAACCTGCTTTCACCAGCAAGGCATCCGAGTGTCCATGATAGCAACCTTCAAACTTGACCAGCTTGTTTCGGCCGGTGAAGCCGCGCGCAACGCGAATCGCACTCATCGTGGCTTCGGTACCGCTGCTCACGAGGCGCACCTGCTCCATGCTCGGCACCAGCTTATTGATCAGCTCGGCTATTTCAAGCTCCAGTCCGGTTGGCGCACCAAATGACAGGCTATTTGCCGCCACTTCCTGCACAGCCTTAATGACGTCCGGGTGAGCATGCCCCAGAATCATCGGCCCCCATGAGTTGATGTAGTCGATATATTCCTTACCGTCCACATCCCACAACCTGGAACCCAGCCCTTTTTTGAAAAAAACTGGCGTACCGCCCACACTACGGAAAGCCCGCACCGGTGAATTAACACCGCCAGGAATAAGTTGTTGCGATTTTTCAAATAACTGCTGGCTCTTAGATGTCATAAATTGTCTTTCAGGGTACCTTGTAATTGTTTTGCGTCATTAAATCGATTCCGCACTCGAGACCTTCGATCCATGAAATGAACTGGTTCACCATCGCCTTGCCTACAAACGGCCGGCCATGCTGCGGCACGATAGATTCAATATCCATGGTGCGTACCATGTTTGCCCAGAAGCGGCAGGCTTTATTGGAGGTCATATACCTTCTGTGAAAACCCAGCATGGCAGGCAAGTGGGCATTGAAATCCGTTACCGGTTCAATCGCCAACTCTGCCGGCACCAGCGATGCTCCCAAATCTCCGGAAAACAGGATTTTACTAGCTACGTCATAAAACTGGAAATTACCTTCCGAATGCAGGAAGTGCGCCGGCAATGCTTTAATAATGGTATTGCCCAGGTGTATATTCATGCCGGCATCCGGGATGCCGATAATACGGTCATCTGTATTGCCCACACCACAGAAATGCGGCAGAAAACGCTCCCAGATGGCAGGTGCCAACACCTTGCACTCAGTACCGATCATCCACTTATTGATAGATGCCACGATATCCGGATCCTGATGCGAAGCCAGGATATATTCCAGTTTACGGAAATTAAAATACTTCCCCATACCGACCATCAGGGCGTTATAGGTCATATTGCCACCCGGATCAATCAATGCGCCATGCCCGTCTGTCACGATCAAGAACTGGTTGGACTGCACCGCCTCCGAAGACGCCTTATCCGCCAAGTCATTGAATACTATACAAACATGACTGCCATTGTTAAATAATTCTTTGGCCATTACAGACCTCTCCCATTTTAAGTGAAAGAAGATTATTTCACGGAATAAAACCGATCGATTTAATACATATCAAAAACTCGCGAAAAATCGCGGGCTGCCTGCGTAATTGATTCATCATGATTGCCCGCATTAAACAAAGCGCCGATCACGGCAATTGCATCAGCACCGGCTTCTGCCGCCTGCGCAGCATTTTCCAGGGTGATACCGCCTATTGCAACCAACGGGATCCGCACAAGCCGCTTGGCTTCGGCGAACAAATTTAACGCGGCAACCGGTGCATTCGGCTTGGTGCCGGATGCGAAGCACGCACCGAAAGCGGCATAGTCCGCACCTGCATCTGCAGCGGCCAGCGCCAGGTCCAGCCGGTTATAACAGGATGCACCTAAAATCTTATGCGGTCCCAGCCGGCTGCGCGCTTGGGCCAGGTTGCCGTCATCTGCTCCCAGATGCACGCCATCGGCATCCAGCGTCAGGCAAAGCTTGATGGAATCATTGATAATGAACGGCACCCGGTATTGCCTGCACAATGGCAGAATAGCGCGCGCCTGCTGCGTTTGCAGCTTATGGTCTGCGCGTTTATTGCGATACTGCACGACACTGACACCGCCACGTAGCGCAGCCTCGACTTTCGCAAGCAACACTTCAGTATCTTGCTCATCCGGCGTAACGGCATATAAACCCTGAATTTTGCGGGAAGTCAGCACTGTCATACCGATTGCTTCTAGTGCGCTTTTACGCTGCCGTCACCGGGGTTGATGACCGGATCTTCCTCATCACGCGCCCAGAACATACGGTCTGGAATGTACTGCCCCATACCAGGCCTGAAGCCATTCTTCAGGGTCTGCCATGTATATTCCTGCGCTTCCAGAACCGCCTCTTCGATACTCAGGCCATGCGCCATGCACGCCGCGATCGCACTGGTGAGCGTACATCCGGAGCCATGATAACTGCCTGGCAAACGCTCCCATTTATAGGATTTGATCAGCTTGTCGTTACCATAAAGCGTATTCGTGACTTCCTGCGTACGCTCATGCGTACCGGTAATCAGCACATATTCGCTGCCCATTGCCAGTAACCGTCCTGCCGCATCATCCAGCGAGGTCAATGCCACCTCATCCGTTTCATCTGCGTAGGCAAACCTGCGCGCCTCAATGCTGTTCGGCGTAATCAGCGTGGCTTGCGGAAACAACAGCTCCGTCATCGCACTCATCATTTCATCATTGGTAAACTCATCACCGCGGCCGGAAGTCAGGATAGGGTCTATCAGCAGCGGCACATCAGGATAATCCGCCATAATCTCGGCAATAACCGCAATATTCTCGACCGATCCCAGCAGGCCCAGCTTGAATGCGGAAACCTGCACATCTTCCAGGATCGCACGCGCCTGATCGTTCACCCAGTCTGCGTCCATCGCCAGCACACCGTCCACACCTACCGTATCCTGTGCAGTAATTGCAGTGACTACAGAAAGCGGATGGCAGCCAATGCTGGCAAAGGTAAGAATATCAGCCTGCAGTCCTGCACCGCCGCTTGGGTCTGTACCCGCAAAAGTCATTACTGAAGGAGGTGCCTGATTAGCCATAATGTTTACCACTGATATCTGCTGAAAAGTTGGAGCGGGTGACGGGAATCGAACCCGCGTATCGAGCTTGGGAAGCTAGCGTTCTACCATTGAACTACACCCGCATTGAAGTATTATTTTACTTTATTTTGGATGATTCTGGCTGACTATGCTGGAAGTGTTGTAAAAACCTGCACTAAACAGGTTTATCATACAGTTCGGGAGAGAGTGTCCGGCAGTAATTAACCACTGTTTACACACAGTTGAAGAACACCCTCTCATAGTATAAATTTTTTTATACTTTTAATCCCAATTGCTGCATTTCAGTGTGAATTTTTTTCATATCTTCTTTTGGTGTTTTATCAAATAGTTCTTGAATTTCTTTCGCACAATTTTTACCGCCTGAGTAGCATTTGGAATTATCTGGTAACAACCTTGCTACTGCTATTGATATAAACGTTAGCTTACCTACCAATTCAGTTCTAGGTTTTTCACCACGCAAAAATTCTTGTACTTGTGGTTTAATTTTTTCAATTTTGTTAATAACAAATTCTTCTGCTAATTGACAATCTTTAAACATTGGAGCACTAACAACGGCACCATTCCCCATGCAAACAAATGTCATTTTTTGACCTTTTGATAGGCTAGCAATCTTGTCAATATTTGGATTATCAAAATGAATCTGTGGTGCTAAAAATGGATTTGTACCATTAAGTGTTATATACGGCTCATTACCAAGACCACTATTAATACCTTCGATTTTCCCACTAATTAAAATATCTTTTTTATAGTATTTCTGGTCTGCTCCAACTTGGTTATCTTCATATGCTTTTGCCACCTCTAATGAGGTAGTAACAATTAAACCATCAGACAACATACTGTCGCCACCATCGAGAAAACTATCAACATCATCTTGCAACATAGCATTGAATACTTTTTTCTCTTTTTCATTCAAAACATATTTAGCTGCCTCAGTGTTGTTATTTACTAATTCATTACTGCTGGATGTATTTCCTTCTTCTTTCACACCTTCTTTTTTACCTGCAATCATTCCAATTACAATCAAAACTAGAAAAATTATCCCCAACCACTTCAACATTTTTGTCATTATTGTTGCCTCTTTTTAGTTAAATTTAATATCCTAGCTTACACTGAGTTCACTAGCTTTGCTAAAGCTTTAATGCTGTACTCTTTTGCATGGGTTAATACATTTACACTATCAGAGGGTGTCTTTAAACTGTGTGTAAACAGTGGTTAATTACTGCCGAGACAATCTCTCCCGAACTGTATGATAAATCTGTTTAGCGCAGGTTTTTACAACACTTCCAGCATAGTCAGCCAGAATCATCCAAAATTAAAGTAAAATAATACTTCAATGCGGGTGTAGTTCAATGGTAGAACGCTAGCTTCCCAAGCTCCCAACCCTAGTCTTCAAATTAAATCACGCTTAGGCCTTACCCGCACCATGCCGTTAGATCACACCAGTCATCAGCCCAGTTCAATATCAAGGCTAGCTTGATTATGCGTTATCATTGCACCCATCACGGCTCACCTGAAACCTGCCATTTGTCATTTACGGCCTTAATGAAATTAGAATAAATATTTTCCAACAACTTTAGAATTTGGATATTTTTTTATGAAAAGAAACATTATCTACATACTTGGCATAATGTTTTTTATTTTCTCATCACTCAAATTCACTCAGGCATTCAACCCCATATTACTGATGCAGGCTTTTAAGGAAAATGCCGGCGCCACTGAGTCGCTACCCGCAGAGGTCGTTCATTTGAATTCCCTGATTGCTAAAAATGGACTCCGGGAATTCAACCTGGCTGGCGTATTGAATGAAAACCCGCTATTACATCAAAGGGCTGTCGAATATACCTATCCCGCCAGGCTGGATGCAAACGCCAAAAATGTTTTTGCCCTCGCTGGCACAGCGCTTAAAAACAATTGCCGATTGATCAATCATCAGGAAAATGTAGAACATCATGTTTGCGAATAAACCCCGCGAAGAACAGACGCTATGGCTAGCAGCCGCTCTATGCCTGACCTTTATCGCCAACCAGTATCTATGGCTGCTTAATTTCACGTATATCAGCAGCGCGGCCATCGGTTTATCAATTTTAACGGCCCTGTTCCTCGTCATCAGGTCCGCCAGAGGGAATCCACAAGTTGCTTTTGTGCTGTTGGTTTGCTGCTTCCTGGCCATCACGGCGCTCGGGACAGCCACCACAGCCTGGGATGCCAGGTCTATCTGGTTATTCCATGCCAAGAGAATCTACATGGATGATAATTTACTTGCCCAGCTGGATAATTACGCAGCATTCAGCCACAACGATTATCCCGTGATACTTCCTGCGCTCAGTGCGACCTTGGCAAGGATCGCAGGTCATTGGAACGAGATATTCCCCAAAGCCGGCAACGTATTTTTTATATTGCCGCCGCTACTTGTGATTGCCGTGACCTTAGGCCCCCTGAGGCTCACGCTGCTGTTCGTCACCGGTTTGTTTTTAGTCGTCGGCGGCCTGCTTACCAACGGTTTTATGGATGGAATACTGTCTTTGTATATTGTTGCAACCATGATGCTTTTATCCATGGTGTTTCTTGGATGGCAGGCAAATCTTAAAGTCAGCAAAAGCACATTGTCAGTTGCAGCAATGGCCCATCTGGCAGTGCTGACCGGCATCAAGAATGAAGGCACGATGGCGGCCGTGATCATGCTGTTCTGCCTGCTGCTGACTTTGGCGATCGACAAAAAACGTATCGATATTTCGAGATTGCTGCTGGTATTCACACCCGCTTTTATCATGACCGGGTTGTGGCTGCTGCTTTGCCATCTGCATGGCATTGGTAACGACATTGCCGCAGGCGGCAGCTTTATGGGCACATTTACAGCCCGCATAACCGATGTTAAAAGCGTAGGGTTGATCTCGATTGCCTTGTATTACCAGAAATGGCTTTTGTTTCTGCCGCTGGCAATATGGTCAATCCATGCTTACCAGAAGAAACAGAAAACCGTTGATGCAGCCAGTTTTCTATTAAGATTTGGTTTACTGTATTCATTCAGCCTGTTCCTGATATACCTGGGCTCACCCCATGACCTGGAATGGCACCTGGCAACCTCTGCAGGCAGAACGATGCTGCCGGTGACGCTTACTTTCATGACCTGCTTTTTAATGCTCTTTGCTGAAAACACAGCCATCAGAACTCCAGCGGATTGACATCTACCGCCCACCTGACTTTTGCGGCCAGTTTATGCGCCCTCATCTGGCTGACCAGCTGTTTCAGCAATTGCTGCAAGGCTGGCCGCTGCCTGGCCTGCATCAGCACATAGCCGCGCTCCATGCCTTTCAGGCGTTCCATCTGCGGCCTGACCGGGTCATACACCAGCACCTGCTCGGTCAGGCTGCGCGCCAGTGCAAACGCAAGCTGCAGGAACTGCTGCACCAGCATGTAATCATTGGCCTCCGCACGCAGCAGGGCGGTGAACACATAAGGCGGAAACTGCATCTGCTCCCGTTCTTCCAGTAAAACATTGGCATAGCTCTCATAATCCTGAATACGCAAAGCATTAAACAGGGCATGATCTGGAAACTGCGTCTGGATGATCACCTGTCCGGCTTTATCGGCACGCCCGGCACGGCCTGCCACCTGCATCAGCTGCGCGAACAGGCGCTCACTGGCGCGAAAATCCGGGCTATGCAATGCGCTGTCGGTATCGATCACGCCAACCAGGGTCAGATTCGGAAAATCATGCCCTTTAGCCAGCATTTGCGTACCGACCAGAATATCGATCTCCTGGCCATGAACGCGATCGAGAATCTCGACCAGCGCATTTTTTCGGCTGATGCTGTCGCGATCGACCCGTGCAATGCGCGCAGCCGGCAGCAATTGTGCCAAAGTGTGCTCCAGCCGCTGCGTGCCGTGCCCGGTGGGATGCAGATCCGCATCACCGCAAGCAGGGCATTGGTGCGGTATGCGCTGCTCATGGCCGCAATGATGGCAGCGCAGCTTTCTTTGCGACAGATGCACCACCAGGCGGCTGCTGCAGCGGCTGCATGGTGCGATCCAGTGGCAAGCCGAGCACAACAGCACCGGCGAATACCCGCGCCGATTAATAAACAGCAGTGACTGCTCCTTACGCTCCAGCCTTAAGCGTAACCCTGCGATGAGCTGGGGGGTGAGGCCATGCTGCAAATTCACTTTAGTCGTGTCTATGCAGTCTATCTGCGGCAGCTGCGCAGCCGTTACTGCACGCTCTTTCAAGCGCAGCAAGCCATAGCGGCTGGCTGGCTTTGAGTTCACTGTTGCGTTGTACCAGGTTTCCAGCGCGGGCGTCGCGGATCCCAACACAACCGGAATGTTCAAGCGTTTGGCGCGCACCATCGCCACATCACGTGCATGGTAACGCATGCTGTCCTGCTGCTTATAGGAACTGTCGTGCTCTTCATCGATAATGATGAGCTTTAAATCAGGCAGCGGCGTAAAAATGGAAAGCCGCGTACCGATGATGATTTTTGCCGCGCCGGACTGCGCAAGCTGCCAATGATGCAAGCGCTCACTTTCGCTAAGATTGCTGTGCAAGCTGACCAAAGGAAAATCAGGCAGGCGACTCCTGAAGCGCGCCTCCAGCTGCGGGGTCAGGTTGATCTCAGGCACCAGCACCAGTACTTGGGCATGACCCTGCTGCAGAACGCGCTGCAGCAGCCGGATGTAAACTTCGGTCTTGCCGCTGCCGGTAATCCCATACAACAGCCATGCCTTAAACACACCGAACCCGGCAATAATCTGCTGTACCGCCTCTAGCTGCCCCGCGTTTAACGGTGGCTCCACGGCCTCTGCCATCGCCACCAGGCGCTGCAATGCCGGTACCTGCTCGCTGCTGGCATAACCCAAATCCACCAGTGCTTTTGCGGCCTTACGCGCAGTGGCGGAAATACCATCCAGCTCGGCCTCGGTTAACCGACTTGATTCCTGCAAAGCAGATAACACGCTGCGCAATACTTTCTGTTTCTTTGCGATTTGCTCAACATCAGCCGCACGGCCTGCGTCTGTCAGTTGATAAAGATATTGCTTGCGTGAAACTGCGGGGGCTATCTGGCGCAAACGCGCAGGGAGTGAAGACAGCAAAGCCTGGCCAAACGGGTGCTGATAATAATCAGCACTGAATTTAATCAGGTTCAGCATTTCGGCATCCAACGGCGTTTCTTCCACAAACGCCTGCAGCACGGGCTTGAGTTTCTCTATCGCGATATCACTGCTGCTGGCAACCTCCATCACGATACCGATCTGGCTGCGGCTGCCGAACGGCACCAGCACACGCTGGCCGACTTGTACGTCAAGATCGCCGCTCAGGTAGTCAAACAAACGATCCAGCGGTACATCAAGGGCGATTCTGAGGATAGATTGAGCCAAAATTGTTTGAATAATGTATGTTTAAAGAAAAAATGACAGCAGTAGGTTTACCCAGACTTTCCATTAGTCGATTTACATCTACTTGAATGTTAACTTGCCCATTTTGCGTCTTTTTTATGCAAATTTTTTGTCAATAGAATAACTATTGTCCATAAAATTTGCATAAAAAATCCATCAAACTGTGCGACGTTACCATTTCAAGTCCTAATGGAAAATCTGGGTTAAAATAACCCTTTTAGATTTTATGCAATTATTGTGAAAACACATCTTACCCAATTATTAACAAGCGCCGCAAAATCAATCGCACCGGACATGGCCGATCTGAACATCGTACTGGAACGCCCGAAATCAGCGGAACATGGTGATTTTGCCACAAATCTGGCACTTGTTCTGGCCAAACCGCTAAAACAGAATCCACGCGTCATTGCCACGCAGATTATCGATGCACTGCCAGCCAGTGAGTATATTGCCAAAACCGAAATCGCCGGCGCCGGCTTCATCAACTTCTTTTTGAATCCTCAGTCCAAGCAAGTAGTGATCAAAGAAGTACTCAAAGCCGGTGAGCAGTATGGCCGCAACAATAGCGGCAACCGGCAGAAAGTGCAGGTGGAGTTCGTGTCTGCCAACCCGACAGGCCCACTGCACGTCGGCCACGGCCGTGGCGCGGCAGTCGGCGATTGCTTAGCCCGCCTGCTGGACGCAAATGGCTGGGATGTGACGCGGGAGTTCTACTACAACGATGCCGGCGCACAGATCGATAACCTGACCATTTCTGTACTGGCACGCTGCAAAGGCATTTCAACCGAACATGAAAGCTTCCCTGAAAATGGCTATCGCGGCGAATACATCAATGACATTGCTGCCGCTTTCCTGACCAGACATACCGTAATTGCGGATGATATTGAAGTGACCGCCAGCGGCGACATCAATGACCTGGAATCAATCCGCGCCTTCAGCGTAGCTTACCTGCGCCATGAGCAGGATCTGGATTTGAAAGCATTCCAGATCAAATTTGATGTATTTTCACTGGAAAGCGCACTCTACAAGAACGGCAGGGTTGATCAAACCGTACAGGCTCTGATCAACAGTGGCCACACCTATGAAGAAAACGATGCGCTGTGGCTCAAAACCACAAATTTCGGTGATGACAAAGACCGCGTCATGCGCAAAACCGATGGCGGATACACCTATTTTGTACCGGATGTCGCTTACCATGCAGAAAAATGGGAGCGCGGCTTTGTACGCGTCATCAACGAGCAGGGTGCCGATCACCACAGCACCATCACGCGCGTGCGCGCCGGCCTGCAGGCATTGAATGCCGGCATCCCGCAAGGCTGGCCTGACTACGTGCTGCACCAGATGGTCACCGTAATGCGCGGCGGAGAAGAGGTCAAGCTCTCGAAACGTGCCGGCAGTTATGTCACCTTGCGCGACCTGATTGAAGAAGTAGGCTGCGACGCAACCAGGTATTTCCTGGCAGCGCGCCGTGCCGACTCGCAACTGGTATTTGATATTGACCTGGCACGCAGCCAGAGCAATGACAACCCGGTTTACTATATTCAATATGCGCATGCCCGTATCTGCAGCGTACTCGGCCAGTGGGGCGGTGATGCCGCAAGCCTGGCTTTATCAGACCTGACACCGCTGAATAATGCACACGAAACCGCATTGATGCAGCGCCTGGGCGAATATCCGGAAATTGTTGCCAATGCCGCTACTGAACTGGCACCGCATACCATTGCCAACTACCTGAAAGAATTGGCGAGTGACCTGCACAGTTATTACAATGAATATAAATTCCTGATTGATGACGAACCGCTTAAACTGGCGCGACTAAGCCTGATTCGGGCAACGCAGCAGGTGCTTAAAAATGGCCTGGATTTACTCGGCGTTGAAGCCAGACAAAAAATGTAACTTCAATTTCAATGTAATGCATGAATAAATTGAATGGAAGATAAGGATTCATAAATGAGCAGAGATTACAAACCTAGTCCGGAACGCACGAAAAGGCAGAATAAAGGCAACCCTTTCTTTTCCGGTTTATTGGTCGGATTTTTACTGGGTGTTGCGGCGTCCTTAGCCGTCGTTATGTACATCAAAGGCGGCAAAAGCCCATTTGCCGAACAGACTGTTGCCAAAAAGCCACTGGCGGAGAAAATCGCTGAGGATGCCAAAAAATCGGCAGATGCCACTGATAAAACGTCGGCAGATACTACCGCGGACAACGGTGATAAAACCCGTTTTGATTTTTACACCATTCTGCCTGGCAGCGAGAGCAAGGTAACGACAGAAGATCTCAACATTAAAGAGCAGCAGCCGCAACCGGTAGTGCAGTACACTTATTACCTGCAAGTCGGTGCCTTCCAGACCAGTGAAGAAGCCGACAACATGAAAGCCAAGCTTGCCCTGCAAGGCTTCGAGGCTGTAGTGCAAACCGCGGCCATCCCGGACAAAGGGGTATGGCATCGCGTGCGTGTCGGCCCGCTGAATAACCTGGATGACATCAATAAAGCCAAAAGCGACCTGGCCGCCAATGGCTTCAAGGCTGACCTGATCAAAGTGAATAACGAAAACCAGTAATTCAAAGCAAAGACTGTATCGTATGAATTTTGCATAGACGTCAGGAACGTTTATGCAGTTTGTCAGCCAAACGCGGAGACAATGCGTTGTGTTAACTGCCATGTTGCAGATATGCCGATTCAAACGACAGTTAAACGATAGATTGAAAACCGTAAAAAATAACAAAACAGTACTCAATAATATAGTTCAAAAGGAAAATTTAATGAAAAAGCTATTCGCCGCCTTAATGCTGCTTGCCTCATTCAATGTAATGGCAGCAGACCCTGAAATGGGCAAAGACTTTGATCGAACCGTACAGGCTATCCCTAACGATAACCCTGCCAAAATTGAAGTTGTGGAACTGTTCTGGTATGGCTGCGGCCACTGCCACCACATGGAAGCACCATTAAACGCATGGGTAAAGAAACTGCCTGCCGATGTGACATTCAAGCGTGTTCCGGGTTTACCTAACGCATCATGGGCGCCTATGGCCAAGGCTTACTACGCCATGGAAACATTGGGTGTATTGCAAAAACTGCACACACCGCTATTTGATGCGATTCACAAACAAAAAACCCTGAACCCTACCGATGAAAAGGCAGCGATTGATTGGGTAACCAAACAAAGCGGCCTGGACAAAATCAAGGTGGAAGAAGCATTCAACTCCTTCTCAACGAATGCCAACCTGAAGCGTGCTGCAAACGTGTTCCGTGCATCAGGCGCGACTGGCGTACCTAGCCTCATCATCAATGGCCAGTTCATCACCTCAAGCACCATGGCCGGCAACAACGATGCTGCGTTAAGAACCGTTGATTACATCATTAACAACATCCGCGCCGACAAAGCAAAAACCGCGAAAAAATAAAATGCATTAAATGGCAGCAATTTTCACATACGCTGCGTTTTAACTGCGGATAGCAACCCGTTTTTACCTCACTGTAAAAACGGGTTTTTTTATATATTCCAGAGTAAGGATTTTGTATGAAAGTTTTTATTACCGGCGCTTCCAGTGGCATCGGCGAAGCGATTGCCCATGAATATGCACAAAGATATAAGAACGAAAATATAATAATAGGACTCGTCTCCAGAAGAAGTGAGCACTTACAAAAACTAAAAATTGCGCTGGAAAGCAACCACCGCACAACATGTGCTGTTTATGCGCTCGATGTTCGCGATAACCAGGCGCTGGCACAAGCCGCCGCAGATTTCATACAGCAGCAAGGCGTTCCCGATGTAGTGATTGCGAGCGCCGGCGTCAGCAGCGGCACGCTGACAGAAAAACAGGAAGACATCGCTGCATTCCAGGCGGTCATGGACATTAACGTAATGGGCATGGTGCATACCTTTCAACCATTCATTAATGCCATGCGCAACGCAGGAAAAGGGCAGCTGGTAGGCATTGCCAGCGTCGCCGGAGTGCGTGGCCTGCCAGGCGCGGGCGCTTACAGCGCCTCAAAGGCGGCAACCATCGCTTACCTCGAAAGCCTGCGTGTGGAAATGTCACACCATAACATCGCGGTGACGACCATCGCGCCAGGCTATATCCGCACACCGATGACCGCCATCAACACTTACCGCATGCCGTTTCTGATGGATGCAGACGTGGCGGCACATAAATTTGTGAACGCCATTGAAAACAAACGGCGCTTTGTCGTGATTCCCTGGCAGATGGGCTGGGTAGCCAGGCTGATGCGGCTGATTCCGCCGGTGCTGTGGGATTTGCTGGCGAAGAATGCGCCGCATAAACCAAGGATTGATGTGGAGCAGTAATCAGCCGCAGATGCACACATATAAACGCGGATAAAACTTTAAAGTCTTAATTAACCGCCGATAAACGCCGATGCACGCCGATAAAACCAAACCCATCACTTACTCAATAATACTTGGTAGTCCAACTAAAACTGCGTAGTTCATAGAAATATAAATCTCTGTATTGCCATAACTAACGGCTCGCAATGACTAGTCTTATCGGCGTGCATCGGCGTTTATCGGCGGTTTAAAGAAAGTCTTTTATCGCGTAATCGGTTTGTAGCGGATGCGTTTTGGTTTAGCGCCTTTGGCGCCAGACTTGCCGCAAGGTTTTTCTGCGGCTTAGTTCTGGCGGACATGCCCTCACGGCAAGCTTCCTGCTTTTGCAGGTTAGCTTGGTGGGGACGCCCTCTACGGGCAAACGGGCACGGAAGGCTTTGTATCAAATTAACTAACAGGTTAACGCGTAATCGGTTTGTAGCGAATACGTTTTGGTTTAGCGCCTTCCTCACCCAAGCGCTTACGTTTATCCGCCTCATATTCCTGATAGTTGCCGTTAAAGAACGTCCATTGCGACTCACCCTCGGCTGCCAGGATATGGGTAGCGATACGATCCAGGAACCAGCGGTCATGCGAGATCACCAGTACAGACCCGGCAAACTCCAATAAGGCATCTTCCAGGGCACGCAGTGTTTCCACATCCAGGTCATTTGACGGTTCATCCAGCAGCAGCACATTGCCGCCGGAAATCAGTGTTTTAGCCAAGTGCAGGCGGCCACGTTCACCACCTGACAGTTGGCCTACGATTTTCTGCTGATCTCCGCCCTTGAAGTTAAAGCGGCCGATGTAAGCACGGGAAGGCGTTTCATAACGGCCCACCGTCAGGATATCCGAACCGCCTGAGATTTCATCAAATACCGACTTGTCGTTGCTCAGGTCATCACGGCTTTGGTCAACATAAGCCAGTTTAACGGTCTGGCCTATTTTCACAGTACCGCTATCCGGCTGTTCTTTGCCGGTGATCATTTTGAACAAGGTAGATTTACCGGCGCCGTTCGGGCCGATAATGCCGACAATCGCACCGGCAGGAATGCTAAAACTCAGGTTATCAATCAGCAAACGGTCTTTAAACGCTTTGCTTACGCCGTCAAATTCAATGACCTGGTCACCTAAACGCTCACCGGCAGGAATGAAAATCTCCTGCGTTTCATTGCGTTTCTGGTATTCGGCATTTGCCAGCTCCTCATAGCGGGCAATACGCGCCTTGCTCTTGGCCTGACGCGCTTTCGGGTTCTGGCGTACCCACTCCAATTCGGTATTCAGCGCTTTACGGCGTGATGATTCCTGGGATTCTTCCAGTGCCAGACGTGCCTGTTTCTGATCCAGCCAGCTTGAGTAGTTGCCTTTCCACGGAATACCATGGCCTCGATCCAGCTCCAGTATCCATTCGGCAGCATTATCAAGGAAGTATCGATCATGCGTTACCGCCACTACGGTGCCAGGGAAGCGCACCAGGAACTGCTCCAGCCATTCCACCGATTCAGCATCCAGATGGTTGGTTGGTTCATCCAGCAGCAGCATATCCGGTTTGGATAATAACAATTTACACAAAGCCACACGGCGCTTCTCACCGCCTGAAAGCGGGCCAATCTTTGCATCCCATGACGGCAGGCGTAACGCATCAGCCGCCACCTCGAGCTGGTGCTCGACATCGGAGCCGCTGGCCGCAATGATGTTTTCATACTTGGCCTGTTCTTCCGCCAGTTTTTCAAAATCCGCATCCGGATCTGCATAGGCCGCATAAACCTCTTCCAGCTTCTGTTTGGCCTGCATGACCTCACCCATGCCGGATTCAACCTCTTCGCGCACGGTTTTCTCTGCGTCCAGCTGTGGCTCCTGTGGCAGGTAACCGATGGAAATACCCGGCTGCCATTGCACTTCACCCTCAAACTCCTTATCCACGCCCGCCATGATGCGCAGCACGGTGGATTTACCGGAGCCGTTCAGGCCCAGCAAACCGATTTTGGCGCCTGGGAAAAAAGACAGCGAGATGTCTTTAATGATCTGTTTTTTAGGAGGGACGATTTTGCTCACGCGGAGCATGGACATTACATACTGGGCCATAACGAAACTTTACTGGATTACAAAGAGTGAAAGCTTAACAGAAACCAGGTCATATAAGGTAGCGCGCGCATCCCTAAGCAGGGCTTATGCGTATAATGTATTCACTTTAAATTAACCGGATAATCCACTTCAGTAGAATCTATGGCTATCAAATCAACAATATACAAAGTCGACCTGCAAATCGCGGATATGGATCGCCATTACTATGCGCAGCACAGCCTGACGCTGGCAAGGCATCCCTCGGAAACCGACGAGCGGCTGATGGTGCGGCTGATTGCGTTCATGCTCTACGCAAATGACACACTCACTTTCGGCAAGGGTTTAAGCGATGATGAGGAGCCGGATTTATGGCAGAAAGACCTGACCGGCGCCATTGAGCTATGGATAGATGTAGGCTTGCCGGACGAGCGCGAAGTACGCAAAGCGTGCGGACGTTCTGCGCAGGTCGTAGTCGTGCTGTATGGCGGACGCATTGCAGATATGTGGTGGGACAACAACAAAAAAGCGCTGCTGAAACAGCACAACCTGACCGTGATTAACCTGCCGGAGACGGATACCATTGCAGACATCGCATCACGCGGCATGTCGATAAGCTGCACTATCCAGGACAAACAGATTCTGCTCGGGCATGCCAGCGGCAGCGTAGAAATCAGCCCGGTTATCCTGAAGTAGCATATTCGATACAATCCCTGCCGGATACACGCACTCAGGGTGCGGATATAGATGCAACCGCCTTCATCTGCGAGTATCATGATTCGTATAGAACGATGTCACTGAATGCAGATCCGGAGAGATGATAGATGAGTGCAGCCCCTGTAACACCAAGCCGCAAAGAACTTGAGGATATCCATGCCTACTGGCGTGCCTGCTGTTATCTTGCAGCTGGCATGATTTACCTGCGCGATAATCCGCTATTGAAAGAGCCTTTGCGCGAAGAACACATCAAGCACCGCCTGCTGGGACACTGGGGGTCAAGCCCGGGCCTGGCATTCACCTACACGCACCTTAACCGCCTCATCAACAAATACGACCTCGAAGCTATTTTCCTTGCCGGCCCAGGCCATGGCGCACCGGGCATGCTGGGGCCTGTCTACCTTGAAGGCACTTACAGCGAAGTCTACCCAAACAAGAGTGAAGATGAAGCGGGCATGAAGCACTTTTTCAAGGAATTCTCTTTCCCCGGCGGCATCGGCAGTCACTGTACTCCCGAGTTGCCCGGCTCTATCCACGAAGGCGGCGAGCTTGGCTACAGCGTTTCCCATGCCTTCGGCGCCGCTTACGATAACCCGGACCTGCTGGTCACGGTCATGGTGGGCGATGGCGAATCAGAAACCGGGCCGCTGGCTACCTCCTGGCATTCCAACAAGTTCCTGAACCCGATACGTGATGGCGCAGTGTTGCCGGTGCTGCATCTTAATGGTTACAAAATCAATAACCCGACCTTGTTATCACGCATTTCCCACGATGAACTCGATCACCTGTTCAAAGGCTATGGCTGGACTCCGCATTTCGTAGAAGGCAGCGACCCGATGGAAATGCATGCCAGGATGGCGGAAACCATGGAGCAATGCGTGCTGGAAATCCGCCGCCTGCAGCAGGAGGCACGCAGCAGCGGCAAACCAGTGCGTCCGCGCTGGCCAATGATCATCCTGCGCACTCCCAAAGGCTGGACCGGCCCGAAAGAAGTGGACGGCCACAAGGTAGAAGGCTTCTGGCGTGCACATCAGGTGCCGCTAGGCGGCGTCATTGGCAACCCACAGCACCTGCAGCAGCTGGAACAGTGGCTGCGCAGCTATAAACCGGAAAAACTTTTCGATGCATCCGGCAGGCTCAAAGCCGACCTCAGGGCACTTGCCCCTAAAGGCACGCGCCGCATGAGTGCCAACCCGGTGGCCAATGGCGGATTGATCCGCAAAGAACTGCGCATGCCGGATTACCGGGATTACGCCGCCAGGCTGCCGGCACCGGGTAAGGTAAGCGCTGGCAATACACACGCACTGGGCGAATTTCTGCGTGACATCATGAAAAACAATATGGATAACTTCCGTGTGTTCGGCCCGGATGAAAACACGTCCAACAAACTGGATAGTGTCTACGAAATCAGCAAAAAGACCTGGCTGGCTGATTACCTGCCCGAAGACGCTGACGGCGGCGAACTGTCACCCGATGGCCGCGTCATGGAAATGCTGTCAGAGCACACGCTGGAAGGCTGGCTGGAGGGTTATCTGCTCAGTGGCCGCCATGGCTTCTTTTCCACTTACGAGGCCTTTGTGCATGTGATCGATTCCATGTTCAACCAGCACGCCAAATGGCTGGCCATGTGCAAGGCGGTGCCATGGCGGGCGCCGGTCTCATCGCTCAACCTGCTCATCACTTCAACGGTATGGCGCCAGGATCATAACGGCTTTACCCACCAGGATCCCGGCTTTCTGGATGTGGTGCTTAACAAGAGCCCTGACGTCACCCGTATTTACCTGCCGCCCGATGTGAACTGCTTGCTGTCCGTGGCAAACCATTGCCTGAAAAGCACCGATTACATCAACGTCATCGTGGCCGACAAACAGAAACACCTGCAGTACCTGGATATGGATGCCGCGATCAAACACTGCACCAAAGGCCTGGGCATCTGGGAGTGGGCGAGCAATGACGGCGACACCGAACCGGATGTCGTGATGGCGTGCGCCGGGGATATTCCGACCAAAGAAGCACTGGCGGCCGTTGTGCTGCTGCGCGAACATTTTCCGCAGCTCAAGGTTCGCTTCATCAATGTGGTCGACCTGTACAAACTGACCCCATCCCATGAGCATCCGCACGGCCTGTCAGACGATGATTTTGATAGCCTGTTCACTGTCGACAAGCCGATCATTTTCAACTTCCACGGTTACCCCTGGCTGATCCACCGCATGGCTTATCGCCGTACCAACCATCGTAACCTGCACGTTCGCGGCTACAAGGAAAAAGGCAGCATCAATACGCCACTTGAACTTGCGATCCAGAATCAGATTGACCGCTACAGCCTGGTCATGAGCGTGATCGACCATATTCCGGCACTGCACGTGGCCGGTGCGCACGTGAAGGAAAAAATGCGCAACAAACAGATAGAGTGCTGCCAGTACGCCTATGAGCACGGCGTAGACCTGCCGGAAGCCGGTGACTGGACATGGCCGTATTAAGGGCGCTTCTATCAATGCAGGGTTTGGGATGCAGTACAAGGCGCACGGAACGGAGAAACCGAGATAGTATACGGAATACAGCGAGGTTTCGAGTACCGCGCAACGCAGTAATGCGCCCAAATGGTTTAAGCAGGCAATCGGCTAAGCTGATGCTCGCAAAAAATGTATAGATAGGAGCGTCCTTGAGCATACTGACGATCAACTGCGGCTCCTCCAGCCTGAAAGCCAGCCTGTTTGCCAGCGACGGCAGCAGGCGCAACTTTCGTTATGAACATATCAGCGATGATAAGGCACACAGCCTGCACGATGCCTTTAAAAACCTGCTCTATGACCTGGGAGCTGATAAACCAGCAACAGTAGGCCACCGCTTTGTGCATGGCGGCGACATTGCCGATGCCGCCCGTATGATTGATGATACCGAACGCGCCCGCCTCAACAGCCTGATTCACCTGGCGCCTTTGCACCTGCCCAGCAACCTGCTGGGGCTGGAGCTATGCCACAGGATGTTTAAAGTACCTCAAGTCGCCTGTTTTGACACGGCTTTCCATGCCGGTATGCCTACGCTATCTAAACGTTTACCAATCCCCAGCAAACTGAACCTGCACCGCTTCGGCTTTCATGGCCTGAACTATGCCTATATTGCCAAAACGCTGCCTGGCATTATTGGTGCAATCGCCTACAAAAAGGTGATTGTCGCGCACCTGGGCAGCGGTGCCAGCCTGTGCCTGATGCAGAACCTGAAGTCTGTCGACACCACCATGGGCTACACACCAGCAGGCGGCATCACCATGGGCACGCGTAGCGGCGACCTCGACCCTGGCGTCATGGTAGAGCTGGCTAAACGCTATAGCCCCGACCAACTGAATAACATCGTGTTTCACAAAATGGGGCTGCTAGCACTCTCTGACGGCGAGAGTGCCGAAATGCAGGACCTGCTCGCCAGCCAAAGCGAACATGCCAAGTTTGCTGTTGAGTATTTCTGCCGACAGGTACGCGCTGCAATCGGCGCTTTAGCAGCCAAAGCGGGCGGGGTAGATGCACTGGTATTCACGGCCGGCATCGGTGAGCATGCGGCGGAAATCCGGCTGAAAATCTGCACACCGCTGGCATTTCTCGGCTTCAGTTTAAATCCTGAACTGAACCGTATCAATGCAAGCCAAATATGGCAGGCGGGCAGTAAGCCTGTAGTGATTATCCCTGCTGATGAAGAAATCATGATCCGTGATCTATGCCTGCATGCAATTGAGTAGATCATGATATTCAAGGCCATTATTCACTTTTGCATTGCAATCCTGTTGGTTCCCGCAGCCCATGCCGAAGCAGTCGCCCCATTAGCGGTTGTTGCTGCGCATAACAAGTGGCGTGCCGAAGCAGGCGTTCAAGCACTTAGCCACTCGCCCAAACTGGCTAAATCAGCGCAGGCCTGGGCGAACCATTTAAAACAATCACAGCATTGCACTATGCAGCATAGCAAGCCTAAAGGCAGCTATGGTGAGAATCTCTACTGGGCAAGCCCACTCATGTGGTCAGACGGCCGTAAAGAACTGCGTAAAGTTTCACCGACTGAAGTGATCGATAGCTGGGCTAACGAAAAAGATGACTATGACCTTGCACGCAATGCATGCAGAACCGGAGCGATATGCGGTCATTACACACAAATCGTATGGCGCGACACCGCAAAAGTCGGCTGTGGCATGGCGACTTGCAGCGATAGCCGTGAGCAGATCTGGGTGTGTCATTATTCTCCTGCCGGGAATATCGCAGGTGAAACACCTTACTGAATCATTCACCAGGGCCGGTATGAAAAGGCCGGCACCAATAAAAAATGCGGATATCATCCGTGTATTTTTTGCACTGTGGCCGGAACCTGCCATTCAGCGCCAACTGCATGCCATTGCTGAAGCATATCAGGTTAAATGCAATGCCCGTGTGATGCGCGCGGACACACTGCACCTGACTTTGCAATTCATAGGCAATATAAAACGCTCGCAACTGCCTAAGCTGGCAGCAGCGGCAGATATAGCCGCAGCTATAATGCCTTTCAGGCTTGAACTGGATACGCTTGCATTCTGGAAACATAATCGCATCGGCTACGCTACACTGGCCGCCAGAGAACCCGCACTGGAGACACTAGCCGCAACATTGCAGCGCGAACTTGCAGACGCAGGATTTACCGCGGGTGATGGCACCGGATTCAGCCCGCACGTTACACTGTTTCGCAACGTTGGACATATGTTAGCGCCCCAGTACTTTGCGCCTGTAGCGTGGCAAGTGAACTCTCTGGTGCTGGTGGAATCGGTCATGGCCAACCACGGGGCAGAATACAGAACCCTGCATGAATGGCCATTTGCAGCCTGAACACTATTCCTGCATCATCAGGCTGTTCCCAACGCAGTCAGTGCATCGCAATATGCCAGCCCATGCGCCGCAGCGACCGCCTGATTAGTGACTTTGCCCAGATGTATATTCAGGCCGTCAAGCAGGTGTTTATCTTCACGCAGTGCCGATAAACCTTTATCAGCAAGGGCCAGCACATAAGGCAGCGTCACATTATTCAGCGCATAGGTTGAAGTGCGCGGCACAGACCCCGGCATGTTGGCGACACAGTAATGGATCACGCCATCAAGCACAAAGGTCGGCGCATCATGCGTGGTCGGGCGAGAGGTTTCACAGCAGCCGCCTTGGTCAATCGCCACGTCAACAATCACGCTGCCGGGTTTCATGCGCTTTACGAGATCGCGGGTAATCAGCCTGGGGGCGGTTGCGCCCGTCACCAATACGGCTCCGATCACCAGGTCAGCGTTCATGCAATGCTGCGCTATTGTGGTTGCGGTTGAATAAACCGTATTGAGTGGCGTGCCGAAATGCTTTCTGAGCCCATGCAGGGTATCTACATTGCGGTCCAGCACCGTCACTGAAGCGCCCATGCCCAAAGCCACGTCTACGGCATTCATGCCAACCACGCCGCCGCCGATCACCGTCACCTTAGCGGGCTCGACCCCCACCACGCCCCCGAGCAGTATGCCGGAACCACCGTGTGTTTTTTCAAGAAAATGAGCACCGGCTTGGATCGCAAGGCGCCCGGCGACTGCGGACATCGGTTCAAGCAAGGGCAGCCTGCCGTTATCTGCGCTTACGGTTTCATAAGCGATGCAGCTAGCACCCGATTCAATCAAATCGTGCGTCTGCTCCGCATCAGGCGCAAGATGCAGGTAAGTGAACAGGATCTGGCCGGGTTTCAGGCATCTGCGCTCAACAGCCTGCGGCTCTTTAATCTTGACGATCAGTCCGGCACGCTCGAATATTTCCTGTGCAGTAGCCACGATTGTGGCCCCTGCAGCCTGGTATTGGGCGTCATCCGCACCGATCCCTGCACCTGCGCCAGTCTCGACCAGCACCTGATGGCCATGGCTTACCAGCTCATGCACGTTCGCAGGCACCAGTCCAACCCTGTACTCGCGCACCTTGATTTCCTTAGGTACACCGATCAGCATGCTTTAAGCTCCTCACACAATAATTCACATTGCCGGCAGAGCTATTACCGCTATTCCACCGTTACGCTCTTCGCCAGGTTCCTCGGCTTATCCACATCTGTGCCTTTAATCAGCGCCGCATGGTAGGCCAGTATCTGTACCGGTATGGTATGCAGAATAGGGGAGAGCACACCCACGTGGCGCGGGGTGCGGATCACATGCACGCCTTCCGATGCGGTAAAGTGGCTGTCTGCATCCGTAAATACGAACAATTCACCGCCGCGCGCTTTCACTTCCTGCATATTGGATTTTACTTTTTCCAGCAATGCATCATTCGGGGCAATCACAACGACCGGCATATTGCTATCTACAAGCGCCAGGGGGCCGTGTTTAAGCTCGCCGGCAGGGTAAGCCTCGGCGTGGATATAAGAAATCTCTTTGAGCTTCAATGCGCCTTCCAGCGCAATCGGGTAATGTATGCCGCGACCCAGGAACAAAGCATGCTGTTTATTGGCAAATGATTTCGCCCATTCACGGATTTGCGGTTCCAGATTCAGTGCATGCTGCACGCTACCTGCCAGCTGGCGCAACGCGCTTAAATGCTCCTGTTCTGCTTCCGCGCTCAGCAAGCCGCGTTGTTTTGCCAGCGTTGCCGCCAAGGTAAATAAAGCGACCAGTTGCGTGGTGAAGGCTTTGGTTGATGCAACGCCAATCTCGGCGCCGGCACGGGTGTAAAATACCAGTTGCGAAGCCCTTGGAATGGCGCTTTCCTGCACATTGCAGATAGCCAGCGTCAGGTTCTGACCGAGTGCTTTGGCATGTTTCAGCGCTTCCATCGTATCCAATGTTTCACCGGATTGCGAAATCGTCACGATCAGCTGTTTCGGATCAGGCACAGATTCACGGTAACGGTATTCACTGGCAATTTCAACATTGGTCGGCAGCCTGGCGATACTTTCCAGCCAGTATTTTGCCGTGAGTGCCGCGTAATAGCTGGTGCCGGCTGCCAGAATCAGGATGCTATCCACCTGTTTGAAGATTTCACTCGCGTTGGCACCGAATAATTGAGCAGAGAAACGATTGTCATCAATCAGCGCTTCAATCGTATCAGTCAGGGCACGTGGCTGTTCGTGGATCTCTTTCTGCATAAAATGCGAGTATGGGCCAAGCTCCATGCTCGCAAGCGATACATCGCTCATATGGATTTTACGCTCGACAATGCTGCCATCGCGGCCATAGATTGTTACCGCATCACGGCAGACATCCGCGACATCGCCGTCTTCGAGATAGATCACTTTGCGCGTGGCTGAAAGCACGGCTGAAACATCAGAAGCAATAAAATTCTCGTCTTCACCCAGGCCAATGAGCAATGGGCAGCCCAGGCGTGCCGTTACCATGTGCTCCGGTTCCTTAATGGAGACCACGCTGATTGCAAATGCCCCGGTCAGCTCGCTCACCGCTTTTTGCGTAGCAGCCAGCAGGCTCAGGTCCTGGTGGTAATAATGAATCAGGTGAGCGATCACTTCGGTATCGGTCTGCGAAGTGAACTCATAACCTAGTGCTTTCAGTCGTGTACGCTGCTCATCGTGATTTTCAATGATGCCGTTATGCACCACGGCTAGCTCACCTTTCGATACATGCGGATGCGCATTGCTCTCAGTGACGCCGCCATGCGTTGCCCAGCGCGTATGACCAATGCCCACCTGGCCATTCAAACCGACGTCATTGGCTTTTTCTGTCATGGCAGATACTCGGCCCACGGCACGCACGCGTTCGATGCCGGAGCCGTTCAGAACCGCAATACCGGCCGAGTCATAGCCACGGTACTCCAGGCGGCTCAGGCCTTCTATCAGCGTTGAAACGACGTTTCTATTTGCTACTGCACCTACAATGCCGCACATATTTGTTTATTCTTTCATTTTTTAGAGCGCGCTTCGAAGTGGCATCGAGTGCGTCATTTTAAAAAATATCAGCTTCGTCATTCTCGCGCAGGCGGGAATCTAGGCTGCTTTACATACTGAACTGGATTCCCGCCTGCGCAAGAATGACGGGATCATTAAGATTTCTGCTATTTCTTTATCTTCTGTGGTCGTTTCCAGCCGGCAATGGATTTCTGTTCTTTGGCGCGGCAGAACGTCAACTGCTCCGCCGGGGCATCCCTGGTGATCGTTGAACCCGCAGCAATCGTAGCGCCGCGGCCTATCGTAATTGGCGCTACCAGCTGTGAATCCGAGCCGATAAAAGCATCATCTTCTATCACCGTCCTGAATTTATTGGCACCATCATAGTTGCAGGTAATGGTGCCGGCACCGATATTGACGTTCTTGCCTACCGTGCTGTCGCCGACATAACTCAGGTGGTTGATCTTACTGCCGACATCCACCTGGGCATTTTTCAGTTCCACAAAATTGCCGATATGCGTTTCCGCCGCCAGTGTAGTACCGGGTCGCAAACGCGCATAAGGCCCGATACGGGCGTTCTCGCCGATATGCGTATCGTCAATATGGGTGAATGGTGCAATGTGGGTGCCCGCTGCAATGTCTGCATTCTTTATCACGCAGTTCGCAGCGATCTTCACATTGCTGCCCAAGGTCACGGTGCCTTCAAACACGCAATTCACGTCAATTTCTACGTCGCGGCCACAGCTAAGCGCTCCACGGACATCGAGGCGGGCAGGGTCTTTGAGAGTGACTCCTTGCTGTAATAGTTTATTTGCGATTCTGCTTTGATGTACACGTTCCATCTGCGCTAAATCTGTCTTGGAATTAATGCCGGTCACCGACCATTCATCTGACGTAATCTCAGCCACGACATCAATATTATCCTTAACCGCCATTGCCACAATGTCGGTTAAATAATATTCGCCCTGCGCATTGTGATTATCCAGCCTGGACAGCCATTGCGTTAGATTTGCATTGGGCATTGCCATGATGCCGGTATTTACTTCAGTGATCTTGTGCTGCTCTTCACTCGCGTCTTTGTGTTCCACGATCGCCGTTACGCCGTACATGGCATTGCGCACGATGCGCCCGTAACCTGTTGGGTCTGCTTTATTGAAAGACAGGATCGCCAGTCTGTTCTGCGCTTGCTTAAGCAGATTGCGGCATGCCTGCGCCTCTATCAGCGGTACGTCACCTAACAAGATCAGCGTGTCGGCGTCCGCATCCAGATGCGGCACCGCCTGCTGTACCGCATGGCCCGTACCGTGCTGTTCAGCCTGGTTGACCCAGATAATATTTTCATGTGCAAAAGCCTGTTTTACGATGTCGCCGCCAAAGCCATACACTACGATTATTTTGTGTGGATCAAGTGATTTGGCACAGTCAAGCACATGTCCTAATATCGGCTTGCCGCCAACGGCATGTAAAACTTTCGGCAGGTCTGAATACATGCGGGTACCTTTACCCGCAGCAAGAATCACAATGTTTAATTTGCTCATAATCAATCTGATAGCGCGCCGTAAAAGCGCATGGTCATAGTCAAAGTATAACAAAAAAGGCAGCCGAGGCTGCCTTTTTGCTTGTTACACCATCTGTTTCACAACAATTAGTGTGCTTTTTTACGTAAGCGCTCAATTGTCTGAATCTGCGCAACCGCTTCTGACAACTCAGCTTGCGCTGTTGCGTAATCGATATCTGAAGTCCTGTTTCTGAGCGCTTCTTCTGCAGCTTCTTTAGCTGCAAGCGCTTTTGCTTCATCCAGATCATGACCACGCACTGCCGTATCAGCTAAAACCGTGATTACGCCAGGCTGCACTTCAAGCAAACCACCTGAGATAAAAATCAAAGTCTCTTCCGCTTCATTGGCTTGCTTGATACGCAAAGCGCCAGGCTTGATGGTAGTAATCATAGGTGCGTGATTAGGGAACAAACCCACTTCACCGGCACTGGCAGGCGCAACCACAAACTCAGCTTCACCTGAGAAAATGCTTGCTTCTGCACTGACTACATCAATATGAACAGTATTTGCCATTTTTTTTCCTTAAAGCGTTTAACTAATTAACCAAGCAAAACTTAGTTAAGAGTCTTAGCCTTCTCAACAGCCTCTTCAATACCACCTACCATGTAGAACGCTTGCTCTGGCAGGTGATCGTACTCGCCGGCAACAATCGCTTTAAAGCCTTTGATTGTTTCTTTCAATGGCACGTATTTACCAGGTGCGCCGGTAAACACTTCAGCAACGTGGAAAGGTTGTGACAGGAAACGCTGGATTTTACGTGCACGGCCAACAGCCAATTTATCTTCCGGTGACAACTCGTCCATACCCAGAATCGCGATAATGTCGCGCAATTCTTTATAGCGTTGCAATGTTGACTGTACTGAACGTGCAACTTGGTAATGCTCTTCACCAACCACCAATGGGTCTAACTGGCGTGATGTTGAATCCAATGGGTCAACCGCTGGGTAGATACCCAATGAAGCGATGTCACGTGACAACACAACTGTTGAATCCAAGTGTTGGAATGTTGTTGCTGGTGATGGGTCAGTCAAGTCATCCGCAGGCACATAAACCGCTTGGATAGAAGTAATAGAGCCCGTTTTGGTTGAAGTAATACGCTCTTGCAGACGACCCATTTCATCAGCCAGGGTAGGTTGGTAACCTACAGCTGAAGGCATACGGCCTAACAACGCTGATACTTCAGTACCGGCCAATGTGTAGCGGTAGATGTTGTCAACGAAGAACAACACGTCACGACCTTCGTCACGGAATTTCTCAGCCATGGTCAAGCCTGACAAAGCTACGCGCAGACGGTTGCCTGGCGGTTCGTTCATCTGACCGAAAACCATCGCTACTTTTGATTCTTTCATGTCGTCAAGCTTGATAACGCCAGCTTCAGCCATCTCGTGGTAGAAGTCGTTACCTTCACGAGTACGCTCACCCACACCTGCAAACACTGATAAACCTGAGTGCTGCTTAGCGATGTTGTTGATCAGTTCCAGCATGTTAACGGTTTTACCTACACCGGCACCGCCGAACAGACCAACTTTACCACCCTTGGCGAATGGGCAAACCAGGTCAATCACCTTGATGCCGGTTTCCAGCAGGTCTACAGATGGAGATAACTCTTCAAATGTAGGTGCTTTCTGGTGAATTGAACGACGCTCGTCAGAATCGATAGGGCCAGCCTCATCGATTGGGCGACCCAATACGTCCATGATACGGCCCAAAGTGCCTGTACCTACCGGCACTTGAATTTGCGCACCGGTTGATTTGAATGCTGTGCCACGTGCCAGGCCATCAGATGAGCCCATGGCAATAGTACGCACAATGCCGTCACCCAATTGCTGTTGCACTTCCAATGTCAAACCAGCTTCCGCTTGGCTTGATGCGTCATCAATGATCAACGCTTCAAATACTTTTGGCATTTGATCACGTGGGAACTCAACGTCCACCACAGCGCCAATACATTGCACTACTTTACCAATATTTGCTGTACTCATCTTTTTTCCTCGACTCAAACGTACTGTTAGTCAGATATTACTTTAATTAAATTCTTTATCGCTTATGCAACCGCGGCAGCGCCACCAACGATCTCCGAGATCTCTTTGGTAATCGCCGCTTGACGCGCTTTGTTGTAAACCAGTTTCAGTTCGGCAATCACGTTCTTCGCATTGTCGGAAGCCGCCTTCATCGCAACCATACGTGATGACTGCTCGGACGCCATGTTTTCAGAAACTGCGTTGTACACCAATGATTCAATGTAGCGCACCATCAACTCGTCAATCACCGGCTGCGCTTCAGGCTCATAGATATAATCCCAATGGCCTTTTGCTGCGCCGATCTGCACAACACTCTTAACTACTGCACTGGTGCTCAATGCTTCCGCTTTATCTTCCGTCGGATGTGTACCTAAACGCTCAGCAGTCAATGGCAGCAACTGCTCCATTACCGGCTCCTGCTTCATGGTATTGATAAAGCGGGTGTAGCAGATATGCAGCTGATCGATTTCACCAGATGTATAAGCATCCAGCATCACCTTGATCGTACCGATCAGTTTATCCAGATGCGGTACATCGCCTAATCCGGTAATGTGTGATTTCACATTGGCGCCGATACGGTTCATGAAACCATAGCCTTTGTTGCCAATGGCGCTGACAGATAATTCCTTGCCTTCAGCTTCCCAGTTTTTCATCTGGTTCACTGTCATACGCAGCACGTTGGTGTTCAAACCGCCGCAAAGACCCTTGTCTGAGCTTACAACGATAATGCCGATATTCTTGGCCTGATCGCGTTTTAACAGAAAAGGGTGTTTGTATTCAGAATGCGCGAGTGAAAGGTGAGCTGCAACATTGCGGATTTTCTCGGCGTATGGACGTGATGCACGCATTCTATCCTGCGCTTTACGCATTTTAGAAGCGGCCACCATTTCCATCGCCTTAGTGATCTTGCGTGTATTCTCTACACTCTTGATCTTGGTTCTAATTTCTTTACTACCAGCCATTTTAGTGTCCTAATAGTTAGATATTAGTAAGCAGTTGTCGCTTTGAAGTCTTGAATAGCTGCTTCAAGTGCTTTCTCGTTATCGCCGCTTAAATCTTTGCTTGTTTCAATCGCATCAGCCAATGCTTTGTATTTAGAAGCAATGAAACCGTGCAACTTGCCTTCAAATGCCAATACCTTGTTGGTTGGAACATCATCAAAGTAACCTTTATTCGCTGCAAACAGGGTAATTGCCATGTTTGATACGCTTAACGGTGCATATTGTGCTTGTTTCATCAATTCGGTAAACATACGGCCGCGGTCCAATTGTTTACGTGTCGCTTCATCCAGGTCAGATGCGAACTGCGCGAACGCTGCCAATTCGCGGTACTGAGCCAGAGCCAAACGTACACCGCCACCCAGTTTCTTGATGACTTTGGTTTGCGCTGCACCACCTACGCGTGACACTGAAATACCAGCGTTGATCGCAGGACGGATACCGGCATTGAACAAGTCAGTTTCCAGGAAGATCTGGCCGTCAGTAATAGAAATCACGTTGGTTGGAACGAATGCGGAAACGTCACCAGCCGCTGTTTCAATTACTGGCAATGCAGTCAATGAACCTGTTTTGCCTTTAACTTCACCGTTAGTGAACTTTTCTACATACTCTTCGTTTACACGAGCAGCACGCTCCAGCAGACGTGAGTGGATGTAGAACACGTCACCTGGGTAAGCTTCACGGCCTGGTGGACGGCGCAACAGCAATGAGATTTGACGGTAAGCAACCGCTTGTTTTGACAAGTCATCATAAACGATCAATGCATCTTGACCACGGTCACGGAAGTATTCGCCCATAGTACAACCGGCGTATGGTGCCAGGAACTGCAATGCTGCAGAATCAGAAGCTGCTGCTGCAACTACGATCGTGTACTCTAAAGCACCGTTTTCTTCCAGTTTACGCACCACGTTAGCGATAGTAGAAGCCTTTTGGCCGATCGCAACGTAGATACAGGTCATGTTCTGACCTTTCTGGTTGATGATCGCATCCACTGCAACCGCAGTCTTACCTGTCTGACGGTCACCGATGATCAGTTCACGTTGGCCACGGCCAACCGGAACCATTGAGTCAACTGATTTCAGACCGGTTTGCACTGGTTGTGAAACTGATTTACGTGCAATAACGCCAGGAGCAACTTTTTCGATCTTGTCGGTCATTTTAGCGTTAACAGGGCCTTTACCATCGATTGGCTGACCCAGCGCGTTCACAACGCGGCCGATCAGTTCAGGACCCACCGGCACTTCCAGAATGCGGCCTGTACATTTACATGTATCGCCTTCGGTAATGTGTTCGTAGTCACCCAGAACCACAGCACCCACTGAGTCACGTTCAAGGTTAAGTGCCAGACCGAATGTATTGCCTGGGAATTCGATCATCTCGCCAGACATCACGTTTGAAAGACCGTGAATACGAACGATACCGTCAGTGACTGAAATTACCGTACCTTGAGTACGCGCTTCAGCACTGGTCGAAAAATTTTCTAATCTGCTTTTAATCAGTTCACTGATTTCTGATGTAGATAACTGCATTGCTTTGTCTCCTGTGCCTTAAGCTGTAAGCGTATAGGCTAAATTTTGTAACTGGCCTTTGACGGATGCGTCTATTACGGTATCGCCAACGATAATCTTGATGCCACCGATGATTTCTGGATCTACAGAAACACTAGCTTCAATTTTCTTGCCGAATTTTGCTTCCAAGCGCTTTACCAAATCCTTGGTATCTGCTGCGCTGATTTTAGCTGCAGCAATGATTTCTGCGTCCAATGTACCTTCGTCCTGCGCTTTGAGTGCTTCAAATGCGCTGTAGATTTCCGGCAGAATGGATAAACGGCCATACTCAACTAAAACCTTGATGAGGTTTTGCCCGTTTTCATTCAGTTTATCGCCGCACACCTTCAAGAAAGTTGCCTGCAGCTCGCTGCTCACTACTTTTGGGTCTTGAATATAAGCCTTGATTTGCGCGTCGTTTGCAACTGCAGCAGCAAAACCCAACATCTCAGACCATTTGCCCAGTGCATTCTGCTCGCGGCCTAATTTATAGGCAGCTACAGCATAAGGCCTTGCGATGGTTGATATTTCAGCCATGTGATTTTCCTTTATCCCTTGCCTGTTTCTCTAGGCCTTAAAGTTCTGCCGCGAGTTTCGCTAACAATTCGCTATGAGCTGCTGCGTCAATTTCCTTACGCAGGATTTTTTCAGCACCTGCAATTGCCAATGTAGAAACTTGTGCGCGCAAACCTTCTTTTGCACGGTTAACTTCCTGGTCAATTTCAGCTTTAGCGCCAGCGATAATACGGTCACCTTCAACTTTGGCATTACCTTTAGCTTCTTCGATGATTTGTGTGCCGCGTTTTTCAGCTTGTGCAATGATTTCACTTGCCTTTTGTTTAGCTTCAGTCAATGTCGCTTCTGATTTCTTGGCAGCCACTTCCAGAGCACTTCTGCCATCTGCCGCTGCAGCCAAACCATCGGCGATTTCTTTTTGGCGCGCTTCAATCGCTTTTAACAGCGGCGGCCAAACGAATTTCACTGTGAACCAAATCAACACAGCAAATGCGATAGCTTGTGCGATAAGTGTAAAGTTAATGTTCATTTTTGATCCATATTGTTAATCATAAAAGCACTAGTCATTAAACATCGTTTAATGACTAGTTGGCTTAATTTTGCTTAATTACCCAGCTTCAATTACTTGGCAACTACGCTCAATAATGGGTTAGCAAATGCAAACATCATTGCAAGACCAACACCGATAATGAATGACGCGTCGATCAAACCTAACAGCAAGAACACTTTACCTTGCAAAGCCGGGATCATTTCTGGTTGACGTGCAGCGCCTTCCAGGAAGCTAGCACACATAATACCGATACCGATACAAGCACCAGCAGCGCCCAAACCAATAATTAAACCAATACCAACGCCTGTGTAGGCTTGAATCAATGCTAATGCATCCATGTTATTACCCTCTCTAAAATTAAACTTACAATCAAACTACAACTAAAAATAAAACTACTGAATTACAAAAACGGTACTGCTTAAAACCTGAATATCTTAATGTGACTCATGCGCCATAGCTAAGTAAACCACTGTCAGCATCATGAAAATGAACGCTTGCAACGCAACGATCAAAATGTGGAAGATTGACCAGCCAGCTCCCAGGATCGCACCGGCGATAGTGCCCGTTACGCCTGTAGCAGCCCATAGACCCAACAGCAGGAAGATCACTTCACCGGCGTACATATTACCGAACAGACGCAATGAGTGTGAAAGCGGTTTTGAAACATATTCAATCAGATTGAACAGGAAATTAGCAGGCCACACCCAGATTTTGGTACCGAATGGGGCACAGAATAACTCATGGATGAAACCGCCCAGGCCTTTGACCTTGATAGCAAAGAAAATCATAAGAATCCATACAGACAGCGCCAACGCGAATGTTGTATTGATGTCTGAGGTAGGTACCGCACGCCACTTGGCATGCTCGCCACCAAAGAATGAAACGAGGCCGGCAACCCAGTCAACCGGTAAAAAGTCCATGGAGTTCATTGCGAACACCCATAAAAACACGGTCAAAGCGGTTGGGGCGATGAAACTGTGGCGATTGCCGTGGAAAATATTCTTAACCTGGTCATCTACAAAACCGAACACCAGTTCAACAAAGGCCTGGCCGCGGCCAGGAACACCGGCAGTAGCCTTACGCGCCGCCAGCCACACCAAACCCATCACCAATAAACCCAGCGCTACCGACATCACAAAAGTGTCAACATGCAAGGTCCAGAACCCAGCACCTTCATTGATAGGATGCGCATTAAAACTTAAATGGTGCTCGATATAACCTGATGGTGTAAGAGCGTGTTCAGCATGTTGTGCGTTATCTGCGTGTTCTGTGGCCATAATCCAATATTTTTCTAAAAACGGTTGTTTAAATTACACGTTTAACTTACTGAGGGCTGCGCCGGAAAAAAGAGCAGCAGCCGCCAAACCTGCAATCAGTGCAAACGGCACCAACTGCTTAAAAACTACAAAGATGATAAACAAAAGTACGATTATCACCAGAATCTTTACTGCTTCTGCCTTGAGCAAATTGATCAGGATTGCCGAAGCTTCATTTTTATTTTTGCTGCGTCTGGCAACCATTGTTGCCGCATACGCACCAACAATCACACTGGCACCACCCAAAACGGCGGACAATCCTGCATTTAACCCCGCCAGAACCAGCGCAACGACAGCCACTGCTGCCGTAGCAATTGCCTGGATTTTAAGCATCTTACTAAAAACATCTGTTGTATTTGATGCTGACAATGACTTAAACCCAATTAATTTAAACACTATTTATTTACAAACGCGTGAAATATCAGCTTTAGCGTTCGACACAGACTTGCTTGCAGAGCAATTTGCACCTGCTTCAGGTAATTCAAAGACCGTGCATTAGCTAGCAAAGACCGCGATTTTGAATTATTAGCACTTTTTAGTCAAGGGTTAAGTTAAGTAAATTAAACACTTAGCGTAAAAATACGCAACTGCTGCCAGATTTACAACCCAACCCTGATTGTTTTAACGATTATTTTTCACAATCTCGCCGACAAACTACTAATGCGATATTTTGGCGATAATTTCATCCAGCTGGTCAAGACTGGCATAATTGATTTTCAAGATACCTGCGCCGTTAGCGCCAGCTTTGATGGTCACTGCAGCACCCAGGCTGTCGCTCAGCGACTCCTGCAGGCGCAGGATATCCTGGCTCGCATTCGCCTTTTTGGCGCCTGTCAGCCCAGCTTTAGCAGCAGGCTTTTCATGCTCGTCATGATGTTTTTTAACCAACCCTTCGGCATCACGCACTGACAAGCCGTCATACACAATCTGTTCCGCCATCAGCACCTGCTGCGCGCCATCCAGGCCAACCAGCGCACGCGCATGCCCCATATCCAGCTTGCCATGCATCAACATATCCTGCACAGGAGTGCTTAAAGTCAGCAGGCGCAACAGGTTTGACACTGCAACGCGTGACCGGCCAACGGCCGCGGCCGCTTTTTCATGCGTCATGTCAAACTCATCAATCAGACGCTTGATCCCTTGCGCCTCTTCCAGAGGATTCAGGTTTTCACGCTGAATGTTCTCGATCAGTGCCATCGCCAGTGCTGCTTCATCTGCAATTTCGCGCACCAGCACCGGCACCTCTTTTAAACCGGCACGCTGGCTTGCACGCCAGCGGCGTTCACCGGCAATAATCTCGTACTGCTCATCCGCCAACTGGCGCACCAGAATCGGCTGCATGATGCCTTGTGCTTTAATGGAATCGGCCAAGGTCTGCAAAGCCGCTTCATCCATATAGCTGCGCGGCTGGTATTTACCCGGACGCAACTGCTCCACTTTCAGCATCAACAGTGAATCAGCCTCGCCCACACTGCCCATATCCCCAGCAAGCAGGGCATCCAGACCGCGCCCCAAACCTTTTAACTTAACCATGTGTTTTCTCTTTGCGTATATTTTCTTTATGGGTAATTTCCTGCGCCAACTCCATGTAAGCTAATGCGCCTTTAGAACTCTTATCATAACTAAGCACCGGCACGCCGTAACTGGGAGCCTCTGCCAATCGAATATTACGTGGAATCACCGTTTTGTAGACTTTATCGCCAAAATGGCTGATCAACTGTGCCGACACTTGCTGCGCCAGCATGTTGCGGTTATCAAACAAAGTGCGTAGCAACCCCTCAATCTCAAGTGTCGGGTTCAAATGCGCGCGCACTTTTTTAATCGTATTCACCAGATCCGACAAGCCCTCCAAAGCATAATATTCACACTGCATGGGAATCATGACCGCACTGGCAGCCGTCAACGCATTGACCGTAACCAAGTTGAGGGCAGGGGGGCAGTCCAGCAATACAAAATCATAATCGCCGCTTATTTTTGCAATTGCAGACTTTAAGCGGTTCTCGCGTGCCAGTTCATTGACCAGCTCGACTTCCGCCCCTGCAAGCTCGCGATTTGAAGGCGCGATATCAAAACCGCCTTTTTCGCTGTTAACCACAACTTCCTGCAACGACTTCTCACCAATCAACACATGGTAGATACTCAATTTCAGGTGCGCCTTATCAATACCGCTGCCGGTACTGGCATTGCCTTGCGGATCAAGGTCAATCAACAGCACTCGTTTACCCAGGCTAGCCAGACTAGCTGCCAAATTGACACAGGTTGTAGTTTTACCCACACCACCTTTTTGATTGGTAATTGCTAATATTTTCATGTTATTTTTCTAGGCTTTCAGTATTACGTAACCAGCGATTTACGAAACCCGCTTAAAAAGATTTCTACTGCAAACACACTACCTTACTAAAGAATCTATTCCAGAATGATCAAGTGCCGTTCAGCATCCAGCCCGGCCACTTTCAATACTTTAATATCCACTGGCCGCAATCCGCTCTTATCAAACTCATGCTGGGGCACGATACCTTTCATTGCCAGCCATCTTCCACCATCTGCCAGCAAATGTTTTGTCAGCTTTACAAACAGGCCGATTTCCGAAAATGCACGCGAAGTAATCACATCAAACTTCTCGGGCATTTCTTTACTGGGCACTTCCTGATCTTCAATACGGCCATGTATCACATTGAAATTAGCCAGGCCCAGCTGCGCTTTTGCCTGCCGCATAAAGATCACTTTTTTCTGCACCGCATCAATCGCCGTTACCTGCAACCCCGGCAAACAGATTGCCAGCGGGATACTGGGCAGGCCGGCACCGGCACCCACATCAAGTAAGCGCTTACAATCAATGTAAGGTAATACGGACAAGCTATCCAAGATATGCAGCGTTACCATTTCCATCGGTTCCCGCACTGCGGTGAGGTTATGTACCTGATTCCACTTATAGATCAGCGCAACATAATCAAGCAGCTTCTGCTGCTGCTCAACCGTCACCTGCAAACCCATTTCCTGCAAACCGGTTTCCAATTTTGCACGCAGCTGTGCAAGGGCGTCAGGTTTCAAGTTGGCAGGCATGCTCTTATTCAAACCAGGTGCACTCATGCCGCATCCCCGACATCACCCGGCGCACCATCCAGATTGGCTGCCTTAGCGCGTGATTTACGCTTCAGGTATACCAGCAGCAATGAAATCGCTGCCGGCGTAATGCCTGATATACGACTAGCCTGGCCAATGGTTTCCGGCTTATGTGCATTCAGCTTTTGCTGCGCTTCGATCGGCAGGCCGTGAATCTCACGATAATCAAGGTCGCTCGGCAACTTAGTGTTTTCCTGGCCGCGACTGCGCGCAACCTCATCTATCTGACGATCAATATATCCTTGGTATTTGGCCGCAATTTCAACCTGCTCACGCACAGCAGACTCCACCTCACCCAGACCTATCTCACCCAGTGACAACACCTGCTCATAACTCACCTCTGGACGGCGCAACAATTCAAACAAGCTATACTCATGCTCAAGTGGCTTGCCAAAAACAGACTGCATTAATTCTGCGCTCAGATTGGCCGGCTGCACAAAAGTCTTCTTCAGACGCTCCTGCTCGCGCGCCACTGCTTCCTGCTTCCGGCTAAACGCTTCCCAACGCACATCATCCACCAGGCCCAGTTTACGGCCGATTTCCGTCAAGCGCATATCGGCATTATCCTCCCTGAGTTGCAACCTGTATTCTGCCCTGGAGGTAAACATACGATACGGCTCACTGACACCGCGCGTAATCAGGTCATCTACCAGCACGCCTAAATAAGCCTCATCACGGGCAGGGCACCAACCCTCCTTACCTTGCGCATACAACCCGGCATTAGCACCGGCGAGCAAACCTTGGGCAGCAGCCTCTTCGTAACCGGTCGTACCGTTGATTTGCCCTGCAAAGAACAGGCCTTGTACAGACTTTGTTTCCAGCGTGCTTTTTAAAGCGCGCGGATCATAGTAATCATATTCAATCGCATAACCCGGACGTAGGATATGTGCGTTCTCCAAACCTTTAACAGAACGCACCAGCGCCAATTGAATATCAAACGGCAAGCTGGTCGAGATACCGTTCGGATAAATCTCGTTGGTCGTTAAACCTTCCGGCTCCAGAAATATCTGATGTGATTCCTTATCTGCAAAGCGGTGGATTTTATCTTCCACGCTTGGGCAATAACGCGGCCCCACACCTTCAATCACGCCGGTATACATCGGCGAACGATCCAGGCCGCTACGAATAATCTCATGCGTACGTTCATTGGTATGCGTAATCCAGCAGGGGAGTTGTGCAGGGTGCTGTGCAGCATTCCCTAAAAATGAAAACACCGGCACCGGGTCATCCCCAGGCTGCACGGTCATGACGGAATAATCAATCGTGCGGCCGTCAATACGTGGTGGCGTACCGGTTTTTAAACGCCCGGCTGGCAAGCCTATTTCACGCAAGCGTGCCGCCAATGATATGGAAGGTGGATCACCGGCACGACCGGCACTGTAATTTTCCAAACCCACATGCACCAGGCCACCCAAGAAAGTACCAGCCGTCAGCACCACAGATTTTGAGGCAAAACGGAGACCTAATTGCGTGACCACACCGGCAGCGCGCTCACCATCCAGAATAATGTCATCAACTGCCTGCTGAAACAGCCACAGATTTTCCTGATTCTCCAGCTTGTGTCTAATAGCAGCTTTATATAATACACGGTCGGCCTGCGCGCGCGTTGCACGCACAGCAGGGCCTTTGCTGGAATTTAAAATCCGGAACTGTATGCCTCCCTGATCTGTTGCCGCCGCCATAGCGCCACCAAGCGCATCCACCTCTTTAACCAGATGACCTTTGCCAATGCCACCAATACTCGGGTTACAGGACATTTGCCCCAAAGTTTCAATGTTGTGCGTGAGCAATAGGGTCTTCTGCCCCATGCGCGCAGCAGCTAGCGCCGCCTCAGTTCCGGCATGTCCACCGCCCACTACGATTACATCAAAAATATCAGGAAAATTCATGTTTTAACCACAAAAATATCTATAAAACCAAGAGTATGAAAGTTTAACGCAATCTCGTTACAAGGTCATGTAAAACGATGTTTTAAATAACTGTTTCACGTGAAACAACACGTAAATTACAACAATGAAACAATTTCTTAACAAAATTTGCATAAAATGTATTCCAATAACTTTACGGCGCGTTAAATTGGTTTAGAATTAACAGAGTTACATTACCAACTACTCAATACATTCTAATAAAGCTGGTATCTTTATTCACACTTCGGAGAATTAAATGAAAAACTTAAGTATTGTTTTGGCTGCCTTGTTAGGCTTTGCTGCATTCTCAGCATATGCTGATGTAGATAATGCAGTTAAGCTGCAAACCAGATACAAATCATTCGCTAAAACCGCCAACCCAGAATACGGCAGCCCATCAGCTGTTGACGGTAAACTATTCTTCAACCGCAAGATCAAAGGCGCCAACGGCAAAGAGACTTCATGCTCATCATGCCACACACAAAACCCAGCTAACGAAGGCAAGCACATCGTTACCGGTAAGAAAATCGCTCCATTATCACCTAACGTAAATCCAAAACGCTTTGCAGATGTTGATAAAGTTGAAGAACAATTTACTAAACACTGTAATGAAGTAATCGGCGCCGATTGTACAGCCGCTGAAAAAGCAAACTACATCGCTTATCTATTAACTGAAAAAACACCAACAGCTAAAAAATAATTAGCTACTTGCGCTGAACATTGCAGGGTTGCATTAGCAATAGTGCTACCCCGTTAATAGGAAGCAAAATTAAAAAGCAGTGTTTCACGTGAAACACTGCTTTTTTAACGCCCAATAACAATATCACCACCCATTCCGCATTGCGCCCTGCAATAAACATATACTGCCAATATACTAAATTTACCTGGTCAATATTAATCCGACTATTCGAAAATACTCCAGATTGAGCAGGGAAGTCATGGGTAATGTATACAAAATCGGACAGATTGATGAGCCGAACACCATGCATATTCTCCAACCACGTTCCACGTGAAACATATCAAACCAACTTTACACGACAACAATTAAAGGCCTATACTGGGCTGTGAATTACAATGTAGCGTAATTTACCTACACAACCTTATATTTGCGTTGAAAAACCAGAAAATTTAACATTGCAACAGTTTTATAATAACCAATAAGGAGCATTACCATGGCCGGTAAATTCGAATTAAAAGTAGCTAAAAATGGGCAATTCCACTTCAATCTATTAGCTGGCAATGGCCAGGTGATTCTACAGTCAGAGATGTATGAGACCAAAGCCAGCGCACTTAACGGCATTGCCTCTGTCCAGAAAAATGCCCCCGATGACAACCGCTACGAACGCCTGGTATCAAAATCCGGAAAACCGTACTTCACGCTAAAAGCCGGTAACCATCAGATTATCGGCCAAAGCCAGCAATACGAAAGCGAAGCCTCGCGTGACAACGGCATTGAATCCGTCAAAAAAAATGCGCCGGAAGCGCAGGTCATTGAAGCCAGTGCATAATTGAAAGGTAGCTAGAAGATACAAATAAACTCGGCAGTAATAGCCGAGTTTATTTGCCGATACAGAATTTAGAGAATATCTCGCCAAGCAAGTCGTCTGGAGTAAATTCACCAGTGATGCCACCAAGAGATTCCTGCGCCAGCCGCAACTCTTCAGCCACCAACTCAGCAGAATCCATCTGATTACCCGCCAATTGCAAATGCGCTTCAACCTCAGCCAGAGCCTGCAAATGCCTGGCACGCGCCATAAAAACACCCTCTGAATTATTCTGATACCCAGCCAGCTTCAACAATTGCGCCTTAAGCAATTCAACTCCAACTCCGGTTTTTGCAGAGAGGTAAATATGCGTTGCCTGATTTTTTTCTTCAATCAAAGCCGGTTCTTGGGTCACATCTATCTTATTATGCACCCAGATTTTGGCGATTTCTTGCGGCAACCTATCTAAAATCGATTTTTCAGTCTCGGTAATGCCATGGGCTGCATCTACCAATAATAATGCGATATTGGCCGTTTCTGTGGCTCGCCAAGTTCGGGCAATACCGAATTTTTCCACCTCATCGTCTGTTTCACGCAAACCAGCAGTATCAATAATATGCAAAGGTACGCCGTTAATCTGAATTGCGTTTTTAATAGTATCGCGGGTTGTGCCTGCAATTGAAGTTACAATCGCAACCTCTTCACCAGCAAGCTGATTCATCAAGCTTGATTTTCCGACATTAGGCTGGCCGACCAAAACAACATTAATACCTTCTCGCAACAAACTGCCTTGCCTTGCTTTTGCAAATACAGAAGAAAGCTCTATCACAATTGCCGCCAATTTCTCAGCCACGCGCCCCTGCGTAATGAAATCAATTTCCTCTTCCGGAAAATCAAGGCACGCCTCAACATACATACGCAGATCAATCAACTTGAGCAACAGACTATTGATACGCTGTGAAAATTCACCAGATAAAGAACGTACCGCGCTTTTTGCAGCCTCCATCGTAGCCGCATTGATTACATCAGCAACAGCCTCTGCCTGAGCAAGATCCATCTTGTCATTCAGGTAAGCGCGGCGCGTAAATTCACCCGGCTCCGCTTGGCGCGCACCTAAAGCTATACAGCGTGACAATACGATCTGCATCAACGCAGTACCGCCGTGCGCCTGTAATTCAAGCACGTCTTCACCTGTATAGGAATGGGGATTGGGGTAGAAAATAGCGATGCCGCGATCAATCAGATCACCGTTCGCCTGTTTGAAATCAAGATAAGCTGCATGACGCGGGGCAGGGCAATGCCCCAGCACTTCGGTCGCTATAGCACGGCTTAACGGGCCAGAAACCCTGACAACACCAATGCCGCCAGCACCACTGGCGGTGGCGATAGCGGCAATAGTGTCTATTGGACTAGTGATGCTCACCTGATTTTTTAACGTGACCTTGTTTTTTAGCCAGATTTTCAGCATGGATCATCTTGTTCACATACCATTGCTGAGCGATGGATAGCACGTTATTCACAAGCCAATACAATACAAGACCAGCCGGGAAGAAGAAGAAGAACACGCTGAATACCACCGGCATCCAGGTCATGACCTTAGCCTGCATTGGGTCTGTAGGTTTAGGATTCAGCTTGGTTTGGATAATCATGGTAGCCCCCATGAGAATCGGCAGGATGTAATACGGGTCAATTGCAGACAGGTCTTTAATCCAGCCAAAGAACGGCGCATGGCGCAATTCGACAGAACCCAGCAACACCCAGTAAAGCGCAATGAATACCGGCACCTGAATCAAGATAGGAAAGCAGCCACCCATAGGGTTGATTTTCTCTTTTTTGTAGAGATCCATCATCGCCATCTGCATTTTCTGGCGATCATCACCAAACTTTTCTTTCATTGATTGCAGGCGTGGTGCCAACTCGCGCATCTGCGCCATGCTACGGTAACCTGAAGCCGAAAGCTTGAAGAATGCAGCTTTAATCAGCAAGGTCAGCAGGATAATTGCCACACCCCAGTTTTGTACCACACCATGGATTTTAGCCAACAGCCAGAACAGTGGAGCAGCAATGATAGTCAGCCAGCCATAGTCAACAGTGAACTCAAGACCAGGTGCCGTTGCATGTAAATCCTGCTTGGTTTGCGGGCCAGAAAACAGGCGAGCCGGTACAGTCAGGCTTGCACCCGGTGCAATCGTACTTAACGTGCTCTTGGTACCAATACGGTAAATTTTGCTGCTCAATTTATCGGTGTAAAACTTACGTTCAAGACCATCCTGAGGAATCCAAGCGCTCACAAAATAATGCTGCAGTAAGCCAACCCAGCCATCTTTCGAAGTGATGTTAAGCGGTTTTTCCAGCATATCCTTGAATGCAAGTTTCTTGAATTTTGTTGCCTCGGTGTAATACGAACCACCGGTGAATGTAGGCATTAACGCGGAGCCCTGGTTAGATTCACTGTCATGTACAATCTGGTAGTAAACGGTGGGCGTTATTGCTGCTGTTGTACCGTTTTTAATTTCATAACTGACATCAATATCATAACGATTACGATGGAAAGTATAGACTTTATCGACAGTAATGCCATTTGCACTAGCCCAGCTTAAGCGTACTTCAAGCTTATCCTGGCCATCCGCCATCTGATAACTGCTCGCACCACTGGTGAATACAGCATTATGCGAAGGCAAATCCCCTCCGATCAAGCCGGTCTGTGCTACATAGAGCATCGGCTTGGCAGCATCATCCAGCAATACAAAGTTTGCCTTCTCGTCATCTGCCGCACGATGCTTCAGCAGTTCCAGCCTGCGCAGGTCACCCCCCGTAGTTTCAATATCAGCCTTGAACAAGTCTGTTGTAACTTGAATACGCTGACCTGTCTGCAATTTGTAATCGCCATTCACCGGCACATCAGCAGGACTAGCCGCAGGCGCCACATTCTGGTTGGCAGCAGCAACCTGCGGTGCAGTTTCCGCAGGTGCATGATGACGCTGCCAGGCATCCCACAACATCAAAATAGACATAGAAAATATTACAAATAAAACTAAACGTCTTGTATCCATAATTTTTTATTGGCGATCTTTTAAAAATTTAATGTAACTTAAGGGATAGGGTCATGGCCGCCGTCACACCATGGGTGGCAACGTGACAGTCTGCGAACGGTATAATAACTGCCGGCAATAGCGCCATGCTTGTGAAGTGCATCTAATGCATATTGTGAGCAAGTGGGGTAAAAACGGCATTGCTGACCAAAAAATGGACTCAACACCAATTGATAGACTTTAACAATCCAGATCAGTAAACGTGCCATCATCATTTATCACCACTTAATTTGCACCTACTCACTAATCTGCACCGGAACAACAGAGATTACTGGCAACTGCGCTTGTGTACGTCGATTTACTTTTTCGATCAACGATTCAAACTCTTGTTTAATCTGCAAAAAATCTTCTTTTTCAAACTTTTTCTGCACGCGTATTACTAAATCAACAGGATTGATTTTATATTGTTGAGCTCTGAAAAACTCACGCAATACGCGGCGCATATAATTTCTATCTACAGCCCGCTTGGCAACTTTCTTACCCACTACCAAACCCAACCGTGCAAACCCAAAATCATTAGGCTGATAGTGTACCGCTAAATACCTGGCTGAAATGCGTTTGCGGAAATTAAAAACGGATGAAAATTCATCCGTTTTAATCAGCTTAGCTTTTTTTGTAAATCTAAGCGTAGGCACTGTTATTAATATAGTGTTTTAATGTAAAAAACGCTAAAAATAGCACAGTGGTATAAAAACAAAGCTCCCAAGGAGCTTTATTATTAAAGACCTAAGCGTGAACGACCTTTAGCACGACGAGCTGCAATCACAGCGCGGCCGCCTTTAGTTTTCATGCGAACTAAGAAGCCATGCGTACGGGCACGACGTGTTTTAGATGGTTGATATGTACGTTTCATGTAAATCTCCGGCTAGCAAAATGCTACAAAGGGCGTTATTAAACCCGATTACACGCTCTTTTGTCAATGTTTATTTAGATTTAGCCACTTAAATGCATCAGGTTCTGGTCGAATAATATTTATATTGGCAAATTATACAAATGGCTGTGGATAAGTTTGCCTAAAACAGCTAGAATGAATGGCTGATTACACCGAAGATAATATTAACAATAAATATTATTTATATATTAAAAACAATAACTTAAATAACAATACCTTTTAACACAGGTACAAATAAGGGTAACGCTCAACTGATGGATAATTTTTGGCCTGCTTGTATCAGCCGTTTTGAAAGCGAGCTTTCTGCACAACAATTCAACACCTGGATCAAACCACTTAATGCCAATATAGATGGCGAAAAAGTGGTTATTTGTGCGCCCAATCGCTTTGTAATGCAGTGGGTCAAAGACAGGTTTCTTAAAAAAATAGAACAATTTGCCGATGAACTCAATCTTGCTGGTTTAAAAATAGAATTCATCGTCGGTGAATCCAAGGGAAAGGCTGCCAATCCGGTTGCCAGCAAAAAAGCGGAGCCAAAAACTAAAAACAATACCCCGCAAAACACTGTTGAAAAGAACCTGAGTGAAGAAAATCTGCTGGATGAAGAAAATCTTAAAGCAGAACTACAGCAGAACATTAAAATCAACTTAGCTAAAGCACTGAATTCAACAGCCGGAAAAAGTTCGGGCAGCTCGAAATCCACACATAAAAAGAGTGATGACTCCGGCCTAAATCCAAGTTTTAATTTCAGCAATTATGTGACCGGCCGCGCCAACCAGTTGGCACGTGCAGCCGCTATACAGGTTGCAGAAAATCCAGGCACCGCTTACAACCCTTTGTTTATCTATGGTGGCGTAGGCTTGGGTAAAACACACTTGTTGCAGGCTATAGGCAACGAGTTGAGAATTCACAACCCAAACGCAAAGATCCGTTACCTGCACGCAGAACGCTATGTTTCTGATGTAGTCAAGGCATACGAGCATAAAGCGTTCGATGAGTTTAAACGCCAGTATCACTCTCTGGATCTGCTGCTGATTGACGATATTCAGTTTTTTGCAAAAAAAACTCGCACCCAGGAAGAATTCTTCTACGCGTTCAACTCGCTGATTGAAACTAAAAAACAGATTGTAATTACCTGCGACACTTACCCGAAAGAAATCGCAGATGTGGATGAACGTTTAAGAACACGTTTCAGCTGGGGTTTAACCGTTGCGGTTGAACCGCCGGAACTTGAGATGCGGGTAGCCATCCTGCTTAAAAAAGCTGAAGCTGTACATTTAAACCTACCCGAAGACGTAGCATTTTTTATTGCCAAACAGATTCGATCCAGCGTACGTGAGCTGGAAGGGGCGCTTAACCGTATTATTGCCATGGCGAAGTTTACCGGCCATGCAATTGATGTGCATTTAGCCAAAGATGCCTTGCGTGATTTAATCGCTGTACGCGGCAGGCAAGTGACCATGGAAAATATTCAGAAAACAGTAGCTGACTACTACAAAATCAAAGTAGCGGAAATGTACAGCAAAAAACGAACACGTAACTTTGCAAGACCTAGGCAAATAGCTATGGCGTTGTCACGTGAACTTACCAATCACAGTTTTCCGGAGATTGGTGAGGCTTTCGGCGGCAGGCATCATACAACTGTCATGCACGCATGTGATGAAGTCGATCAATTAAGGCAAAATGATCCTACAATAGCCAGGGATATCGGATTTTTAGTACAAGTAATAAGAGGTTAATATTAAGGATTGCGTGTGGATAGAATTAGGATAAGGTTGTGTTTTTAAAATACCGGATTTTTACTCAACAATCTATCCACAACAGATTATGGCTTTACCAAGAAAACCGTATTTAAATCAAGTTGCTGATTTTAAATATAAATAACAAGTTATACACAGAAATTAACTTCATTATTATTGTTATTATTTTATATACATTATTTAGGTTATAAAGATGAATATCCAAATCAACCGTGAAACTTTATTAAAACCATTAACTTCAGTAACAAGCATTGTAGAAAAAAGGCATACATTACCTATTCTGTCCAATCTGTTACTTGAAGCAAAACAGAATAAGATTCATCTGACTGCTACAGATTTGGAAATGCAGATTTCATTGTCAGTAGATAGCGGCACTAGCGGTGATTTTTCAACCACCATCTCTGCAAAAAAACTACTCGATATCTGCAGATCTTTACCTGACAGTTCGGAAATCAATATGGCTACCAATGATAGCCGCATTACCGTAAAAGCCGGTAAAAGCCGTTTTAACCTGCAGACATTGCCTGCTGCCGATTACCCGGTAATGACTAAAACCACTAGCCAGGCGACTTTAATCAATATCGGTCAGGGGCAATTGAAAGATCTGCTGAAGCAGGTTGAATTTGCAATGGCCCAGCAGGACATTCGTTATTACCTGAATGGTTTGCTATTTGAAGTGAATGCCAATCGTTTGAATATCGTAGGTACGGACGGACATCGCCTGAGTTTCACATCTACCGAACTTAAACAGAATTATGAAAAACAGGAAGTAATCCTGCCTAGAAAAACCGTCATCGAATTAATTAAATTACTTGATGATAGCGAAGAAGACGTAACGGTAGAGATTTCGAACAATCAGGTGAACTTTAACTTTGGCAATATCAAACTTATTTCTAAAGTCATCGATGGGAAATTCCCTGATTACAACCGTGTTATCCCGACCGGGCATAAGAATACATTTTCTGCCGAACGTTTAAATGTTTTACTGGCCATGCAGCGCGCTTCAATTTTATCTAATGAAAAATATCGCGGTATCCGTATGGTATTGAGTAATAACAACCTAAAGCTGATCAGCACTAACAGCGATCAGGAGGAGGCTGAGGAAGAGTTGGAAATCGATTACAACGGTGACAGTCTGGATATAGGCTTCAATGTTACTTATTTAATTGATGTACTCAATAATACCAATAGCGATCAGGTGACATTCTCATTTGCAGATGCTAATAGCAGTTGCCTGATCACTGTACCAAGCAATGCTGATTATAAATATGTAGTAATGCCGATGCGCATCTAAACAAAGGCCTGTTTCACGTGAAACATCATTTTAATCAAATTTTATAAAGACTTAATGGCATGACTGATAAACAAGCAATATCACCCGAGTACGATTCATCCAGTATCAAAATCCTGGAAGGCCTGGATGCGGTACGTAAACGTCCAGGTATGTATATTGGCGACACCTCAGATGGTTCCGGTTTACACCATATGGTGTTCGAGGTGCTGGATAATGCAATTGATGAAGCGCTGGCCGGTCACTGCGATGATATTAAAGTCATCATTCATCCTGATAACTCCGTAAGCATATCTGATAATGGTCGCGGTATTCCAACCGATATCAAACATGATGATATCAGGGCGGTAAAACGCTCCGCTGCTGAAATTGTAATGACTGAACTGCATGCAGGCGGAAAATTTGACCAGAACTCTTATAAAGTTTCCGGCGGCCTGCATGGGGTAGGTGTTTCTGTAGTGAATGCACTTTCTGATTGGCTCAAATTAAAAATCTACCGAAATGGAAAAGTGCATCAGATGGAATTCCGTCGTGGTGAAGCAGTGGCGCCGCTATTGGAAACAGGGATTACCGACAGAAAAGGAACCGAAGTACATTTCCTGGCATCTACTGAAACTTTCGGCCTGGTTGAATATCATTTTGAGATTCTGGCTAAACGTATCCGTGAACTTTCATTCCTGAATAATGGCGTGAAAATCGAGTTGATAGACCAGCGTAGCGGAAAAAGCGAAAACTTTGCTTATTCAGGTGGTGTAAAAGGTTTTGTAGAATACATGAATCGTACCAAAACCGTGCTGCACCCCAAAACATTCTATGCAATGGGTGAAAAGGACGGCATGACTATCGAAGTTGCCATGCAGTGGAACGATTCATACTCGGAAACCGTACAGTGTTTTACCAACAATATTCCACAGCGTGATGGCGGCACCCATTTAACAGGTTTGCGTACCGCAATGACGCGTACCTTGAATCAGTATATCGAGCAAAGTGAAATCGCGAAAAAAGCTAAGGTGGAAACTACCGGCGATGATATGCGTGAAGGGATTACCTGCGTATTGTCAGTCAAAGTACCGGATCCAAAGTTCTCATCACAAACAAAAGATAAACTGGTTTCAAGTGAAGTGCAGCCGGTAGTATCTGAAGTTGTTTCTGCAAAACTGGCAGAATTCTTACAAGAGAACCCGGCAGATGCGAAAATTATCTGCGGTAAAGTGGTAGAAGCAGCCCGTGCACGGGAAGCTGCGCGTAAAGCACGCGATATTACCCGCCGTAAAGGGGTTATGGATACCATGGGTTTACCGGGTAAGCTGGCAGATTGCCAGGAAAAAGACCCGGCACTGTGTGAAATTTACTTGGTCGAGGGTGACTCTGCCGGAGGTTCTGCCAAGCAAGGCCGTGACCGCAAAAACCAGGCTATTCTGCCGCTTAAAGGTAAGATTCTCAACGTTGAAAAAGCACGTTTTGATAAATTATTAGGGTCGCAAGAGATTGCCACACTCATTACCGCGCTGGGTACCGGCATTGGCAAAGAGGATTTTAAAGCTGAAAAACTGCGTTATCACCGCATTATCATCATGACCGATGCTGACGTTGACGGTGCACATATCCGCACCTTGCTGTTAACCTTCTTCTACCGCCAAATGACCGAGTTGGTGGAACGTGGCCATATCTACATCGCGCAACCGCCGCTCTACAAAGTGAAACAGGGTAGGGATGAGCGCTACCTTAAAGATGAGCAGGAACTGGACATCTACCTATTGCAGTCAGCCTTAAAAGGCGCTGAGCTGGATACCAAGACCGGAGCAGGTGTGTTGACCGGTGATCAGCTTACAGAAATTGCCAGGCAGGTAGTGCTCACTGAAGCAGTGATTCGTCGCATATCATCCCTGTATGACGAAAGCGTATTGCGTGCAATCCAGGATGCCGGCGAGATTAACCTGTCTGACGAACAAAGTGCAAACAAGATTGCTGAGAAACTGCGGCCAATTCTAGGTGCAGTGGGCAGTGAAGTGATTGTAGCGTTTGATGCGGAAACCAATGCCTACCGCCTGGAAATCAACAAATATGTACATGGTAATCTGCAATGCTGCGTCATTAATGCAGAGTTTCTGAGCAGTGGTGATTACAGGCAGATCCTGAAAACCTCTACCATGCTGCAAGGCCTGGTAGGCCAGGGTGCAACGATTAAACGTAATGAAAAAGAGCAACTAGTCACCACTTTCAAACAGGCATTGGACTGGCTGCAAGGCGAAGCTAAAAATACATTGAATATCCAGCGCTATAAAGGTCTGGGAGAAATGAACCCTGAGCAGTTGTGGGAAACAACAATGGATCCAAAAGTCCGCCGTTTATTGAAAGTACAGATTGATGATGCAATTGCAGCAGACGAGATTTTTACAACGCTGATGGGAGATAACGTAGAACCTAGACGTGCGTTTATTGAAAATAATGCATTAGGCGCTAATAACCTGGATGTTTAAAACTTCTTAAAAAACATTCGCAATACAAACAAAAAAAGCCCTCTAAGGGCTTTTTTTGTAACTGATACTTCATGATCACTATTTAAATTTTATGGAACGGTATGCATAGTATAAATTTCAACGAATTACGTAATGCATTTGAATTTGTAAGTTCCGGACCATCATCTCAACACAGTGCCTATATATGCATGAATACTGGCACTATTTACTGGAAATCGACTGTCATTGACCTGGAAGAAAAAGGTCCGGACGACCTTGAAACATCTGATCGATATATTCCCGTTCCTCATAAAAACAACTTAAAACTTGGACAGAATTTGGCGCTATCTTTTGTCAGTGAAGAAATTCCGCATGATTACAACTTTGCTGCCAGTTTATTTCGTAAAAGAGGGGCATATAGACGTTTTAAAGAGCTGCTGCGATCAGAAGGAAAGTTGGAAAAATGGCATGTTTTTGAAGCGAATGCATCCGAGATTGCATTACTGGATTGGTGTAAAGATAACAATATTGATCCTGTTTAAACTCTATTTATAGATGATTTTTCATATAAAGGTTAAGGATAGCTTGTGGATAGAATTAGGATAAGGTTGTGTTTTTAAAATACCGGATTTTTACTCAACAATCTATCCACAACAGATTATGGCTTTACCAAGAAAACCATATTTAAATCAAGCTGCTGATTTTAAATATAAATAACAAGTTATACACAGAAATTAACTTCATTATTATTGTTATTATTTTATATATTCAATATAAAACTTAAATACAAGAATATTAAAAATTCTTCACTTCACCCAAACTAAACGAATGTAAATTTAAATTTACTTTGTTAATTGATTATCGAATAAAATAATTTAAAAGTCCCCCATAGGGATTTTCTAAAGACTAAATCAGTATTTATCGATAATAATTAATAAAATAAAAAAATGACTAACGAACAAGCACTGAGTTACATGCATAATTTATTACGAGGCATGTTGGATAAAAAAGCTTCTGATTTATTTATTTCTGCAGATTTCCCGCCAGCCATGAAAATCGATGGGAAAATGACACCGGTCACCCAGCAAAAATTAAGTGCAGAGCATACAAAAGCGTTTGCTGATGCTTTAATGAACGAAAAACAGCGTAAAGAATTTGCTGAAGAAAAAGAGTGTAATTTTGCTATCTGGCCAAAGGAAATTGGCCGCTTTCGTGTGAATGTATTTGTTCAGCAGGAAAAAATAGGAATGGTACTGCGTACCATTACCACAAGTATCCCTAAATTTGACGACCTTGGATTACCTCCGGTATTAAAAGACGTCATGATGGCAAAACGCGGTCTTATTATTTTGGTAGGCGGCACCGGTTCCGGTAAATCAACGACCCTGGCAGCATTGATCAATCATAGAAACGAAAATAGTTATGGCCACATTATTACTGTGGAAGATCCTGTTGAGTATGTACACCCAAGTAAAAACTGCCTGGTTACCCATCGTGAAGTCGGACGTGATACCAATGGCTGGTTTAATGCGCTGAAAAATACATTAAGGCAGGCGCCGGATGTTATTTTGATAGGTGAGATACGCGACAAGGAAACCATGGAGTTTGCTTTGGCTTTTGCCGAAACCGGCCATTTGTGCATGGCAACCTTGCATGCAAACAGTTCCAACCAGGCGCTTGATCGCATTATTAACTTTTTCCCTGAGGAACGTCACGCACAGCTGCATATGGATCTCTCGCTGAATTTACAGGCTTTCGTATCGCAGCGCCTAGTATCAAAAGCAGGTGGTGGTCGTGTTGCCGCAATTGAGATACTGTTGAATTCACCTTTGATTGCGGATCTGATCCTTAAAGGCGAGACTAATATGATCAAAGAGATTATGGCTAAATCAACAGAGTTAGGCATGCAGACTTTTGACCAGGCTCTGTTTGACTTGGCGGAGTCGGGCAGGATTACGCAGGAAGATGCACTGAGAAACGCAGACTCAATTAATGAATTAAGGCTGAGATTCAAACTCAAGAGCAAGAACCAGGAAAAATCAGGTTTGGCAGATAAATTATCATTGCATGAAGAACCAAAAGAGGAAGAAGAGCCAGAAGAGTCTCAAAACCTCCAGGCGGCAATCAGTGTGCCAGCCGCAGCGCCGCCTCAGGCAGTGGCGAGTGCATAAATACAGGATTTTATAATTCTGGCGAAATCAGAGGTGCTTAAATATGGGGTGATTGAGTGTTTACAGTCAATTACCGTTTTTAATGCAAGGAATAAATGATATGCCAACGATGGAAGAACGTCTTGCGGCACTAGAAGCGCGTATCAGTACACTGGAAAAGCAGGGTAATGTGACAGCACCTTTACCAAAAGTGCAGCCAGTGAAATCAATGACAGCAGACAAACCTGTACATGCAGGTCCGCCCTTGGCAGCACAGCTGCTAGGCTGGGGAGGGGCGGCTGCATTGGTACTTGCGGCTTCATATATTATAAAACTGGCTTTATCATCAGGCTGGCTCACGCCGGAAAGACAATTGAGTGTTGCAGTTCTCGGTGCATTGCTCATGATAGGCCTGGGTATAAGGCTGCGTCAAAACGACCGTAGTTACGCCAGTTTACTGCCTGCCGGCGGTGTCACCATACTTTTTATCGCGATATATGGAGCACATTTATATTATGGTCTCATAGGCCAGTCATCGGCGTTGGCTATGGTCACTTTCGTGTGTCTGCTGTCGCTGTGGCTTTGCCGTTTATTTCAAAGCACGCTTTACGCGTTTTTTGCTGTGACAGGTGCATATTCCGTCCCGTTCTTAATGCGCAGCTTAATGCTGGATATTACTGACCTGGCAATTTATTACACTTGCTGGAGCATTCTATTCAGCATATTTGCATTATGGGTGCGTAGCAGAGCAGTTTATCTGCTCGCGCTTTATATGGCGATGATAGGTTTTGACCTGAGCTGGCATATGGATAGTGATACACAGCAATGGATAAGTGCTGTTTTGTTTCAATTGGTGTTAGTGATCATTTTCGGCCTGGCTGCGGCTTATTATACAGTGAGGAATAATGCTCCTATGCAGCAGGATGCAGCATTTGCGCATCTGCCGGCGTTGCTGATTTTTTATTTTTTGCAATATTCTTTATTGCAAAAAAACATCCCGGCAATTGCGCCATGGGTTGCTGTGGGCAGTGCTGTATTTATTTTCATATGTTATGCAGCAGCTAGCCGTCTGTCAAAGCAGGAACTTGCAGGCGGCAGGATGTTGCTGCAGGCTTATGTAGCACTGGTATTGTTTCATGTCGGCTATCTTGAGTCTGTTTCATCCGCGTGGGAACCGTGGGTGGCGTTCGTATTAGTACTGATAGTCGCCTTTTATGGAGTACTGCGTAACAACATCTCAGCACCTGGAGCCTTTATCTGGCTTGCAGTGTTTATTATTTTTATGCTCAATTACCTGCGTATCGTGACCGGATTCGACCGCCAGGCGGTAATCGCTCCGGATATACTTTCCGTTTTATATGCCTGTGAACTTTACGCAGCCTATTATTGGTCACGCAGATCAGCGACGCTCAGGGCATTTTGGCCGCTGTTATTGGTGGGAGGGCATCTGGCAGCAATTGCGGCGGCAGTACATATTTTTGATAACCGGGTTGTAGTCTCGCTTACCTGGGGCTTGCTGGCGCTGGCGTGCCTGTTGCTAGCGCTTAAATACAAGGACAAGTTGCTGGGTAAGTCATCGCTGCTGATATTTGCAATTTCATCGGCTAAGGTTTTAATTTATGATTTATCTTCATCAGCGCCGTTGGTAAGAATAGGCAGCCTGCTTGTGGTTGGCTGCAGTTTTTATCTCGGTGGATGGTTGTATAAAAAGATCGAGGCATTATCCTGAGCAGGATAATGCCCTAAGTGAAAACTCAGGCTGGCTCAAGATCAGCTTGCAAGGGCGCATTTCTCTGAAATATAGCGGCATTGATTGCGACTACTGCGGGGTGATTGGCGCGTTTTTCAACAGAAATCGCATAAAACCGCTCAATGACTTCATCCGTTTGGCCTAATTTAGTTACGTTATGCTGCTGTAGTACTTCCTCTTCAATAATACTGGGTGCAGTAAAAATACCGATGCCCGCTTGACCAAATGCCCGCATCAGGGCGCTGTCATCAAATTCACCGACAATTTGCGGATGGATACGCTGCGCACTTAGCCATTGCATAAGGCGTTTATGGGTTGTACTGTCTACACCGGGTACCAGCAGCGGGGCGTTATTGATATTCTTCGGGAATGATTTTCCATGCTGGCGGGCGAGATTTTCACTCGCGAAAAAACTGATACCGCATTCATTCAATAACCTGCTGCTGCCTTTAATATCCATTTCACTTGGCATAGGCCTATCAGCCAGGACAAGATCCAGCTTATGGATAGCAAGCTCACCTAGCAGCGGTTCCAGCTTCCCTTCACGGCAAACGATCTTAATAGGTTCTTTTAGCGACATTGCAGGTGCGAGCAGGCGATAGGCGATAGATTTTGGTACGGAATCCGAAATGCCCACCTTGAACAGGCGATAGCGTTCTTTTGTTCCGGTACGCAATGCTTCTTCTAGGGCATTGCCGGTCTGGAAGATATCATCGGCATAGCTCAGTGCCAGCTGGCCGGTCTCGGTCAGTTCTATGCCGCGGCCTACGCGCCTGAATAAGGCGACGCCCAGTGATTCTTCAAGAATACCGATTTGGCCGCTCAGGGTTTGCGGTGTGATATGCAGCTGCCTGCTCGCGCGTACGATGCTGCCGGCTTTTGCTGCCGCCCAGAAATAATGCAGTTGTTTGTAATTGACCATCACCAAACAATAGCTCGAAAAAACCGAATAATCAATCAGAAACATTCTGCTTTTTATGAATATTAAAACGTACTACATTACGGGGTATTATCATCAGATGATCCTGATGCAGTGATGGCTGCATGCCTGGATGCGATAAGTTGGACACGGTAAGAATTCATTAGAGGAAAAATATTATGAAACGTATTCTTTATTTTTTGGCTACCAACGTAGCCATTATGCTGGTGCTTTCTTTCACCATGCGTTTATTGGGCGTAGAACCATATTTGAATGCTAACGGCCTGGATTTAGGTAACTTGCTGGCTTTTGCCGCCATTATGGGTTTTGGCGGTGCCTTTATTTCATTGGCCATGTCGAAATGGTCGGCCAAGCGTATGTCTGGTGCGGTAGTGATTGAAGAAGCACGTACCCCGACTGAAATATGGTTAATCAAAACAGTGCGTCAGCAGGCTGATGCCGTGGGTATAAAAATGCCGGAAGTGGCCGTGTTCAACTCACCGGAGGTCAATGCCTTTGCTACGGGAATGACTAAAAACAGCTCATTGGTTGCGGTATCTACCGGCTTGCTGGATGCCATGACCAAGGATGAGGCTGAGGCGGTGCTTGCGCATGAGGTGTCGCATATTGCGAATGGCGATATGGTGACGCTGACTTTGATTCAGGGTGTCGTGAATACGTTCGTGATGTTCCTGTCGCGCGTGATTGGCTATACGGTTGATAAAGTGATCTTTAAAACAGAACGCGGTACCGGCCCGGCTTTCTTTGTAACGATGATCATTGCCGAATTGGTACTGGGGGTGCTGGCTTCCATGATCGTGATGTGGTTCTCACGCCAACGTGAATTCCGCGCGGATGCAGGTGCAGCCAAGTTATCCGGCAGGGGCAAGATGATTGCCGCACTGGAGCGCCTGCAGGCACAGCACGAGCCATCCGTGTTGCCTAAGCAGATGGCGGCATTCGGTATTTCAGGCGGCGGCGGTTTTGCAAAACTGTTTTCAAGTCACCCAAGCCTGGATGACCGTATCGCGGCATTACGCCAGCAATAAGATGTGGCCTGCAACAGATCACCGCAAGGTGAGCTGTTGCAAATAATAGTAGTTATTAATATTGACGAGAGATACATGGGCGAGCTGCAATCGATAGGTAACTGGTGGATGTGGGGTGGTTTTGGGGTATTTGTACTGTTGATGCTGGCGGTAGATATGTTCCTGCTGGACCGTAATGGCGCACAGAAAGTGGGCGCGAAAGAAGCGCTTGTCTGGTCATTGGTCTGGTTTGCCATGGCGATGCTGTTTGGTGCCGTGCTTTGGGGCTGGCTGGATCATACGGCAGGTCGCGAGATTGCAGATGCCAAAGTCATGGAGTATCTGACCGGGTATCTCCTGGAAAAAACCCTGGCGATGGACAATATTTTTGTCTTTGTGATGATTTTCAGTTACTTTGCAGTGCCCTTGGCATACCAGAAGCGCATACTCGTCTATGGCGTACTGGGTGCGATCATCCTGCGTGCGTTGATGATTGTTCTGGGTGCCTGGCTGATAGCCCAGTTCCACTGGGTGTTATACGTGTTCGGGGCTTTTCTGGTGGCGACTGGTATCAAGATGTTTTTGTTTGCCGACCATGAGCCTGACCTGTCAAATAACCCTTTGCTGAAATGGGTAAGAAAACACATGCGCATCACGCATGATTATCACGGTGATAAATTCTGGATCATGGAGAAAGGCGTGCGTTGGTTTACGCCTATGTTCCTGGTGCTGGTGTTGATCGAGTTTTCTGATGTGATTTTTGCAATGGATAGTATTCCGGCAATCTTTGCGATTACCAGTGATCCATTTATCGTATTTACATCCAATATCTTTGCGATCCTGGGTTTGCGGGCACTATATTTCCTGCTGGCCGACATGGCAGAACGTTTCCATCTGCTTAAATTCGGATTGGCTGTAGTGCTGGTGTTTGTGGGTACGAAAATGCTGATTGTGGAATGGTTCAAGATTCCTGTAGCAGTTTCATTAGGTGTGGTGGTTGCCGTAATTGGCACCAGCATTTTATTAAGCCTGATCGCGACACGGAAACAGCAGCCTTAATAACCGGAGTTCAATATCAGATGGTCATGATTTGAATTATTGAACATCCGGTTTTTGTTGATATACTGAATTTATCAAAAACATGTCCAAAAATACATCATGACTCTAAGCGAATTACGTTTTGTAGTAGCGGTAGCTAAAGAGCGCAATTTCAGGCGTGCGTCTGAGAAATGCTATGTCAGCCAGCCTGCGCTCAGCCTGGCTATAAAAAAGCTCGAAGACGATTTGGGCGTCATGATTTTTGAACGCAGCCGTACCGATATCAGCCCGACGCCGATCGGTGCAAAAATTATCGAGCAGGCGATCAAGGCGCTGGAAGAAATCAACCATATCCGTGAAATTGCAAAGCAAGGCAATAACCAGCTAAGCGGTGTTTTTCGCCTGGGCCTGATTTACTCGGTGGGGCCTTATTTATTACCGGAACTGATTCCTATCCTGCGCCATAGTGCTTCGGATATGCCGCTGGAAATCGAAGAAAACCTGACAGCCCAGCTGGAAATACAGTTGAAAAACGGCGTTATTGATGCTGCGGTGATTGCGCTGCCGTTTGATGTGCCTGGAATCAATACTATGCCGCTCTACGATGAGAATTATGTGGTGATGGTACCCGTAGGTCATGCCTGGGCAGATCGTGCGTCTATCAGCGCAGAAGAGCTTGCTGATGAAAATGTGCTGCTGCTGAATAGCGGTCATTGCTACAGCCATCAGGTGCTGCAGGCTTGCCCGGACCTGTCACGCAAGGGGCAGGTGCTGCAGGGAAATTCATTGGAGACGATACGGAATATGGTGGCTTCCAATCTGGGGGTTACCGTACTGCCGTGCAGCGCGGCCAGCGAGCGTTATGTTAATCCCTTGGTCAGGGTGATTCCGTTTTCTGAGCCGGTACCGGTGAGAAGGGTGGCGCTGGCATGGCGCAAAAGTTATGCGCGTGAACTTGCGATCAGCTGTGTGGCTGATTCCATCAGACAGATTGAATCGGAATGCCTGCAGATGATTGATGCAGCCTGAGTGAGTAAAGCAAAGCTCCGGGTGTAAAAAAAGGATACCGAGGTATCCTTTTTAATCTTACTGACTCTGATTGTTTATGATTTTATCGTTATGGTTTAAATCATTATGATTCAGTAAGTTCGATGTATATCTGTTGCGTTGAAAATTAACGATTGCAAACGTACATTGTTACTTCGAAACCGAAACGCATTTCAGTAGCAGCTGGTTTTGTCCACATGATAAATCTCCTGAAGTTATTTAGTTAAGTACAGACTTTATGGAAAGAATAATACCCGGCCCAGGAAAAATAGCGCTATGTAAACCGCTTAAATGATACTCATGATTATCATTAGAAACTGGATGTAACTGCGGCCTGGATTCAGTAGGTAACAAATACGCGATAGCCGGCGACGGCAATGTCGCCAGTCGAGATCGCCAGTTTGATCCTGGATTCTTCACCGGCCTGAATGCCTTCGGCAATATTGGTTCCGGCCGGCAGATACTCATTGGGTTTGAAAATCCGGCGCAGCACGGGTTTGTCCTCAACATCTGTCAGTGTCAGTTCAAGGTTCGGGTAAGCCAGTACATGGTGGCCGCTATTGATCAGGGTGCTTGCAAAATGTACCAATCCCGGGTGATCTGCATCTTCCTGCATATCTGAGTCATCAATGGCAATGGATTCAATTTTTTTAGGCAGATTGATCGTGCAGGATAGTTTCTGGCAGGCTTGCACCAGGAAAGGTTTAGCCTGCGGATAATAGATTGCGATTTCTTCACGCAGAAAATATACACTCTGTATCGTTGCAAGCAGAACCATAAGCAGCGAGGCCGCAGCCCATAGCCATTTACGGGATTTACTGCCGGTGGCATGGCTGGTGCGGAGCCTGTTTTTTTTGATGGCATCGCCCAAGTACGCGGGCTGCTTAGCCGTATCCGCTGCAGTTTCCGGAGCGGTTATTTCAATCACGCTATCTGGTGCTTCCTGCTCTGGGGTCGCCTGTACAGGCGCTGCGCTATCAATTGCAGGCGTATCCTCTTTGAAGTTGCCGTCGGCATTGGTGATGTTCTCGGTGCCTTCATTGATGGAAACGAGTTGTGCTCTGGCATCGAAAACCTGCATGCACTGCCCGCAGCGAACCTTGCCGCCATGTTGATTGAGCTGTTCTTCAGTAGCGAAAAATTGAGTCTGGCAGGCTGGGCAATGGGTTATGACGCGCATTTTCTAGTGCCAGTCAGCAAAACCCAGGAGTCCATATACTGCGGCGTTTCCATATCAAACCATTCGGCATAAATATCAGAAACGGCGGATTCCTGTTCACGCAAAATGCCGGACAGTGCGATTCTTCCTCCAGCTTTGCATGATCTGGCGAGCGCCGGGGCTAACACACTCAATGCACTGGATAGAATATTGGCAACGACAATGTCGAATTCCGCAGACTGATATTCAGTGGCCGGATAAAAATCAGCGCTTACATAGTTTTGTTCAGCATTGTATAGGCTGGATTGAATCGCCTGCGGGTCAATATCAACCCCTACTACTTTACCTGCATCCAGTTTTTTAGCTGCAATTGCCAGAATACCCGAGCCACAACCGTAATCAAGCACGGTTTGACCGGCTTTGACAGTCTGCGTTAACCAAGCCAGGCACAAATGTGTGGTCGGGTGGCTGCCGGTGCCGAATGCCAAGCCAGGATCCAGGATGATGTTGATGGCGTCCGGATTGGGGGAATCATGCCAGGTTGGCACGATCCACAAGGTATCGGTAATTTTTATCGGGTCAAATTGAGATTGTGTTGCACGCACCCAATCCTGTTCCTGAATGATTTCAGTGGTGTAATTGAAGTTGGGTAACTTAGTCTGTGACTGCAAGTCAGCGATCACGGCATCAATATCTACGCCTTCATCAAACAGGGCGCTGACCAGGTTCTGTTGCCAGATGCCTGGCGGCGGATCGCCAGGTTCGCCGAAAATAGGCTGTTCATCGATGGTTTCTGCATTGGCGTCTTCAATGATTGCAGACAATGCGCCCAGCTCCATGAGGGTATCGCTGATCAGATCAGCGGTATTATCCTGTGCTTCAATTTTAAGTGATACCCAAGTCATACTTACCCTGTTTATTTATTGTAGATACCGAGTTTCTGCTCAAGGTAATGAATGCTGGTGCCGCCCAGGTGAAACGCTGCATCTGCCATTAACTCCGCGTGCAGTTCGATATTGGTGTGAATGCCTTCGACATACATTTCAGACAGTGCAATGCGCATCCGTGCTATCGCCTGTTCGCGCGTATCGCCGTAGGTAATCAACTTGCCGATCATGGAGTCATAGTGCGGAGGCACTGTGTAGCCGCCAAAAGCATGTGTATCGACGCGAACGCCGGGTCCGCCTGGCATGTGGAAGCGGTTGATCTTGCCGGGTGACGGTACGAAGCTGTAAGGGTCTTCTGCGTTGATACGGCATTCAATCGCGTGTCCGCGCAGCTGGACGTCTTTCTGGCGGAATTTCAGTTTTTCGCCGGCGGCCACGAAAATCTGCTGCTGCACCAGGTCAATACCGGTAATCATTTCGGTAACGGTATGCTCCACCTGTAAACGCGTATTCATTTCAATAAAATAAAACTCGTTGTTTTCATACAGGAATTCAAAAGTACCGGCGCCGCGATATTTGATTTTACGGCATGCTTCGGCACAGCGTTCGCCGATTTTGTCGCGCAGGCGAGTATTCAATAAGGGCGCAGGCGCCTCTTCAATAATCTTCTGGTGGCGACGCTGCATAGAGCAGTCACGCTCACCTAAAAACACTGCGTTGCCATGCTGGTCCGCTAACACCTGGATTTCGATATGGCGTGGTTTTTCCAGGTATTTTTCCATGTAAACCATGGGGTTGCCAAAGGCAGCCTGCGCTTCAGCCTTGGTCATGTTCACGGATGTGAGCAAGGCTGCTTCCGTGTGTACCACGCGCATGCCCCGACCGCCGCCGCCGCCGGCCGCTTTAATAATGACCGGGTAACCGATATGCTTGGCGATTTTAATAATTTCTGCAGGGTCGTCAGGCAGGGCACCATCAGAACCCGGTACGCACGGCACACCGGCTTTACGCATTGCATCTTTGGCAGAAACCTTGTCACCCATCAGGCGGATAGTTTCGGCACGTGGGCCAATGAATACAAAACCACTTTGTTCTACTCGTTCCGCAAAGTCGGCATTTTCAGATAAAAAACCATAACCGGGGTGAATCGCCTGAGCATCGGTAACCTCGGCGGCACTGATCACGGCCGGAACATTCAGGTAGCTTTGGCTGGATGGAGCCGGGCCGATACAAACGGATTCGTCTGCTAATTTTACGTATTTGGCATCACGGTCAGCCTCTGAGTGAACAGCGACCGTCCTGATACCAAGCTCGCGACAGGCGCGCTGAACGCGTAATGCGATTTCGCCGCGATTTGCGATTAAGATTTTGTCAAACATAGCCATGAAAGTTGAATCCCATTCTTTAAAAAATTTTAGCCAATAATGAAGAGTGGTTCGCCGTATTCAATGGCTTGACCATTATCGACTAAGATTTTTTTGATAACACCGGCTTTATCAGACTCGATTTCGTTGAGCAGTTTCATCGCTTCAACGATACACAGGGTGTCACCAACGGCAACCGTGTCGCCGACTTCTACAAATGCTTTTGCGTCCGGTGAGGGTGAGCGGTAGAAAGTACCTACCATCGGCGATTTAACTGCATGGCCTTCTTCAGCCGCAGGTGCTTCGGCAGCCGGTGCAGCAGCAGGCGCTGCAAATTGCGGGGTGCTGTATTGCATAGGCGCGGGAGCGTATTGCTGTACTGCTGCATTTGATGTGAAATTGCGGCTAATGCGTACCTTCTCGCCGTCTTCTGTAAGCTCAAGTTCTGAGATGCCAGATTCTTCTACCAAATCGATTAACTTTTTAAGTTTGCGTAAATCCATGATAACCCTCTGAAAATTTTAATTTTAATTATATTAATTAGAACGATTTATATGTTGAATAGCGTAGTCAAGCGCCAAGGAATAGCCCTGTGCGCCCAAGCCGCTGATAATGCCAACTGCAATATCAGTGAAATATGAGTGGTGGCGGAATGTTTCACGTGCAAAAACGTTAGATAGGTGTACTTCAATGAAAGGCACTTTTACTGCACTTAATGCATCGCGCATGGCAACTGATGTATGCGTGAATGCTGCCGGGTTGATGATTACAAAATCAGCCTTATTTGTGGCTAAAGACTGGATTTTAGTGACAAGCTCGGCTTCAGAATTGCTTTGAAAGGACTCCAATGCGATACCGGCTGACTTTGCTTTGCTGGAGAGTGCATGGTTAATGCTGTCCAGTGTAGCGCTGCCATAATGTTCAGGTTCACGCAGCCCCAACAGGTTGAGATTGGGACCATGTAATACTAAAATCGATTTAGATTGCATGGAGGTGTGCCTTTATGAGCGAATTTGTGCGTTTATTACGGTATTTCATAAACGCAAGTTTGCCGAAGTTAATGGATTTTGTCCAGCAACATTAATGTAATTAAGCGAAATTACATATAAATTATGCGGTTGCAGATCAAGGCTTTTTATACGGCGGTGTTTTAATTATATGCCAATTTCTGTTGCGGCAATAAGATTTGCAGCGATTTTTCGAGCAGTGGTTTGTTTATTCTGCCAAAAAATGTACCTATCACGTTGCCATCTGTCCCTATAATTACTGTATAAGGCAAGACGCTTTTATCATTGCCCAGATGCATTCCGAGATCCGCGCTTTCATTTTCGGCAATAAAAACCGGATATGCCACAGGGGAAAGTTGCAGATATTCTCTGACTGGAGCCGGCTCATCTTCCGCGACGCCTAATACCACAACATTCCTGTCTTTATACTCCATGTGCAGCTGGGAAAGTTCCGGCATTTCTTCGCGGCAGGGCGGGCACCATGTCGCCCAGAAATTAAGCACGATGATTTTGCCTTTATATTGGCTCAGATCCTGTTTGCTGCCGTGGATGTCAGTGAGCGGAGCGTTAAATAGCGGCGCTGCGCTGATGGCCGGTTTGCCGGCCGGCGGGTTGATGGAAAAGTGCCTGATAATCAGCCCCAAAATAATAATCACTGCCAGGTAGGCGGTTAAGGAAAGTGATTTTTTTAACATTGGATAGTTTCCGGCAGGCAGCTGCCCCGCTGGTTCAGGATTTGCAGGAAATCATCGGCATTTTTATAACCGACCACTTTAAGCCGGGTTTCTTCTTGTGCTTTGTCGTTGAAAAATAAAATGCCCGGAGGGCCAAACAGGCCAAATTTCTGTAATAAGGCTTTGTCTTCAGTCGTATTGCCGGTGACATCAGCCTGCAGCAGAACGGTGTCTTTCAGTGCAGCCTGCACACGCTGGTCACTGAATGTGAACTGATCCATTTCTTTGCATGATACGCACCAGTCAGCGTAAAAATCGAGCATTACCGGTTTGCCTTGCGCGGATTTTAATGCGGCATCCAGTTCAGTCAGGTTCTTGACGCGTTTAAAATCCAGGCTGGCATGCTGCGGCTGCTGTTGGGATGAGCCGTTTTTTGCTGCCAGCAGGCCACCAAGCGGCTGCAGTGGTGATTTTGCATTGGATAATGCGCCGATCAGCATCGCCAGGCCGGTGACCAGCAGCATCAAGGCGATGCCTTTCCAGAACCTGAGCGCCGGTTTTGCATCAACAGGCAGCGGATCCAGCGCATGCATGAAAATTGCGGGCACGATGAGGAGTGCTGCCCATAATGCAAGCTGCAGGCTGACTGGAATAATCGGCGTAATCAGCCACAGCGCAACCCCCAGCATGAGTACGCCAAACAAGTTGCGTACGGCATTCATCCAGCTGCCGACTTTAGGCAGCAGCGTACCGGCAGATGCACCGATAAGCAGGAGCGGTGCGCCCATGCCGAGCGATAGTGAAAACAGGGCTACGCCGCCCAGTACTACATCGCTGGTTTTACTGATGTACAGCAACGCACCGGCTAGCGGTGCCGCTACGCAGGGGCTGATGATTAATGCCGACAGTATGCCCATCAGGAAATCACTGAAGAATTTTCCGCCTTTGATACGGCGGCTGGCGGACATCAGCCCGTTTTCAAGGTTGCTCGGCAGCTTGAGCTCATAGAAACCGAACATCGATAGTGCCAGGAGTGCGAACACCAGCGCACCAAAGCCCAGTGCCCATGGCGTTTGCAATGCGGCACTCAGCATCTGTCCGGATAAGCCTGCAGCGATACCCGCAAGCGTGTAAGTCAGGCACATGCCGAATGTGTAAGCCAGGGACAGGTTGAATGCATGCAGGCGCGAAACATGTGCGTTTTTGCCAATGATGATCGAAGACAGGATCGGAATCATCGGGAATACGCAAGGCGTGAATGACAGCAGCAGGCCGGCGGTAAAGAAACCCAGGATGATCAGCCACCATTTTCCGCTTTTGAGCAGGTTGGCCGCCTGGCTGTCGCTATCGGAAATGCTGCCACGGCTGGCGGCACTACCAGGGTTTGCGTTGTCTGGAACTTTCAGGCCGGCAGCATTATCTGAATTATCAGCCGCCTGTGGATTGACGATGAATGTCTTGTGCTGAGGCGCATAACATAAGCCTTTCTCGCTGCAGCCCTGATAGGTGGCTTTGATCGTGATGGGGGCGCTGTCAGTGCCTTTGAGTATGATATTGCCAGTGAAATCATGATGATAGACTTCCATCCTGCCAAAATTAGGGTCGTTCTTGATGTCGCCGGCAGGTAGCTTCACTTCATGATCGTGGTCGGGCGATAACACAAATTTGATGCGCTCTTTGTACAGGTAATATCCTGGCGCAATCTTGAAGTCGGCATTGATCTGACCGTCGGCCTGAACAATGTCCAATGCGAATGCAGCATCCGGAGACAGAAATTCATCTTCAGCCGTGTCGTTGCTGAACAGGCTTTTTGTAAAGCTGCTGGCATTGCCGGCATGGCTCAACTGGGCGGTAAAGACTGTGAACAGAATTAATAAAAAATATGGAAATCTTTTTAACATGTAGAGCCTTCAGCAGATAATTGTGCATTTACCCATTGTAAATATCGGGGCAAGCCACCATCTACGTTGATAGTGATTATTTCAGGAAGTTCATAAGGATGCATTTTTATAATGGCAGCTTCCACTGCGCCGTATTGTGCCTGGCTGGTTTTAATCAGCACCGGTATTTCAGTGGCATGTTCCAGCTTGCCTTGCCATGAGTATAGTGACTGACAGGCCGCCAGCAGGTTGACGCATGCCGCCAGTTTCTGCATTAGCAGGGTTTCCGCCAGGTGCCTGGCGCTCGGTTCGTCCGGCATATTGGTCAGCACTAGTATGACTTCATCCAGAATGACTTCATTTTGTATGGCTGTTTTTTGATTCGACATTTAAAGGTAGCATCACATGCGTTTTTTTGTAGGTTTGATTTTACTCGCTTTTCCAATCGCAGAGATATGGCTGTTGATTCAATTGGCAGATCGCTATGGCTGGTTATTGCTGGTGTATCTGATCGCGGTAGGCTGGTTGGGGCTGCGCCTGATCCGTGAGGAGAAATCCTCATTCAGTTTACGCATGATGCAGAATCTGACCAGCGGCGGCAGCCCTGCAAAAGCGGTATTCGGTAGTTTACGCAATATCATTGCAGGCGTATTGTTAATGCTGCCCGGAGTGATCACTGATATTATTGCGGTAACCCTGCTGTTGATCCCGATCAGAAATACGCAGCCATTGAATGCGCCTTCTCCAGATGAACCGTATCGATCATCACCTTATCAGGCCGCGAATGACGATGTAATAGAGGGAGAATTCCGCCGTGAAGACTGAAGACATTTTTATCGATACATTTTTTCGGGTATCAGCCTGGCTGATTGCCTGCTTAAGCCGCCAGGACGCATGACACTGTTGCGCGGGCATGCGGGTAATACTGCACCAAACCCTGCATCTATAGAAATGCCCTGATATTAACTTTAATCAACCCCTTAGAAGTACCTGACATGACATATCAAATTACGATTCAACCCAGTGGGCATACTTGCAGTGCCAAAGTTTACGAAACAGTTCTGGAATCAGCCCTGGAGGCTGGCTTTAATATCCCTTATGGATGCCGTAACGGTGCCTGCGGCAGCTGTAAGGGAAAGATCCTGAGCGGGGAAGTTGATTACGGGGACTATGCAAGCAGCGCATTATCTGAAGACGAAAAGGCGGCAGGCAAAGCGCTTTTCTGCTGCGCGCGGCCTTTGTCTGACCTGACCGTTGAGTGCAGGGAAGTGATTATCGGCACCATCGTGCCGCGTATCCTGCCAGCCAGGGTTGAACGCAAGCAGCAGTTATCACATGATGTCATGGCGCTGTTTCTGAAACTGCCGAGCAATGAGCGTTTACAGTTCATGGCAGGTCAATATGTCGAATTCCTGCTCAAAGACGGCAAGCGCCGTGCTTTCTCACTCGCGAATGCGCCACATGCGGATAACTTGCTGGAACTGCATCTGCGCCTGATTCCGGGCGGCGTGTTTACTGAATATGTGTTTAATGAAATGCCGGATAAAGCCATTTTGCGCATTGAAGGCCCGTTTGGCAGTTTTTATTACCGTGATAACTCTGATAAACCGATGGTCATGGTTGCTGGCGGTACCGGGTTTGCGCCGATCAAGGGCATTATTGAGCATATGATACACAACAATATTAAACGTGAGGTCACGCTGTATTGGGGTGCCAGGGCGGGCGCAGACCTGTATATGCCTGAGCTGCCGGAGGCGTGGGCAAAAGAATACCCGCATATCAAGTTTATCCCGGTATTGTCGGACGCCGTTGCCGAAGATCACTGGCAGGGCAGAACCGGATTGGTACACCAGGCCGTATTGGATGATATTGTGGATTTAAGTGCTTATGAAGTGTATTGCTGCGGTGCCCCGGCCATGGTGGAAGTTGCCCATGCCAGCTTCCAGCAGGCCGGCTTGCCGGAAGATGCCTTTTATTCGGATGCTTTCAATTACGCCAAGCCGGTAACCCCGCCGGCTGCTGCCGTATAAATTAATAGCGGTCACGGCACGGGGCCTGTTTATTTAAATAGCAGGCCCTGTTTGTTTTTTGCAGCCGCCAGTGCCTGAATCAATTTTTCCAGGTCAGTATTCTGTATCAGCTCCTGTGCCAGTTTGGCAGAGGCTTCGGCCTTTTCCAGGTCGCCTTCCGCCAATGCATGCATGCCCTCCAGCAATACCGCATTGCCCGCTTTCAAGCGCAGGGTTTCTTTTTTGCTGCGTCTTTTAAAAGGCAGCCAGCGCAGGAAATGCACAAAGCGCAGGCAGTAATGCAAGCCTAGAAAACTCAGCACATATAAAACCAGGAAAAAGTTAAACGAAACCTGTATGCGGTAAGGTGTGCGTACAATCAGTACGTAGCCTTCATTATTGCTGGCCAGCCATACCAAGCCTGCCAGTAGCAGGGGCATCAGCAGCCACCAGAAGATTCTATGCTTGATCATGGATTATCAGTCATTCTGTTCCAATGTCAGCTTATAGCGATTGACCGCGGCAAAACTCTCTGCGAGCTGCGGCAATTCAATGCTGATATTGTTGCTGGATAATTTGTTCAGCAGAGCGAAGGCTTTGATGGTGTCCGGATGTTTGGTATCAAAATATTCATTCAGCCAGTTTTTAACGGTGTTCAAATCGGCTTTGTAAGTTGCCTCGTCATGCTGCAGCAGCGCCACGCGTGCGGTCAGCAGCCTTAGCCTCAGGTTCTCCCGCAAATAGAAAGACTGGTCCACCGCCAGTAATGGTGGTTCCGGTTTGTTGATGCGCTCTACCGTGACCAGGTTCCTGATGTCATCCCAGATGCCGTTAACCAGTTTCTGTAAGGTAGTTTCCGCTTGCACCGGCAGTTGCTCTGCAGCAGCCTTCGCATTCAGCGTCGGCTGGCGCTCACTGATTAAAGGCAGCTTTCCGCACAGCTCCGACAGATGGGTAAGCTGCGAACTCATGCTGATCACATCTACTTGCGGTATTTCGCGCAGGCGCTCTATTTCGAGATTGAGGGTTTCGCGCAGCTGGATAGCGCGTGGCAACTCCAGGGGTTCGAGGCGTTTATAGGCAGCCTGCAAGGCGAGCAGGGCTGATTTTACATTGCCGCTCAATTGCAGTTGCTGGCTGGCAATGGTGAGCAGCTGTTCTACTTCGGCCACTGCGGTTGATTCACGGTTTTCTGCGAGCTGGGTGTAAAGTGTTTGCAGAGCCTCTTGCTGGTCGCGTGATTCAGCAAGTTTCTGTTCCAGCACGATGGTGCGCATATTGGCCTGGACGCTGCGTTCTTCAGCTTGCTTGGCGAGAGCCAGGCTTTGTTTATTGATGGCCTGGTATTGTTCCAGCTTCTGGCTCAGCGATAGCTCGATCTCGTTAAATTTATGCCGGGTATTGAGCCATTGCCAGGCAAGTGTGGACAGTGCGGCGATTACCAGTACAACCCAGCTTATGTTCACCATGGATGGCTTGTTTTTCTGCATCGGCTGCGCTTGCATATCCTGGTCATTCATGATGTTGAACATGTCCAGATCCAGCAGGCTGTGAATTAACAGGCTGTGAATTAACAAGTTGTGATAAGCATTGCAGCATTGCAGCATCTCCAGGGGCTTCGGCAACCAGCACTTTCAGACCAAGCTGCCTTGGCAGTTCAGCTATTCTCTCATGATTGACGCATAAAGTGACATGCTGCAGCCAGGTTTCGCCCTGGGCCATTTGCAGCAGGTAGCGCATGGCTTCGCTGCTGGTCACGATTACGGCGTCCAGCTTGCGCTGCTGCCAACTGCCGCTCAGAGCCTCGGTGCTATGCTGCGGGTTGATGCGCCGATAGCTTTCTGCAAAATACACATGGGCGCCACGCGCTTTCAGTGTCTCTGCCATCAGCTCACGTCCGCCTGCGCCGCGGAAGATGGCGACAGTCTTGCCGGAAACCTCCTGCATCTCAGGCAGTGCCAGCAGGGTTTCACTGTCATAACGGCCTTCGGGAATCAGCACATCATTGATCCCGTACTGGCGCAGGGCATTCGCAGTCTGGTGACCGATAGCGGCAAATCTTAATTGCTGCGGAAATTGACCATATTTTTCAAGTACACGCGGCACCGCAAAATCTACGGCGTTCGTGCTGATGAATATGGCCAGGTCAGTGTTAACTAACTGTGTTATCTGCTGTTCAAAAGTTTGATAATTCTCCAGCGCAGAAACGGCAATTAATGGAAACTCAATAGCAACACCGCCATTTTTCTCGATCGCCCTGCAAAGGCTTTGCGCCTGATCGACCGGCCGTGTTACCGCGACATGCAAATTCTTCAGCAGCTGGTCAGAAGTCATATTCAGGTATACCGGAGGGTTGTTGGCTTTTGCTACAGAGCAGCCAGGATTTTATCTGCACCTTGCGCAATCAACTGGCTTGCCAGTTTCCTACCCAAGGCTTCGGCTTCGTTTCTGTTGCCGGTTGCAGTTTCAACCAGCATCTGTGTGCCATCGACACTGGCGACAAAACCGGTGATACGGATGTTATCGCCTTCACATACCGCGTAGGCACCGAGTGGTACGGTGCAGCTGCCTGCCAGGGTGCGGCTCATGCCGCGTTCTGCTTCAACGCATACCTGGGTGTCAGCGTGGTTGAGCGGTGCAAGCACCGCGACCATATCAGTTCGGCTGGCGTTTATTTCTATGCCCAGCGCGCCCTGACCAACAGCCGGAATACTCTGTTCCGGGGTAATGAACTGACGGATCCTGCTGCCCAGTTCCAGGCGGATTAAACCTGCTGCTGCAAGAATGATCGCGGCATACTGACCTTCGTCCAGTTTGCGTAAGCGCGTTTGCAGGTTGCCGCGCAGGGATTCGATTTTCAGGTGCGGAAAACGCGCCTGCAGCTGGCTTTGGCGGCGCAGGCTAGAGGTGCCGACGATGCTGCCTGCCGGCAGGTCTTCAAGTGATGCAAAGTCGTTTGAAACAAAGGCATCGCGGGCGTCTTCACGCTCACCGGTGGCTGCCAGCACAAAGCCTTCCGGGAGGTTCATCGGCACATCCTTCATGCTGTGTACGGCAAGGTCGGCGCGACCATCTGCCAATGCTGTTTCCAGTTCTTTCACAAACAGACCTTTGCCGCCGACTTTGGCCAAGGGGGTGTCCAGAATCTGGTCGCCGGTTGTCGTCATGCCCAGGATAGTGACTTCGGTTTCCGGGTACAGCGCCTGCAGGCGGCTTTGAATATGACGTGCCTGCCACATGGCAAGCGCGCTTTCACGGGATGCGATCACCAGTTTTTTCGGAGCCGGTGTATTTGGGGTTGGGTTGGCGGAGTTGTTCATGCGCTAAGTACAGGCTATGCTGATTTTAAATAATGAGCGTTTATTTTATCACAAGCTGTACGGTAGCCTTGGCTAAACAGTCTTTAAGCGCCCTGATATCAAGCTGAATCAGGTCATGCGGATAAGATGCTGCTGACGGCGACTGACCGTGACGGTTTCCGGCACGTGCTTTAACAGCGCTACCCATTGTTTTTCGCCATGTTCATCGCTGCTGCGTTTTTCATAGCCGAGGATATAAGCCTGTGCAACCAGGCAGTTGCGATGCAGGCGGATGAATAAATGCGCGAACTCCTGTTCCAGATGCGTCAGCGACTCTTCAAGCAGGTATTCACGTTCTGCCGTACGTACGGTGACGTATTTGAGTTCGGCGCGCAGGTAGATGATGTCGTCAACAGGTACTAGCAGGATGCGGCCACGCTCTGTGATCGTGAGGTGCGTTTTTCTTGGCGATAGCGGTGTGATTGCAGCAAGCTGCTGCGGCTGCAGGGCGCGTGCCTTTTGCAGCGCTTTTTCCAGCCGCTCCAACCTGATCGGTTTTAATAAATAGTCGACGGCATTCATGTCAAAGGCCTGGATAGCGTAATTATCAAAGGCGGTGGTGAAAATAACGGCTGGCGGCCTGGGTAGATTCTGCAAGTGCTGCGCAGCCTCGATGCCGTCCATTTCCGGCATGCGGATATCCAGCAGCACGATGTCCGGCTGCAACTCATCTGCACGCAGCAGGGCTTCCTTCCCGTTTTTGGCTTCGGCAACAATATGGGTGTTGCCGATATCGGTCAGCAGGTCGCGCAAACGATTGCGGGCAGGGGCTTCATCATCGGCGATCAGGATGTTAAGCATGGGCATCAATGTTTCTGTGTCTGTTTCTGATGGGGCAGGACGATATGCACGACATATTCGCCTTTTTCCTGACTGTTTTTAAGGGAGGCTTCAAGATCGAAGTGCAGTGCCAGTCGCTCCTTGATATTGCCAAGCGCCATTTTATTGCCGTGCTGGCGGTTATTCTGCGTATTGTAGGGGTTTTTCAGCACCAGGTGGATTTCGTTCAATCTGGTATAGATCTGAATCGTAATAGTGCCGCCGCTGGCCAGCGGCTCAATCCCGTGGTAAACCGCATTTTCCACCAGCGGCTGGAGCACCAGTGGCGGAATCATGGCATCCGGTGGCATATTGTCAATCTGCCATTGAATATTCAGGCGTTCGTTCAGGCGCAGCTTTTCCAGTGCCAGGTATTGCCGGCACAGTGCGATTTCCTGTGCGAGCGGCACCAATTCACGGTTGTCGGCCATCAGTACGCGAAACAGGTCTGCCATGTCTTCTAAAGCGGTTTCGGCCTGCTTGGGCTGGCTGCGGATGAGCGAGAGCACGGCATTGATGCTGTTAAACAGAAAATGCGGGCGGATGCGTGCCTGCAGCGCCTGCAGCCGCGCTTCGGTCACGGCCGGCGACTGCGCGCGATAGCGCAGGTTAAAATAATACAGCGTGATTGCGCTGATGGCGGCGGCAGTAAAAAGTATGCGTGACAATGCCGGCAGGTCATCGAAAACCCAGAGCCGGGCAAACAGCATATAGATGATTAAGGTGCATAGCATGACCAGGGTGAATATCGCGACCAGCCCCTGTGGATAATTTAACCTGACAATCAGGGGGTAGCAGCCATAAAGTAAAAGCAGGCAGCCTAACAGCATGGGTTGCGCCAGCGCGGAGATGGCCGCCATGTGTTCGAAGAAATCTACCGGGTCTGCGCTCAAGGTATAGGCAACCAATATTAAGGCAGTGTTAGCGATGATCAGTACGCGTAACAGTATGCCCAGATTACGGATATTGGGTAAACGGCCGGTATTTTTCATGTTGGTTTGGCGTGTGGTTTTGCCTTGCTTGGGTTGCCGTATTGATACAATCGGCCTTAAAAGTATTTATTTTGCATTATACTTACAGTATATCGTCGTTAACGACAAAGTTTAAAATAGATAGGTTAAGAAATTGACAGAAAAAGTAAATTCGCTCAATAAAAAAGACACCAGTTGGTCAGGGCGTTTTAATGAGCCGGTAGCAGAGCTGGTAAAAAAATATACAGCCTCTGTGGGCTTCGATTACCGCCTGGCGCCATATGACATACAGGGGTCTATCGCTCATGCTCGCATGTTGAGTGAGCGGTCGATTATTTCCAGGCAGGATTTCGCCGCGATTGAAAAAGGCTTGCAGGAAATCGCACAGGAAATCGAAGCCGGCCAGTTTGAATGGCTGCTGGATCTGGAAGATGTGCATCTGAATATTGAAAAACGCCTGACCGACAAGATTGGCGACGCAGGTAAGCGCTTACATACGGGCAGAAGCCGTAATGACCAGGTGGCAACCGATGTGCGTTTGTGGCTGCGGGCGACGGCAGACCAGGTGGTTGCCGGCTTGCATCAATTGCAGGGCAGCCTGCTCGATCTGGCTGAAAAGCATTACGACACGGTAATGCCGGGCTTTACGCACCTGCAAGTGGCGCAACCTGTGACGTTTGGCCACCATCTGATGGCTTATTATGAGATGCTGAAACGCGATGCCGCGCGCTTTGTGGATTGCAGGAAACGCATCAACCGCCTGCCGCTGGGTGCTGCTGCGCTGGCCGGTACCAGTTACCCGATTGACCGTGAAATGGTTGCGAAAAACCTGGGTTTTGACGGCGTATGTGAAAATTCATTGGATGCAGTGTCAGACCGTGACTTTGCCATTGAATTTACCTTTGCCTCTTCATTGGTGATGACGCATCTGTCGCGCCTGTCTGAAGAGCTAATTTTGTGGAGTTCACCACGGTTTGCGTTTATTGATATTGCGGACCGTTTCTGTACCGGCTCGTCGATCATGCCGCAGAAAAAGAACCCGGATGTGCCGGAACTGGTGCGCGGTAAAACCGGCCGAGTATACGGGCACCTGACGGCCTTGCTCACCCTGATGAAAGGCCAGCCGCTTGCCTATAACAAAGATAACCAGGAGGACAAGGAGCCGTTGTTCGATACGGTGGATACTTTACTGGTTACGCTGGAAATCTATGCGGACATGATGCGTGGCATTACCGTCAATAAAGAAAACATGCGCCAGGCCGCCAGTGAAGGTTTTGCGACAGCGACCGACCTGGCTGATTATCTCGTGAAAAAAGGCATGCCGTTCAGGGATGCGCACGAAGTCGTAGCGCTGGCTGTACGCCACGCGGTAGAGCAGAACGTGGATTTAAGTGACCTGCCGCTGGCAAGCCTGCAGAAATTCGCGGCGGAGATCAGTGATGATGTGTATGCCGTATTGACGCTGGAAGGTTCCCTGCAAAGCCGTAACCATATTGGCGGCACAGCCCCGGTTCAGGTTAAAGCGGCTATTGCACGGGCTAAAAAAGAAATGGGCTGAACATGAAAGCTTACGCGGCAAGACAGCTATTGACACGCATCGCGCTAGCACTGCTGTTGCATGTTCCATTGCTGTCCGCCGCTGCGAGTAATGAGTCGCTATCAGCGATGGACTGGCCTTTGCAGCCTCAAGAAAGTATCCGGGATCTGTCACGCCTGATTTACCCGAAAAGCGCGTCCATGCAGCAGCGCTTCGTTGCAGAAGCCATCAGGCTGAATCGCGAAACGCAGCCTGAGTTGCAGCCGACGACTGTGTTTGAGCAGGAACACCGGGTTTTGATTCCAAGCATCCGGCAGCTGTCAAAAAAGAGGTAGGCTGCGTGGCATAACCGCGTCCACAGCCGGCGCACGCGGGGGATTAAAAAAACTAGAAGGCCAGGCTTTTCTTGAGCAAGGCTTCAAACGCATCAATCGGTAACGGCTTGCCAAACAGATAACCCTGATAGCAATAGCAGCCGTTATCCAGCAGCATCTGCCTTTGTTCAGACGTTTCCACGCCCTCTGCAATTACGTTCAGGTTCAGGGTCTGCGCCATAGCGATGATCGTGCGCACGATTGCCTGGTCACTGAGGTTATTGGCAAGCTCATGCACAAAAGACTGGTCTATTTTTAATTGATAGATCGGCAGACGCTTCAGGTACTGCAATGATGAGTAGCCGGTACCAAAATCATCCAGCGAGAATTTGATGCCGATTTTCTGCAGCGCGTGCATCGTGGCGATGGTTTTATCCAGCTCATTCACCAGCATGCTTTCAGTCAGTTCCAGCTTCAGCAGCGCAGGGTCGATGGCATTGATCCGGATGGCAGACTCCACTTGTGCCGCAAAGTTGTTTTGCAGGAACTGCTGCGCGGTGACATTGACTGATAAAGAGAGGTGCCTGGTGTGCTCCGATTTCTGCCATGTGCTGAGCTGTGCGCAGGCATTGTCCAGCACCCATTTCCCGATCGGGATAATGAGCCCGGTCTCTTCTGCCAGCGGGATAAAATCAAAAGGCGACACGATGCCCCGCTGCGGGTGCTGCCAGCGGATCAGCACTTCAGCACCGAGTGCCTTGCCTGTATTGTCCACCTGGATCTGGTAATACAGTATGAATTGCCGGGCAATGATGGCCTGGTTCAGTTCACGTTCAAGCGTTACGTGCGCGGTAAGGCTTTCCTGCATTTTGGGGTCATAGAAACAAATGCTGTTGTTACCGTTGCGTTTGGCCTGGTTACTCGCAATATCGACCTGTTTCAGCAGTTCTTCCGTATCTTTATCGTGGTCGCTGAACAAGCTGATACCGATGCTGACCGTGTTCTGGTATGAGTGCGCTTTGAGCTGGAATGGCTGGTTAAGCCTATGCTGGATCTTTCTTGCAACATGTTCGGCTTGCCCTGCCGATTCAATCGCCTTGTTGCTTAAGTCTTCCAGTACGACAATAAACTCGTCACTCCCGATGCGTGAGACGGTGTCTCCTTCACGGATGCACACGGTGAGCCGTTTGGCGACTTCCTGCAGTAATAGGTCGCCAATTTTATGGCCAAGGGTGTCATTGAGTGATTTGAAATTATCAAGGTCGATAAAAAGCAATGCGCCGTGCTGGCCGCTGCGGGTGCTGGAACTCAGGGCATGTTTGAGCCTGTCGATCAACAGGCGCCGGTTCGGAAGATTGGTCAGTGCATCATAGTTTGCAAGATGATGGATGACTTCCTGAGAGCGGATGCGTTCGGTGATATCCATGCCGACCGACAAAAGAATCGTGTCACCTTTTAGATCATCCTGCAGCCGGGTATGCACCCAGGAAATATTGCGCGGAGACCGGTCGGCCGCAATGAGTACCGACTCATGCGCATAATTATATAAATCCGTGCTGGCAACTTCCGCCAGTTTTTCCTTGAGGGCAGTCCAGTCAGCCTGGGATAAGTCGCTGTACATCAGCTCTTCTTTGTTTTTCCCGGTCAGGGTCAGTCCGAACTGGTTAATGGATAAAATGCGTCCGTCCACGGTGATGGTGGCAATGATGGCTTCGGCCTGGTTCAGGAGTTTTGTCGCAAATTCTTTCTCCCTCAACACCTCGTTAAAAAGGTTTTTCAAGGAAAGGTTTTTTTCAAGCACTTCATGTTCCAGGGATTCCAGTTTATTGGACAGGTCCAGCGTGGATTGGTCCAGTACATCCATTTCGTCCGTTAATTGATGACGATGCGGCCTCAGGCCGGAGCGCAATTCCTGGAATGCCCCCTGGCCAAGCAGCGGCATTGACGATGCGATGCGGCGCAGGCGTTTTAACGGGATGCTGAGCAGGAAATAAAGCAATGAAAGTATCAGCACAGTCGCCAGCATTGCAAATATCATGATCTGTTTGCTGTTCTGCTGCACGATGGCAAGGTCAGGGGTGATGTTTTCGACGATGATCATTTGCATGCCGTCGGTCCAGTAGGATTGTTCAAGTTTAACCAGGCTGATTTCATAGATGTTATCTGCTTCCGCATAGCGTACGGGTTTTTCAGATAATTCTGAAAAAGAATGGATGCTGGCAGCCCTGGTGATTAAAGGCACTAAGGATTCTGGGTTGGAAGCTGCTGCGATATGCATTCCCCACAGCGATTTTGGAATATTGCCTGCGCCAGGTTTTGAGAAAACAATGGCAACGTCTGCTTTGGATGTTTTCTGGAATGACAGGACAGCATCGGCGAGCGAAGCGCCGATTGAGAAAACACCGACGGTCTCGCCTTTTTTAAGGATGGGGGCAAAGGCATAAATGCTGCACGTATACGAGCACTCGATCAGCCCGCTCGATGTTTCTGTACTCAGGATCGCTTCCCAGTTGCTTTTCCATGACCTGGACTGAACAGACAGGTTGTCTTGTGCATCATTGCCCCACGAGGCGATGATATGTCCGTCCGGGGCATATAGCTTGGCATCATTCACGCCCATATCGATCTGGAAGTTCGACCAGAAGTTATCAAAATAACGGTAGAACGCGGGACTGGCATATTCCATGAGGTCATTGTTCAGGCTGACGAAAGTCGGGAGTGTCGCGGTCAGCTGGCGAACCCGTTCAACATCGAGGCTGATCAGGCCGTTAATCTGTCTGGTGTATTTGAGCTGCGCCTCTTTACGTGCCTGGTCGAACTGGATCAGCAGCTGGTGCTGGAAGTAATATGAACTGGCAATGCCGATGATTGCGGAAACAATGAACAGGATCAGCAGCAATTTCCAGCGCAGGCTGAGGAAGTGCTGGTGCGGTGTGCTTTCGTGTTTCACGATGGATTAAAACCGCCAGGAACCCATGAGCATCAGCATGTCCCATCTGCGCTCCATTGCTCCCGGGTCTGAGTTGTTATCGAGGGTGGATAGCCAGCCGGTACCGTCGATATGATGCCATTCGCCCCGGACCATGAACGTGGGCGTGACATCGTAGCGCAGGCCGACCATCCAGTCTTTGGCGAAAAATACGTGGGCGGGCAGGCCTGTTTCTGCGGAAAGTTTTTTCCCGGAGTGGTCGCTTTTGTTATTGAAACTTGCATCGTAGCGCACGACCGCCTGCAAAGCCGGGGTGAGCTGGTAGCTGCCCTGAATATAATAGCCCTCAATCACATTATTGAAGTTCGGAAAGAAGCTCCTGGTGATCGATGACTTCATTTGTGAATATTCTGCTGTCAGCTCCCATTTCTCATTGCTGTATTGTGCAGAAATGATTTTAGGGTCGAGGTGTACGGCCAGGTTGGGATCAAACTCATAGGAGCGTGCATCGTATTCAAGGTCTATATTGGCAGCGGTAAAGGCAATGCGCAAACGGTCATTTGGGGTAATGTACATGATACGCATCAGGCGCGACGGTTTTTCGGACTGCATGCTGCCAGGCAAATCGGCCCTTAAGAATGTTGCTTCACTGCCCCGGTCGACGTTGGCATTGCCGACTACCAGGTCAAAATTGATGCTGCCGAAATTGCTTTCCTTGTTCAGATAAAACCCGACGCCATCGGATGAGAGTGCAAGGCTGCGCGCCTTGTCAAAATAAATAGACTGCGGCAATACAATGCTCGGCCGCGTAAAGGCCACATCGCGGGTCGTGGTATACAGGCCGAACGGATTCTTGACCCGCCCAAGCCTGATGCCGAACTGCCTGTCCTCGGTTGACGAAATCGTGTAGTCAACCAGGGCATAATCCAGCAGCAGGCCATTTTCGCTTACATCTCCGGCATCAAGGTTGATGATTTGTGCAGAGAACTGTAAATCTGGCCGGGGGCGGTATGAAGCGTTAATGCCGATTTCACGGAAATCGAAACTGATATTGTGCGAACTGTCGCCATAAAAATTATTATCTGTACTGGATACGATGCCTTGGCTTGCAAAGCCGTGAACCTGTACTTTTCCGTCATTGAATTCCAGTGCCGATGATGGGGTTGGGCATAGCGCGCTTAATAAAGAAATCATGCCTGCAATATAGATTCTTGACATGTCAGCGTACCTCAATGAAACGTATTTTGATGCCATCAACTTTTTCCCTTGGCAGGTAGCCAATCGCACCGGGCGTGTTGGCAATATTGGTCACCATCTGGTCTATCGTCGCAACTTCACGCGGCGCCTGACCCGTGCCTGAGTAGACTTGGCGATCCCAGACGGAGCGCAGTTTGTAGGGGAACGTTTCCAGGATTTCCTTTGCAAACGTCAGGTGATGCGGGCTTCCGTCAGGCAATACGAATACAATCACCGGGCTGCCATCCGGCCATTGCCTGGCTTTCATGGTGAATATGCGGCGGGCGAAACTGCGCGAAATCTGATTGTCCGTAAAATTCTGGTTAACGGCGATGACGACGTCTTCGTCGCCCGCAGCAACGCTATCGTTGACCAATAAGAGAAGAAATAAGGCTAAAGCTCTGAACATCATTGCCGGTTTTTAAGTGTGCGCATGATAATTCCAGCTCTGAACTAATACTCGGATTCTGACGTTTGAATAGACATAATCGAATTAATCCTATTATTATTATTTTTACCGTTATTATGGAATCAATATATCCGATAGAGGCATACCGTGTCTATCAATTAATGCGGTTGATATGGCTCGTTATCTGTGTCCAGGATTCAGCCTGTATCGCCAGGACCTGTGCAAGCCTGAAAAGCAAAGGGCCCGGATTGCCCCGGGCCCTTTGCCGTCAATAGCTGTTAATTAACAGGCGTGTTTTTCCGGGTTTAGAAGCTTCTGAAATTGATCAAGCTGAAATTCATGTCCGGGCAATTGGGGCCGCCGAAATCATTCGCTGTGCCGGTGCCCTGAACGCGCTGTATCACGCATGCAGATTTTGCTCCGGCCGCTACGGCGCTGCATGACACCCGGTACTGGTCTACCGTGGTATTGCTCTTGCTGTTGGCTGCGACCAGGGTGCCATATGAGCCGGCGCTGGCAAAGTCTGCTGTATTGCTTAATGAACCTTGTTCCAGCTTGCAGCCGGAAGACTTGAATGTGAATTTTTTACCATTATCGAGCGCTATCGTATGCGTCTTTACCGTCGAGCTTTCTCCGCCGGTGGAAGAAGAAGGGGTGGAGCTACACCCGTACAGCAAAAAGATGATGAATAAGCCAATGGTGGTTTTAAACATGATGGTCATTCTTTCGCAGATTTTAAAGAGGGTGCGTATAAATCTACTAGCATGCCTGGCGCGTAGCAAGTGCTATTTTGTGGGCGACCGGGAATTACTGCTGGCGTTACTCGAGGAATAACTCCAGCAATTCGTTCAGGAAGCGCTGTCCAAGCAGGGTAGGCTGCAGGCGGTCCTGGTCCGCCGTGAGCAGGCCTTTGTTCCGCGCAGTCCTGATGGCGTTATCCAGTGTGTGCAGGCTTAGCCCTGTACGCTGCCGGAACAGGCTGGCGGGCACGCCTTCAATCAGCCGCAGTGCATTCATCATGAATTCGAAGCCGAGCTCATCGCGCTCAATATCCCATACGCGTTCTATCGCATTGCCGAGAATGGCCTGCTCCATATAGGCCTTAGGGTGTTTGGGCCGGCTTTCACGGGTGATTTTATCGTGATAGCTCAGCTTGCTGTGCGCGCCGGCGCCAATGCCCAGATAGTCGCCGAACTGCCAGTAATTGAGGTTATGCCTGGCTTGCATGCCTTTTTTGGCAAAGGCTGAAGTTTCATAATGTTCATAATCATGCGCGGCCAGTAAGTGTTCGATTTCAACTTGCATGTCGCTGCTGGTATCATCATCGGGCAGGCTGGGGGGCGTGCGGTGAAACGGCGTGTTGGGTTCCAGCGTCAGATGGTAGAACGATAAATGGTCAGGGCCCAGCGCGATGGCCTGTTTTGCATCTTTCAGCGCATGCTCCAGTGTTTGTCGGGGGAGTGCATACATCACGTCCAGATTGACGCGCTCAAAGGTTTCAAGTGCGAGTTCGGCCGCCGCGATGGCCTGCCTGTCATCGTGAATCCGGCCCAGCGCTTTCAGGTAATCGGCATTAAAGCTTTGTATGCCGAGCGACAAGCGATTGACACCTGCCTGCCTGTAGCCGGAGAAATGCGCGCTGTCTACAGTGCCGGGGTTAGCTTCAAGTGTAATCTCCGCATCGTATTCAAGCGGAGTGAGTGCTCGCACGTTGCTTAAAATCCTGTCTATGGCCTCTGGGGAAAACAGGCTGGGGGTGCCGCCGCCGAAAAATATGCTCCTGATTTTTCTGCCCCATACTTTGGGGGTAGCGGCCCCCAAGTCGGCGATTAAAGCATCGATGTAGGCCGCTTCAGGGATTTCACCGTTTTTGAAACGGCTTTCATGCGAGTTGAAATCGCAATACGGACACTTGCGCACACACCAGGGGATATGGATGTACAGCGACAAAGGCGGCGGATTCGTTAAACCTGAGACAGTATTGGCACCTGTTAGCGGGGCGACCGTATTGACCGGTGCCTGAGTGAAGCCGGCAGCAGGTTTGATTTCGATGATTTTTTTGATACCAGTTACCTTTTGTATGGATGCGCTTTGTGGATTTACTTTTTGTAAGGATTGATCAGTGATTCAACCAGCTGATGCAATGCATCGCGCATCTGCTGCTCGGAAACTTCCATGAGCAGGCCGTCTTCAAGCGCATCCTGTGCGATTTGTCTGATTTCGTCAAAGTTTTCGGTCATCACTTTGACTTTTTCGGTACATGACACCACGCTTTGGTCATCGCGCACCCATTTAGGCCAGGTGGTTTTATCAGGGCTACTCATTGCTCAGCCTTTCCAGCTTTTGCAGCAGCTTAGCCATGGCGTGGCCACGGTGGCTGATGCGGCTTTTGATATCCAGCGGTAGTTCCGCAACGGTCTTGCCGGTTTTATCATCCAGGAACAGTGGGTCATAGCCAAAGCCGTCACTGCCGCGGTATTCGCGCAGAATGACACCCTGCCAGCAGCCTTCGGCAATGATAGGCTCAGGGTCATGCTCATGGCGTACCAGTACCATGACGCAGTAGAAATGCGCATGGCGATTCGACATGCTGCTCATTTCCTGCAATAGTTTGTCATTGTTGCGTTCGTCCTGCGTGAGCAGGCTGTGCGCCTGATTTTTGCCGGCGTAGCGTGCAGACAATACGCCCGGCGCGCCTTGCAGCGCATCAACACACAGGCCGGAATCATCCGCCAGTGCCGGCAGGCCGGTATGCTTACTGGCGTGGCGCGCTTTTGCAAGCGCGTTTTCAATAAACGTGCAGTATGGTTCTTCGCATTCCGGCACATTGAATTCAGATTGCGGGAGTATTTCGATATTCAGCTTACCGAGCACATGCTGAATTTCGCGTAGTTTGCCTTTGTTGCCAGTGGCGATAACCAGTTTCTTAAACACTTAAAACCTCTTTTTGTTTATCAGACAGTTGTTTGATGCCTGAAGCGGCCAGTGCCAGCATCGCATCCATGGCCTCACGCGAGAATGGCTCACCTTCGGCAGTGCCCTGGATTTCTACAAAACCGCCGCTACCGGTCATCACGACATTCATATCGGTGTCGCAGTCCGAATCTTCGATGTAGTCCAGGTCAAGTACTGCCTGACCCTGGTGCATGCCGACAGAAATCGCCGCAACCGAGTCCTTGAGCGGCGATTGTGTGATTTTACCGCTTTTGAGCAGGGTGGAGATAGCATCATGCAGCGCCACGTAAGCGCCGGTGATGCTGGCTGTGCGCGTGCCGCCATCGGCCTGGATCACGTCACAGTCAATCTGGATGCTGCGTTCGCCGAGTTTCTGCAGGTCGATAATGGCACGTAAGGAACGGCCGATCAGGCGCTGGATCTCCTGTGTGCGGCCGGATTGTTTGCCTTTGGCTGATTCCCTGTCCATGCGGCTGCCGGTTGAGCGCGGCAGCATGCCGTATTCCGCGGTGACCCAGCCCTGGCCTTTTCCCTTGAGAAAGCCGGGCACCTTTTCATCCACGCTCGCAGTGCACAATACATGGGTATCGCCGAATTTAACCAGTACCGAGCCCTCGGCATGTTTGGTGTAGTGGCGGATGATCTCCACGTCACGTAACTGGTTGAGTTCGCGCTGGCTGGGTCTGGTGTTGTTTGTATGACTGGGTTGCATCGGTTGGATCCTGCTCTGAATTTAAATGAATTAAGTATGTTTTTTGGTCTTTTGCAGCGCCATCTGTATTTCCGCGATGGTTCTTTCAATATCTTCATCGCTCAGGTCTTCGGCCTGTGCCGGGTCTGCCGTGCCGTCATAGTCGCTGCGGGTGTTGGGATTCATGATCGTCGTTGAAAACCCCATGGGCAATGTGATGGTTGAGACCGCCATGTCACTGTGCAGCCTGTCGCCCCATTGCAGGCCGATAGCGCTCATGTTGTCGCCTTTTTCTGCACTGCCGGCTTCAGCCAGGTCAAGCAGGCGTGTGACGTTTTCTTCAATGGATGAGCCGCGCAGGACCTGTTTGATCTGGTCATCGCTGACGGCTCCCCATAAACCATCGGTGCACAGTAAGACGGTGTCGCCTTCGAGTAGTTCCTGGCGGTCAGCCAGCTCGATCTTAGGCGGCACATCACCGCCCAGGCAGCTGAAAATCTTATGCCGGTATGGGTGGTTCGCCATTTCTGCCCTGGTGATCATGCCCTTGTTGTACAGTGACTGCACGATGGAGTGGTCTTCAGTGCGGTAAAGCAGGTGGCCGTCGCGGAAATGGTAAAGACGTGAATCACCGGCATGCGCACAGTACAGCATGCCGCGTTGCACGATGGCGGCTACAATAGTGGTGCGTGGCGCTTCCAGCATTTCCTGCTCTTGCGCCAGCTGGTCGATCATGTCATGCACTTGCTGGATCTGTTCGATCAGGAATTTTGCCGGGCTGGGCAGGGAGGGGATGGCCATGCGCTGGAACGCATCGGTCATTGACGTAACGGCAAGCTGCGCCGCGACTTCACCGTGGCGGTGCCCGCCCATGCCGTCGGCAATGACCAGCAGCAATGCATCTTTACTGTATGAGTAAGCCAGCCGGTCCTGATTGTAAGGGCGCGGACCTTGGCGGCTGTTCTGGAAGATAGTGAATTTCATGATGATTTTTTGCTGCTGCTGGGTGTGCTTTGCTTGTTGAACGCGTTAAAGATTTTATGTACAAAACCGGTTTTTGGTTTAGGTTTGTGCGGTGTTTCCATCAATGATTTCTGTAATGAGAACACACTTTGCGGACGTTTCAGATAGTCCAAGTCCAGGCAATTGTCGATGATTTCGAGCAATTCCTGGGAGTAGTGTTCCTTTCCTATTTTTACGGCAGGCACCAGCACGTCCTTTTTCAGGCGCTGGTCAGCCGAGATCGGAGAATTGCGTGTCAGGCATGAATACATGGTGGCGCCTATGCTGTAAATATCGCTCCAGGGCCCCAGCAGTTTTTTGTCATAATAATGCTCAGGTGAGGCAAAGCCGGGCGTATAGCTAGGTGAAATCTTGGTTTGTGTCCCGCTTAATGCCTGGCGCGAAGAGCCGAAGTCCAGCAATACCGGTGAGCCATCCAGCCGGATATAGATATTGGCGGGTTTGATATCCAGATGCAGGAGTTTATGCGTATGGACTTCACGCAGTCCGTTGGACAATTCACTGAAAACCCGCCGTATGAAGTTTTCCGAGACCGGTTCGGCATGTTCCAGGATATAGGCCTGCAGCGATTTGCCACGCTCATATTGCATCACCATGTAAACGGTATCGTTGGCGCGGAAGAAGTTGACCACGCGCACGATATTCCTGTGTTCGATCTTGGCCAGCGTCAGGCCTTCATCAAAAAAACTCTTGAGGCCATGCCTGAACATTGCAACGTCTTCAGAATTGGGCTGCACGGTTGCATTCTCGTCACGCAAGGCAATTGACGACGGCAGGTATTCTTTGATGGCGACGAAGTTTTTATTTTTGTCGTGCGCTAGATACACAAAGCTGAACCCGCCATAACTCAAGACTTTCTTGATTTCATAATCTTGCAGTTTGTAGCCGGCAGGTAATGCTAGATTCTTATGGGTAGTAGACACTTTTGAGAATGATTTCTTTAACTATTAATCGATTGTTGATGAGTGTTTTTTTATAATCACTGGCTTGGCGTTCAAACTTCGATTCAATTAGCGCAATATAGCGCTTAATCGGCTGTAATTAAAGTTTTTTTGATGCGGTAGCAGCGGGAACTTCATCCGGATAGTGATTTTATAACAATCTTTCTGTTTTATTTTCGTATGGAGTAGCGAGTGTTTGGTAACATTGAACCCGGTTAAGAAAAACAGCATCAATTTGTTAGATTAGGAAAATTTAAATGACTTTTAGCATGACTGGCTTCGCTGCGCTGGAGCAGCCGGTAGAGGGAGCGACGCTTTTATTGGAACTGCGCGCCGTGAACAGCCGTTATCTGGATTTGCATTTTAAACTGGATGAATCCTTAAAGAGCTTCGAGCCGCAGATCAGGGAGCTGATTGCCGCGCAGTTAAGCCGCGGTAAGGTTGAATGTAAAATCAACCTGATTCAGCGTACCCAGTCGGCACAGGCACCGCAGCTTGATGAGCAGTTAATGCAGCAGCTGGCTGAAATGCAGGCAAAGACCCTGCAGTTTTTTCCGCAAAGCCGCGCCCTAAGTGTGGCGGATATCCTGCGCTGGCCTGGCGTAGTGCAGCATGAGGAACCGAGCCAGGAATCAATGGCAGACGATATCAGAACCCTGGTGTTGCAAGGCTTGCAGGACCTGACGGCGTCACGGGCGCGTGAAGGTGAAAAACTGAAAGCGCTGATTCTGGACAGGCTGGTGCAGATAGAAGCGCTGGTTACCAAAGTGAAGCCGCTGCTGCCGCAGCTCAATAAAGAGTATCAGGCCAGGCTGGAGCAGAAATTGCAGGAAACGATCAAAACCGTAGATCATGAGCGCATCGCACAGGAGCTGGTACTGTTCGCACAGCGCATTGATGTGGATGAGGAGTTAAGCCGTCTCACTGCGCATGTTTCGGAAGTAAAGCGCATCCTGAATGCCGATGCGCCTGCCGGCAAGCGCCTGGATTTCCTGATGCAGGAACTGAATCGTGAGGCCAATACCCTGGGCTCCAAGTCAGTATCCGTGCAGACAACGCAGGTATCCATGGAGCTGAAGGTGTTGATTGAGCAGATGCGCGAGCAGATCCAGAATATTGAGTAGGCACCGGCCATCAGGCATTACGGTAGATTTTGATAAATGAATTCTTTGCAAAGCTAAGCTGATGGTTTATTGTGAGTTTTTAGCGCTATGCAAATTTAGATCGGTATTATTGATATGACGTCAGGCAATCTTTTTATTATTTCAGCACCTTCAGGCGCGGGCAAAACCAGCCTGATCAAGGCTCTGCTTGCTGAAGACAGGAACGTAACACTTTCGATTTCGCACACGACACGCAAACCCAGGCCGGGAGAGGCGAGTGGTGTGGATTACCACTTTGTAGACGAGCCTACGTTCATGCTCATGCTGGGCGAGGCACAGTTTCTTGAAAGCGCACATGTGCATGGCGCGCGCTACGGCACATCGCAATGTGCGGTGGACGCCCCGCTGAAAGCCGGGCAAGACGTGATTCTTGAGATCGACTGGCAGGGGGCACAGCAGGTGCGGCACCTGTATCCTGATGCCATCAGCATATTCGTGCTGCCGCCATCCATCGAAACACTGGAGCAGCGCCTGAACAGCAGGGGGCAGGACAGTCAGGAAACCATTTCCAGGCGGGTTGCCGCTGCGCGCGAGGAAATGAGCCACGTAGGGGAGTTCGATTATGTTACAATTAACCATTATTTTGAAGAAGCGCTGCAGGATATCCGTGCAGTCATTCGTTCACGCCGGCTGATAGCCGCCAAACAGTTGCAGCGCTATGCTGCACTAATTGAGACACTCACTTAATTCGCTCGTTAAGCGTTTTAATTAAACAAATAGGAATAGATCAATATGGCACGTATTACAGTAGATGATTGCTTGGAAAAAATCCCTAACCGTTTTGAACTGACATTGGTTGCCGCCTACCGCGCGCGTCAGCTGCATAACGGTTCAGAGCCGCTGGTCAATGTGCAGAACACGCGTGATAAATCCACGGTGATCGCATTGCGTGAAATTGCTGCCGGCAAGGTAGGGGTTGAAGTTCTGGGACGCATACACGCTTAACATGCCGGTGCGCTGTTAACCTCAGCAAGCCAAATAACCGTTCCGTAGTGAATGCCATGCCAAAAGCCGCACAAAACCTTAAAGCGGAAATATCAAAATCAAGTCCGGCTCCCTTGCTGCCTGCGGACAGTGAGGGCTCAGCCTTAAGCATACGTCTCAAGCAGTATTTCAAACCCCAGGATATTGAGCTGGTATTTGAAGGCTATCGCTACGCCGACAAGGCGCATGAAGGTGTAGTGCGCAAGACCGGTGAGCCTTATATTACGCATCCGGTGTCAGTGGCCTGCATACTGGCTGACCTGCACATGGATGTGCCTACGATCCTGGCGGCGCTGCTGCACGATGTGGTGGAAGATACATCAATCACTACGCTCGATATCAAAGAGAAATTCGGCCTGCAGGTTGCCGAGCTTGTAGATGGCGTGACCAAGCTCGACAAGATCGAGTTCCAGAGCGCCAGCGAAGCGCAGGCAGAGAATTTCCGCAAAATGCTGCTCGCCATGTCGCAGGATGTGCGGGTGATACTGGTCAAGCTGGCTGACCGCCTGCATAACATGCAGACGCTGGAAGCCATGCGGCCGGAAAAGCAGAGGCTGATCGCTAAGGAAACCCTGGATATTTATGCGCCGATTGCGAACCGGCTTGGCCTGAACTCGGTTTACCAGGCGCTTGAAGATTTAAGTTTCCAGTATCTGCATCCGATGCGCTACAGCGCGATTTCCAAAGCGGTCATGGCGGCACGCGGCAACCGCAAGGAAGTCATCAGCAAGGTGCTGGAGTCCATCCAGCACCAGCTTAAAGTGTTCCATGTGGATGCAGAAGTCACCGGGCGCGAAAAGCATCTCTACAGCATTTACAGAAAAATGACGCGGCAGGCAACGCCGTTTTCACAGGTCTATGACATCTATGGATTTCGAGTCATCGTGAAAGATCTGCCCGGCTGCTATCTGGCACTGGGGGCGCTGCATGCGCTGTACAAGCCTATTCCCAGCAAGTTCAAGGATTATATTGCCATACCCAAGGCCAACGGCTATCAGTCCCTGCATACCACGCTGCTGGGGCCGTTTGGCACACCGATCGAAGTGCAGATCCGCAGCGCTGAAATGCACAATATTGCAGATGCGGGTGTGGCTGCGCACTGGCTGTATAAATCAAGCGATGCGCAATTGACGGTATTGCAGCAGCAGACGCACCAGTGGCTGCAGCGCCTGCTGGATATCCAGAACGAAAGTTCCGACTCGCTGGATTTCCTGGAGCACCTTAAAATCGACCTGTTTCCGGACGAGGTCTATGTATTTACGCCCAAGGGCAGTATCCTGGCATTGCCGAAGCGTGCCACAGCGGTTGATTTTGCTTATGCGGTGCATTCCGATATCGGTAACAGCTGCGTTGCGGTACGTATCAACCATGAACTGGCGCCGCTGCGTACCGAGCTGAAGAACGGTGACCATGTCGAGATCATTACCGGCTCGCTTGCCAAGCCGAACCCAGCCTGGCTGAATTATGTGGTGACCGGCCGGGCACGTGCGCATATACGGCACTTCCTTAAATCCCAGCGTTCCAGCGAAGCGGCGCAAATCGGCGAGCGCCTGTTGAACCAGGCTTTGCGGGCACTGCATGTGGATCCCAAGCAGATTTCCGATGAGAACTGGTTAAAACTGATGCGTGATTACGGTGTCATTACAAAATCAGAGATCCTGTCAGAGATCGGCCTCGGCAAGCGCCAGAATGTCATGGTGGCCCATCAGCTGGTTGCCACCACGGACGGCCACCTGGAGAAACATACCAAGCTGCCGGCAAAAGCGCTGGATACGATCACCGTGCGCGGCACCGAGGGCATGGCCGTGATGTTCGCGCCTTGCTGCCATCCGATTCCGGGCGACCCGATCCTGGGCTTTATCAACAAAGATAAAGGCCTGGTGATTCATACCCATGATTGCCCGAGCGTACGCAAATTCAAACTCGACCCCGATAAGTGGCTGGATGTAGAGTGGGAGCCGGAAAACACGCGCCTGTTCAAGACCAACCTTAACCTGACCGTGGCCAACCAGCCGGGCATGCTGGCAAAAATCGCTGCAGGCATTGCGGATGCAGGTTCAAATATCGATAGCGTCAGTGTAGAAGAGGCGGACGGCAGCGCTTATGCAAACCTGTATTTCACCGTGCAGGTGAAAAATCGTGTGCATCTGGCGGACCTGATGCGCGGCTTGCGTAAAATACCTGACGTGGTGCGCATCAATCGCACCAAAGGCAATATCAGCACCAAGGCCACAGCCAACAAGGCCAGTGCCTAGCAATTCATTTGCAATAACTCATTTTCAACCAAGTAATCACTTAATTATGACGACTCAATCAAATTCAAAACAGATCATTCAGACCCAAGGCGCACCGGCTGCCATCGGCACCTATTCACAGGCGGTTAAGGTAGGCAACACCGTGTATTTGTCAGGCCAGATCGGTCTTGATCCGGCTAGCATGCAATTGGTGGAGGGGATCGAAGCGCAGGTGCATCGCGTGTTCACAAACCTTAAAGCCGTTGCGGAAGCGGCTGGCGGCAACCTGGGCGATGTGGTGAAACTGAATATCTTTTTAACCGATCTATCACATTTTGCCCTCGTGAACACGATCATGGCAGAGTACTTCAGCCAGCCTTACCCGGCGCGTGCCGCGGTAGGTGTGGCTTCATTGCCGCGCGGCGCATTGGTTGAAGCGGATGGCGTAATTGTTTTGTAATTTCATCAGCAGCTTGTGCGGTTAAGCGTAGTTTTTAACATCGCTGCTAACTTCATCCCATATGTTCTGGCTGAAAGTCTTTATTTAGAATGCGTGAGCTGACTGAAATCAAGGCTTTCAGCAAGCCCCTCATCACCAACCTGGCCAAGCTGGGTATTTCCAGTGTGCATGCGCTGCTGCTGCATTTGCCGCTGCGCTACATCGATGAAACACGCATCACCGCCATACGTGACCTGCGTGCCGGTGATGCCGCGCAGGTGGAGGGTGAGATTATCCATGCCGAGGTTGCCTATAAACCGCGCAAAGCACTGATCGCTAAATTGGAAGACATGAGCGGTCAGCTGACTTTGCGCTTCCTGAATTTTTACCCCAGCCAGATCGCAGCACTTAAAGTGGGCGCCAAGCTGCGCGTTTACGGTGAAGTGCGCAGCGGTTTTTTCGGATACGAGATGGTGCATCCCAGCACTAAAGCTGTCGGCCTGAAAACCGAGGTGGCAGAGACGCTGACGCCGGTTTATCCCACTGTGGCCGGGCTGACGCAGCCAAGCCTGCGCAAGGCCATCGGCATTGCGCTCGCGCAGAATTGCATGCAGGAAACATTGCCAGCCAGGCTATACCGGGACATGCGCCTGCCGGCCTTTGCGGATAGTCTGCGCGCATTGCACAATCCGCCGCCGGATTCTGTTTTGCAGGCCTTGGAAAACAAGGAAAGTCCTTACTGGCGCCGGCTGGCTTTCGATGAGCTGCTCGCGCAGCAGCTTTCCATGCGTAAGCATTATGCACGGCGCCGCAGCGTAAGTGCGCCACAGTTCAGCCGTTCCAGGCTGTTAGTCTCGGCATTGTTAAAATCGTTGCCGTTCGCATTGACGCAGGCGCAGCAGAAAGTCGCCCTGGAAATTGAGCAGGATCTGACGCAGCCGCACCCGATGCAAAGGCTGTTGCAGGGCGATGTCGGCAGCGGCAAAACCATCGTGGCCTGCATGGCCGCATTGCAGAGCATAGAGAATAACTGGCAGGTCGCGTTCATGGCGCCAACCGAGATCCTGGCAGAACAGCATTACCGGAAGATGCTGGGTTGGCTGACGCCGCTGAATATACAAATCACCTGGCTGACAGGCAGCCAGACCAAAAAAGAACGTGAAGCGGCACTGGCGGGGATTGCCGATGGCAGTGCGCAGTTCGTGGTCGGCACGCATGCCTTGTTTCAGGATGCGGTCAGGTTCAGGAACCTGGGTCTGGCTATCATTGATGAGCAGCATCGCTTTGGTGTGCACCAGCGTCTGGCATTGCGGCAGAAGGGGCAGCCGGAGCCGCATCAGCTCATGATGAGTGCAACGCCGATACCGCGCACGCTATCCATGAGTTATTACGCGGATCTGGACGTATCCGTGATTGATGAACTGCCGCCGGGGCGCTCGCCTATCGTGACCAAATTAATTTCCGATAGCAGGCGTGATGAAATATTGCAGCGTGTGCGCGAGGCTTGTCTGCAAGGCAATCAGGCATACTGGGTGTGCCCTTTGATCGAGGAGTCCGAGGCCTTGCAGCTGGCTACCGCCAACGATACTTTTGCCTTGATGCAGAATGAATTTCCGGAACTGAAGATAGGGCTGGTGCATGGGCGCATGAAGCCGGCAGAAAAGCAGGCAGTCATGGCGGCGTTCAGTGCGGGTGAATTGCAGCTGCTGGTGGCAACCACGGTGATCGAGGTCGGTGTCGATGTACCGAATGCCAGCCTGATGGTGATCGAGCATGCCGAGCGCATGGGCTTGTCGCAGCTGCATCAGCTTCGTGGACGCGTAGGCCGCGGTGCGGCAAAAAGCACGTGTATCCTGCTGTACCAGAATAAGCTTTCAGAAACCGCGCGGGCACGGCTCAAGGTGATTTATGAGAGTAATGATGGCTTTGCGATCGCGCAGGCCGATCTGCATATAAGAGGCCCCGGAGAGCTGTTGGGGGTGCGTCAGAGTGGCGTGCCCATGCTCAGGATCGCTGATCTGGAACGGGATGCCGATCTGCTGGAAGCGGCTAAATCTGTAGCGGATGGTTTGTTGGAAAAGCATCCGCAGCAAGTGGAAGCGCATCTTGATCGATGGATGAGCAGTGCGGGTGACCTGGTCAAGGTTTAACGCGGCATGGCACAGCCGGATTGGTGCCGATGTGAAAACAGGGCGCCTGCAGGCATGTAAGCCAGGCGATGCTATGCGATAATTCCATTGTGAAAATCAATCAAATATTCTCTCATAGTCGGCAACGCTGGCTTAACCTGCCGTTGGCAAGCCATCAATACCATCGCTGGCTCATAGAAAGGGGCTCGTTGACGGCCAGGCTTCAGCAAAGATACCCTGATTTCCATGTTAAGCCGGTCTGTGTCAGGTACCGTAAACCGGCGTTTGAAGAAGCTGCCTTGCTGCATATGACCGCCAATGACAGTGCGCAGGTTCGCCAAGTGCTCTTGTATGGAAATGGCAGGCCGGTTGTGTTCGCACACAGCGTTTTGCCGCGCAGAAGCCTGCAAGGTGAATGGCGAAGCCTGGGCAGGTTAGGCAATAAGCCGCTGGGAGCCGTTCTGTTTGCAAGTCCCAAGGTAAAGCGTACACCTTTGCGTTATAAAAAACTGACAGCGACCCATGCCTTATACCGGGAGGCCATACGCCATGTGGCGGGTAGGCCGGAGTATTTGTGGGCGCGCCGCTCTATATTCAGTTTGAACTGCGCTAGTATTATGGTCACCGAGGTTTTCCTGCCGGGCCTGGAGTGAGTTTTGAACGGACCCGCTGTTAATGTTTGATACCGATTAATTGAATGCGATTGACTGCTGTGAGAAAAAAATTTGATGTCTACATCCGCTTAACGCGGCTGGATAAGCCTATCGGTATTCTGCTGCTGCTGTGGCCGACGCTGTGGGCGTTGCTGATCGCAGGAAACGGCAGGCCGGACTGGTTTGTGGTTGGGCTGTTTATTTTAGGCACGGTGCTGATGCGCAGTGCCGGCTGCGTCATGAACGATATTGCCGACCAGAAATTTGACGGCGATGTCGAGCGTACACAATACCGGCCGCTGCCTAATCGTGAAGCCAGCAGGAAAGAGGCTTATTTGTTAGCTGCCGCGCTAAGCCTGGTGGCTTTTGGCTTGGTGAGCCTGCTGAATCCGCTCACCGTCAAGCTGTCGGTCGCGGCATTATTCCTGGCAATCACCTATCCGTTGACCAAGCGCTTTTTTGCAATGCCGCAGGCTTACCTGGGGGTCGCCTTCGGTTTCGGTATTCCAATGGCTTTTGCCGCCATCCATAATGATGTGCCGGTAGTTGCCTGGCTGCTGCTGCTGGCAAATGTGTTCTGGGCGATTGCTTACGATACCGAGTACGCCATGGTGGATCGTGAAGATGATTTGAAAATCGGCATCAGATCTTCCGCAATCACTTTCGGGCGTTATGACATTATCGCAGTGATGATGTGCTATGCGGCGACGCTCTTGCTGCTGGCTGTTGCCGGGGCATATCTGGAAATGAGCGCTTATTATTATGCAGGGCTGTTAGCCGCATCCTGCGTCGCTATCTATCACTATTTCCTGATTAAAGGCCGCGATAGAAAAAATTGCTTTAAGGCTTTTTTAGGCAATAACTGGTTTGGGCTGTTTGTCTTTTGCGGCGTGGTATTCAATTACCAGGCTTAATGACTGTCGGCTGCATCGTGTTCGATAGCTCAGTTTTCATCTGTTAGAACCCAATCAATCAGGTTGGAGTCTTTCACAATCCTTTTTGGCTGTTTGCCGTCGGTTACGGTTGCCGTGCTTTCCTGGGTGTCGGCGGCCGCCTTGATATGCTGTGAAAAATCAATCTCGGGTGCTTCCAAAATCCGTTTGGCCTCCGGTAATTGATCGGAGGTTTCAAAGCCAGCCTGCGCGGCAGCTTCGGGCGCTGTATCGGCGTTTGTTGTTTCAGCGGGTGGGTATTGAGTGGTTTCACTTGCAAAGTCTAACGTCGGGAAGGCCTGTGCTGATGGCGTGGTTTGCGGGAGTGCGTCATACCAGTTTGCCGGCAGTTCCTCCGCTGTGGTTTCGTAAACATTCATCATGGGACCAGTCATAAAGCCGGCTACGGCCTGCGATGGCGCAGCAGGGGATTCTGTATTGCCGGGCTTGGGGTTGCCGCCATTCGTATTAACGGCTGCCGGCTTGGCTGTTTCATCTGTAGCGGTTGGAGTGTTATTAAGGGTCTCGGCAATTTGCCTTAACATGAACAGCTGTTCAAATATCTCTGGTTCAAAGCCTTCTTCCGGCTGCGATTCACTGTTGTAGATCAGGTCATCAAGCAATTCCACGGCAGCAGCAGAGCCCCATGCCGTTTCGAGCTCTTTGGTGATGTATGGAAAGTCTTCTATAGTGGCGGTGCCGGTTTTCCTTGCTTCAGCAAAACCCGGCATATGGATGCGATAGTAACGACTACACTCTGCAACAGTTTGCGTGTAGTCGGTTTCGGAGCCATGTGCAGCAATCAGTGACAGCAGCTTAAGCCAGATTTTAGGTGACTCCGAAGGGTGGTCGTCAAGATGGTCCTGCAGGAGGTGAATCGCCAGGCCGGAGCGCCCGTATTCAATCAGCACATCCACGCTTTCCAGAATATCTTCATGATTGCCGTTGATGGAGGTCGCCAGTGCAGCGTTTGCAGGCTGCGTACTAAACCCCGATGCGATGTCAAAGCCTGGGCTTTCATCAAAGGCATCATTAAAGCCTGCATTTCTTGTGTCGCCGGCAGGTGTCGTGGCCGTATCGGTAACGTTGTCGGTCGCGTCCGCGGAATCACGGTTATCAAACCAGCTAAGTGCGGATTTTACCTTGCGTGCATGTACCAGCTGGCGACGCAGCCATGCGGCGGATGCCAGCAATGCAAACAGCGCAATCAAGCCAGCCGTGATCCGCAGTGTCTTTGTGGATTCTTGCAATTTTTTTTCGGCATTGGCGGCATCGGCTTCAAGTTTCTCGTTTTTGTCCTGCAGGCTGATGATCTGCGTTTTTAAAAGCGCCAGGCGATTATCCATCGCTGTGATTTCATCTATCACATCCGTTGAGCTTGGTGGCAGCGTGTTTTCTGCACGCGACAGATTAAGCCTGGTTTCGAGCTTCAGGCCGAGTTTCGGGAGCGTCAGGTCTTGTCCTGATGGCAGGAGCTGTCCTGACGGAGGGTGGCCGCCTGAAATGCTGAGATATGGCCTGGATTTGACTTCGACTTGATTGCCGGACTTGTCTGCCGCTTGGGGTTGGCCGGTGTAAGTTGCCGTCAACTTTTTATCCAGGCTGGACGATGAGGCCGTTTTAGGGGATTTTTTCTTCTTTTTGTTGATGGTCCCATTTGCAGCATAAAGTGCGGATGCTGGCATGTTCGTATTGTTTGCAGCTTGCGTTGGTTCTGTTTTGGCGTCAGCATCTTTGGCATCAACGCCCCTGGCGTTAGTGTCATTCAGCAGCGGCGGGTCCAGTAGCACGACATAATCCCGATGTATGTTCGGTTCGCAATGGTGGACAACGCGCAGGTTAATGATGGGCTCAGTGATTGCTTGCGGGCTTTTGATGGTGAGTTGATAGCCGCTGGCCTGATGTTTAATGGCAAGCGAGGCTTTAGTGAAGGCTGGTGGGGAATTGGCGTCGGTTATTGAAAAACAGCTGATATCTGGCGATTTTTCGACATCAGTAATATTGATCTGGGCAATTAAAGGTTCTCCCAGGCTCGATGTGACGATGGCATCGTTCAAACCAAATGCCTGGCCCAGGTTGCAATAGGCCGGCAATAAAAATAAGGAAAATCGCAGAATGTTTTTTATTTTCAATTGGTAAGCTAATTTCTTGGTAAAATTTCTTAATGGTATTATTATCAGTCAGCGAGCATCCCGGCTGATTGTTCAAGCCTTGTCAGTGCAGGAACAAGCATGATTTATACCAGTTGTATTATACGGTGTGGAAACATCGGTTATACTGCTGTAACACAATGATTTACATTGCATTACAATTTGCCGCAGCGGGTTTCTTGCTGGCAAGCGATGCTTTGTTAGAAAAAAACGCATGTTTAGGCATAATTGTATTTGACAGGGTGTATTGTTTCGGAATAAAATCCGCCTCTTAATTTTTTTAGCTCAAGTATTGGTAACACGATGAAAACCTTTTCAGCAAAGTCACATGAAGTGAAGCGCGACTGGTTTGTGGTTGATGCCACAGACCTAGTGTTAGGCCGTTTGGCTAGCGCAGTTGCACACCGTTTGCGCGGCAAACATAAAGCCATTTACACACCTCACGTAGATACAGGTGATTACATTGTCGTGATTAACGCCGACAAATTAAAAGTAACTGGCAATAAAGCAGAGGGTAAGCTGTACCACAGGCACTCTGGTTATCCAGGTGGTATCACCACCACAACATTCTCTAAAATGCAGGACCGTTTCCCAGGTCGCGCTTTGGAAAAAGCAGTTAAAGGCATGTTGCCTAAAGGTCCTTTAGGTTATGCAATGATCAAAAAAATGAAGGTATATGCTGGTAGTGAGCATGACCATGCGGCGCAACAACCGCAACCATTGACCATCTAAGGATAAAAAATGATCGGTAAATACAATTATGGTACAGGTCGCCGCAAAAGCTCAGTGGCACGTGTATTCTTAAAAGCTGGTAAAGGCAACATCGTAGTTAACGACAAACCGGTTGACGAGTACTTCTCACGCGTGACTTCACGCATGATTCTGCGTCAGCCATTAGAGTTAACCAACAACACAGCAAGCTTTGACATCATGGTTAACGTAATCGGCGGTGGCGAATCTGGCCAGGCTGGTGCAGTTCGCCACGGTATCACGCGCGCTTTGATCGACTACGATGCGGCTTTGAAAAGTGCATTATCAAACGCAGGCTTCGTAACACGTGACGCACGTGAAGTTGAGCGTAAAAAAGTTGGTTTACGTAAAGCACGTCGCCGTAAACAATTCTCTAAACGCTAATACGTTAAACGCTATTTGGCGGTTGGAATTAGAAAAGGTCGCTCTGGCGACCTTTTTTATTTTATTGGATGAAAAAGATAGTAGGCTTATAATCCTTAGAATGACATTGATGCATAAACAATATGGCAAGTAATAAAATTAAAGTAGGTATCGTCGGCGGTACCGGGTACACCGGTGTTGAATTGCTGCGTCTTCTGGCAATACACCCTGATGTAGAGTTAACTGCAATTACCTCGCGGGGTGAGGCCGGCATGCCGGTGGCGGACATGTTTCCCAGCCTGCGCGGTTATGTAGACCTGGCTTTCACTGACCCGGCTACTTCAAACCTGAATGCATGTGATGTGGTATTTTTTGCTACGCCGCATGGTGTTGCCATGAGCCAGGCGCAGGCTTTGCTGGCGGCGGGCGTCAAGGTCATTGACCTGGCGGCGGATTTTCGTTTGCAGGATACGGCAGTTTTTGAAAAATGGTACAAAATGCCGCACAGCTGCCCGGATATTTTAAGTCATGCGGTATATGGCATCCCTGAGCTGAATCGTGAGCAGATTAAATCGGCACAGGTGATCGGTAATCCTGGCTGCTATCCGACGACGGTGCTGCTCGGTCTTGCGCCATTGCTGGAGCAGGGACTGGTTGATTTCTCCGCACCGATTATTGCAGATTCCAAATCCGGCGTTTCCGGGGCGGGCAGAAAGGCGGAAGTAGCAACACTGTTTGCCGAATCCAGCGACAGCATGAAAGCCTATGGTGTTGCGGGCCATCGCCATCACCCTGAAATCCATGCACAGCTGACGCAGTTGGCGAAGGTTGACCTGCAGTTTATTTTTGTGCCGCATTTAATACCGATGATTCGCGGCATGCTGTCTACGATTTACGTTAAACTGGCGCCACAGGCAAAGGATATGGATTTGCAGGCCTTGTACGAGGGGCGCTACCGGCATGAACGTTTCGTGGATGTAATGCCGGCAGGAAGCCTGCCTGAAACCCGCTCGGTGCGTGGCTCTAACCAGATCCGTATTGCATTGCACAAGCAGGCAGAGGCTGGTTATTTAACCCTGGTTGTCGTTCAGGATAACCTGGTGAAGGGTGCTGCCGGACAGGCTGTCCAGAATATGAACATTATGTTTGGGCTGCCGGAGGCTACAGGTCTGCAAGTTGTGCCGCTATTGCCTTAAGTATCTGAATGAAGCCGGTTAGACGACGCATCAGACGACATTTCGGCTTAACGGCAAAACAGGTGGCCGTGCGTTCAAAGCGGCCCTGGTATTTTCAATGGGGCATCACGGTTTTATATGTCGTGTTTGGATATGGGATTGCTTACTGGCAATTTGCCGGTGCTGAAGATGTGCATCAAAAGTTAAGGCAGACAGCACTTGAAAATCAGACCTTGCATACCAAGATTATACAAGTCGAGCGTCAGTTGCAGATTGAGCAGGCAGCGCAAACCAATCTTGCACAGCAATTAAATAAAGTGCAGGATGAAAATATGCATATCAAGCAGGATTTGGTATTTTATAAAAATATAACAAATGCCAAAAGGCTGGCAAAGTAGTTTGCTCAATTGAATTTACCGGCAGTCAGGCGGTAGACTGAAAGGAACCAGTGTGTTTTTTAAAAAGAGTAATCGGGTACAGAATACGATTGACACATTAATTGGTGTAGATACACGCATTGAAGGTAACGTGCATTTTTCAGGCGGCCTGCGTATAGATGGAACCGTGTTGGGTGCCATCACTGAACCAAATGATGCGCCCAGCACACTAATACTTAGTGAACATGGACGGGTTGAGGGTGCGATTACGGCTTCTAAAGTTGTGGTTAATGGCGCTGTGGTTGGCCCGGTTAAGGCAAATCAATTTATAGAACTGCAAACCAAGGCACGTATCACCGGTGATGTATATTACAACTCGTTAGAGATGCACACCGGTGCGGTAATCGAGGGTAAGCTGGTTTATTTAGGCGAGCAGGCAGAAAAAGTATAGCGTGACATGGGTCTTGAGCGTTTGAAGGGCCATGTAATAACAGGATTGTTTTTAAAATATAGGAGTACGTGATGAGTACAGTTACAGATGTTCAGGAATTAGAGATTCCTTCGCCTTTGGTTTTTACCGATAATGCGGCCAAAAAAGTTAAAGAGCTGATTGAGGAAGAGGGTTCACCAGACCTCAAGTTACGCGTGTTTGTGAGTGGCGGCGGTTGTTCAGGTTTCCAGTATGGCTTCACTTTTGAAGAAGAGGTGAATGAGGATGACACGCAAGTGCAGAAAGATACAGTGACGCTGCTGATCGATCCAATGAGCCTGCAATACCTGATGGGTGCAGAGATCGATTACCAGGACAGTCTGCAGGGTTCGCAATTTGTGATTCGTAACCCTAATGCGCAAACTACCTGTGGTTGCGGTTCATCTTTTTCTGTTTAACTGAATTAGCCGTTAAAAGAATGTCGCAAGAGTCGTAGTATGTAAAAAGCCGGGCAGTGACCCGGCTTTTTTTATGATGCAGATTTGCCTGTCAGTTAACGCTTGCTCACTGGCATAACAGTACGCCTTGCTGCGCCGGTGTATAGCTGACGCGGGCGCCCGATCTTGGCTTCCGGGTCTGAGTGCATTTCTGACCACTGTGCAATCCAGCCGGCCGTTCTTGCCAGCGCAAAAATCGCCGTGAACATACTGTTGGGGATTCCCATTGCGCGCATCACGATGCCGCTGTAAAAATCCACATTCGGGTAAAGTTTTCTTGATACGAAGTACTCGTCTTCCAGCGCGATTTTCTCAAGTTCCATCGCAAGCTTAAACATCGGGTCATCATTCAGTCCAAGCTCATTGAGTACTTCATGGCAGGTCTTGCGCATAATGGCTGCCCGCGGGTCCATGTTGCGGTATACACGATGGCCGAACCCCATTAAACGGAAGTTGTCCGTTTTATCTTTTGCACGTTTGAGGTATTCGCCGATACGTGAAATATCGCCTATTTCTTCCAGCATATTGAGTGTCGCTTCGTTCGCGCCGCCATGTGCCGGTCCCCAGAGCGACGCAATGCCTGCGGAAATGCAGGCGAACGGATTCGCACCGCTGGAGCCCACAAGGCGCACAGTAGACGTGGATGCGTTCTGTTCATGGTCTGCATGCAGAATCAGGATGCGGTCAAATGCCTTGGCCAGAATCGGATTGGGTTCATATTTTTCGCATGGTGTTGCAAACATCATATGCATAAAGTTTTCTGCATAGTTCAGATGGTTCTGCGGGTACATGAATGGCTGGCCGAGGTTGTATTTGTAGCTCCAGGCTGCAATGGTCGGTACTTTGGCCAATAAACGGTGTGCGGATAATTCGCGATGCTTGGCTTCGCGGATGTCCATAGAATCGAAGTAGAATGCTGAAAGCGAACCCACAACGCCGACCATGACTGCCATCGGATGTGCGTCGCGCCTGAAGCCCCGGAAAATATTATTGAGCTGGTCATGCAGCATTGAACTGCCGCTGATGGTTGCGATAAACTCCTGTTTCTCAGTGGCATTGGGTAGTTCGCCATGCATCAATAAGTAGGCTACTTCTAAATAATCACAGTGCTCAGCAAGTTCTTCTATCGGGTAACCGCGGTAGTACAGCAGGCCGTTCTCGCCATCAATGAAAGTGATGCTGGAATTGCAGGCAGCGGTGGACATGAAGCCGGGGTCATAGGTGAAAATGTCATGTTTGCCTAAAGCACGGATATCAATGACATCATTGCCCAGGCTGCCGGAAAGTACCGGCAGTTCAATGGGTGCCGCCCCGTTATCAAAACTGATCGTTGCTTTGGTTGGTTTGTTATTCATAGCATTTCTACTGTAATAATTATCATCTGTCACGATTATACTTTAATTGGTACGCGATCATGAACGGCGAGCGCATTTTTAGGCCTGGTATATCGCCCCGAGAATGCGCGTACCGCTCGCGCCTGTGACTTGCGTCAGATTGGCGGTCTGTTTGTGCAGGCACTGCTTGGCCAGCCACGCAAACGCAATCGCCTCCGCCCAATCTATACCGATGCCTAATGCGTCAATGTTCGTAACTTTTACCTTGCCGAGCAGAGATTGCAGATGCCGGGTCAGTAACAGGTTCCTGGCACCGCCGCCGCATAAAAATATTTCATCAGCTGTACCGCAATGCGTTTCAAGCGCATTATGAATAGAGTGGGCTGTCAGGGCGACTAATGTATGAGCAACGTCGTTAGGCCGATAATCTGTATGATGCAAGTGCTTATTCAGCCAATTGCTATTGAATAAGTCGCGGCCGGTGCTTTTGGGCGGTGTCAGTGAGAAATAAGCATCTGTGAGCATGTCGGCTAATAGCGGGGCAATAATACTGCCTGAACTTGCCCAGTCGCCATTGGCATCAAAATCCCGGTTCAGGTGCTGCTTGGTCCATGCATCCAGCAGCATATTGCCGGGGCCTGAGTCAAAACCGAATGTTTCGCCATCATGTGCAAGATAGGTAATATTGGCAATGCCGCCGATATTAATAATGGCACGGTTATGGTTGCGGTCGGCAAACACAGCCTGGTGAAAAGCGGGTACCAGCGGGGCACCTTGGCCACCTGCGGCGATGTCGCGGCTTCTGAAGTCCGATATTACCGTAATGCCGGTCAGCTCAGCCAGGAGTGCGGCATTCCCGATTTGCATGGTAAATCCCAGCTCGGGCCTGTGCCGTATGGTTTGGCCATGGCAGCCGATTGCGGCAATGGCATCGGGTTTCACTTTGGCTTCGCTCAGCAGCCCGATCACAGCATCCGCATAAAGCCTGGCCAGCGTGTTGGCAATAAGGGCGCTGGTTTCCAGTTCATTTTCGGTAGGGTGCTGCAGCGCCAGAATATCTGCGCGCAGGGATGCGGGGTAACTGAGGAAGTAGGTATGTAAAACGTGCAGTTGCTGATGTTTTTTGAACTCAACCAGTGCAGCATCAACGCCATCGAGGCTGGTGCCCGACATCAGCCCGATGAAAAGCTCGCCAGCCATTATGATGTTTCCGTTGATTGAAGGGTTATTCCAGTGCCGCGATGTTGCTTGTGCTAAGCAGCCTGAGTTGAGCAGTCATCTGATTGCTGATACTGTCGAATTCCGGTTTATTGCGGGCTTCGATTGCATTGGCTTTCGGCAATGCAACCTTCATCGGATCGTAATGTTTGCCATTCAGCAGGAATTCATAATGCAGGTGCGGACCGGTTGCAGTGCCTGTCATACCGACAAATCCAATAATTTCACCTTGCGCTACTTTCGCGCCGCGCCGTAACCCTGCAGCAAAACGTGAAAGGTGTCCGTAAACGGTGCTTACACCATTATTATGTTTAAGTACGATGACATTGCCGTAACCACCCTTAACCCCTACAAAATCAACGACAGCATCTCCGGATGCCTTGATTCGGGTTCCGGTAGGTGCAGCCATGTCGACCCCTTTGTGCGCGCGCATTCTTTGCAGGACTGGGTGGAACCTTGCAACGCTGAAACCGGAACTTACGCGAGTGAATTCCAGGGGTGAGCGTAAAAAGGATTTATGCAGGCTTTTGCCTTCAGGAGTGTAATACTGCATCTGGTTATCCTGGCCGCGATAACCTACGGCACGGAAGGTCTTGCCATTGTTTACAAATTCAGCCGCAAGCACGTTGCCGGTCTTGAGTAACTCACCCTGGTAATAGCTGCCTTCATAAATGACGTTAAAACGGTCACCGCGTCTTAAATCCGTATGGAAGTCGATTTCACTTTCAAAAATATCGGCAAGTTGAATGGCGACATGGTCGGGGATGTTGGCAGCATCTGTTGCACCAAATAAAGAACTGCTGATGTTTGCTGATTTTAGGATAGGCCGTACTTCAAGTTGCAGAAGCTGCTTCTCGGCCTGGTATCCGTCAGTGGTTTTGTGAATGGCGATGTATTGGTCAGCATTTAATTGATATTCAAAGCTGACTAAATTGCCGTCTATATCCGTTTCGGCTTCAATTTGCTTGCCAGGTATCAGTGATTTTGCAATTTCAGCGGCGGTTTGGTCATTGCGAATGAAATCATAAGCATCTCGATTGCGGATATTGAGGCGTGACAATATGCTTTGCAGGGTATCGTCTCGGCGTACAAAATCTTTATACCAGAAACTCTGTGCTGCGCTGCCAGCTGCGTCAGCAGTCTCTGCAATGGGTAAGTTTATTTCTTCGAGCACCGTTTCGGTTGCGATGCTGCCGGTTAATGTCTGAGGTGCAATACCAAATGCAGCATAGATGCCAAACAAAGGTAAGCAGGAAATCGCTAAAATCCAGCGTAATTTGAGCTTGCGTTCAGCTTTACGGATGTTTTGCGCTAAAATAGGCGTTTGGGTTGAATTGTTTTGATTGAGCTCGTTAATATCCACGGGCTTGCTTTCGAAATTTTGATACGGCCACAAATACTAACAGAAAACTCAACTAAAACAAGTAAATGAGCTGTAAAAAATTTAATAGTTTAAAGGTGTAACAACGTGAATATAGACATTAACCAGCAGCTTGCAATCATCAAGCGCGGCGCCGATGAGCTTCTAATTGAGGCTGACCTGGTAGAAAAGCTGAAACAAGGTAAGCCGCTTAGGATTAAGGCCGGTTTTGACCCTACTGCACCTGATTTGCACTTGGGGCATACCGTGTTGATTAATAAGCTGCGCCAGTTTCAGGATCTGGGTCATCAGGTTTTGTTCCTGATCGGTGATTTTACCGGCATGATTGGTGACCCGACCGGAAAAAGCACCACACGACCACCACTGACGGCAGAGCAGGTGCAGGAAAACGCCCAAACCTATACGGCGCAAGTATTTAAGATTTTGAAGCCAGAGCAAACAGAGGTAGTGTTTAACTCAAAGTGGCTAACGGAGCTTGGTGCGGCGGGCATGTTAAAACTCGCTGCCAGTCACACGGTTGCCAGGATGCTGGAACGCGATGACTTTACCAAAAGATATAAAGCCAATCAGCCAATCGCCATTCATGAGTTTTTGTATCCGCTCTTGCAAGGCTATGACTCCGTGGCGCTGCAAGCCGATCTGGAGTTGGGCGGCACGGATCAGAAATTTAACCTGCTCATGGGGCGAGAGTTGCAGAAGCAGGCTGGCCAAAGTCAGCAGTGCGTATTGACTATGCCCTTGCTCGAAGGTCTGGATGGCGTCAATAAAATGTCCAAATCATTGGGTAACTATATAGGTATTGCAGAAGCACCTGAAGTGATCTTTGCAAAGATCATGTCCGTTTCAGATGAATTGATGTGGCGTTATATAGAGTTGCTGTCGTTCGAGACATTGGAAACCATTGCCAAATGGAAAGTTGATGTAGCGGCCGGGGCTAACCCGCGTGATATTAAAGTGCATTTTGCACAAGAGATTGTTGCGCGCTTCCATAGCCGGGCCGATGCAGAAAAAGCGCTGGCTGATTTCCAGACGCGTTCAAAAGGCGGAATCCCTGATGATGTGCCTGAGGTTTCAGTCACTATAGAGAGCGACACTATAGGTATAGCGCAGCTGTTGAAACTTGCTGGCCTGGTTGCGAGTACATCGGAAGCATTCAGGTCCATAGAGCAGGGTGGCATTAAACTGGATGGCGAAAAGGTTTCCGATAAGGCATTAACCCTCAATAAAGGTGTTAGCGTAGTAGCGCAGGTTGGCAAGCGTAAATTCGCAAATGTAACAATTATGTAACAGATTAGAAATAGGGGTTGACCAAAGTTAAAAGCGCTGTAAAATGCGCGCCTTCGCTGACGAAACAAGTGAGTGAAGGGAAGTAAAAAGGCGTTAAGAAGTACGGTTAATTTTAATTAAGAAATAATTCGAAATTAAGGTTGACGAGCTCGGAAAGCTCTGTATAATGCGCACCTCGTTAACGCAAAGCGTAACGCGGATTGAAATAAAAAGCTCTTTAACAATATAACAACTGATAAGTGTGGGTGCTTGTGAACTAGGCAGCTGACCTGATCGCTACGGGATTTATCCGGTAGTTTGGTATCAGGATCAGACCTCAGAAAATACAAGTGCTTACACTTAAATTTATGACAAGTATGTACATGTGCTTTTATAGCAACACATACCTTGAAATGAATTTGAGTCACCGGCCTTTAAATAGGCTGGTAAAGCAAAAGCGAAATACCACCTCGCAAGAGGAAAAAAGTAATAGTTGTGAATTAAACTGAAGAGTTTGATCATGGCTCAGATTGAACGCTGGCGGAATGCTTTACACATGCAAGTCGAACGGCAGCACGGACTTCGGTCTGGTGGCGAGTGGCGAACGGGTGAGTAACATATCGGAACGTATCCAATAATGGGGGATAACTAATCGAAAGGTTGGCTAATACCGCATACGCCCTACGGGGGAAAGCTAGGGACCTTCGGGCCTGGCGTTAATGGAGCGGCCGATATCTGATTAGCTAGTTGGTGAGGTAAAGGCTCACCAAGGCGACGATCAGTAGCTGGTCTGAGAGGACGACCAGCCACACTGGAACTGAGACACGGTCCAGACTCCTACGGGAGGCAGCAGTGGGGAATTTTGGACAATGGGCGCAAGCCTGATCCAGCCATTCCGCGTGAGTGAAGAAGGCCTTCGGGTTGTAAAGCTCTTTCGCAAGGGAAGAAAACTTACCCTCTAACATAGGGTGAGGTTGACGGTACCTTGATAAGAAGCACCGGCTAACTACGTGCCAGCAGCCGCGGTAATACGTAGGGTGCGAGCGTTAATCGGAATTACTGGGCGTAAAGCGTGCGCAGGCGGTTTTGTAAGTCAGATGTGAAATCCCCGAGCTCAACTTGGGAACTGCGTTTGAAACTACAAGACTAGAATATGTCAGAGGGGGGTAGAATTCCACGTGTAGCAGTGAAATGCGTAGAGATGTGGAGGAATACCAATGGCGAAGGCAGCCCCCTGGGATAATATTGACGCTCATGCACGAAAGCGTGGGGAGCAAACAGGATTAGATACCCTGGTAGTCCACGCCCTAAACGATGTCTACTAGTTGTTGGTGGAGTAAAATCCATGAGTAACGCAGCTAACGCGTGAAGTAGACCGCCTGGGGAGTACGGTCGCAAGATTAAAACTCAAATGAATTGACGGGGGCCCGCACAAGCGGTGGATTATGTGGATTAATTCGATGCAACGCGAAAAACCTTACCTGGCCTTGACATGTAACGAACTTTCCAGAGATGGATTGGTGCTCGAAAGAGAACGTTAACACAGGTGCTGCATGGCTGTCGTCAGCTCGTGTCGTGAGATGTTGGGTTAAGTCCCGCAACGAGCGCAACCCTTGCCATTAATTGCCATCATTTAGTTGGGCACTTTAATGGGACTGCCGGTGACAAACCGGAGGAAGGTGGGGATGACGTCAAGTCCTCATGGCCCTTATGGCCAGGGCTTCACACGTAATACAATGGTCGGTACAGAGGGTTGCCAACCCGCGAGGGGGAGCCAATCCCAGAAAGCCGATCGTAGTCCGGATTGTAGTCTGCAACTCGACTACATGAAGTCGGAATCGCTAGTAATCGCGGATCAGCATGTCGCGGTGAATACGTTCCCGGGCCTTGTACACACCGCCCGTCACACCATGGGAGTGGGTTTTACCAGAAGTAGGTAGTCTAACCGCAAGGAGGACGCTTACCACGGTAGTATTCATGACTGGGGTGAAGTCGTAACAAGGTAGCCGTATCGGAAGGTGCGGCTGGATCACCTCCTTTCTAGAGACGACCGAATTTGCAAGCATTCACACTTATCAGTTGTTAGAAGTCAGCAGCATCAATGATTGACCAAACATTGGCGGAAACGCTAAGTAAACCTTGAGGGTCTGTAGCTCAGCTGGTTAGAGCACCGTCTTGATAAGGCGGGGGTCGATGGTTCGAGTCCATCCAGACCCACCAGATTCACCTGAAAATGGGGGATTAGCTCAGCTGGGAGAGCACCTGCTTTGCAAGCAGGGGGTCAACGGTTCGATCCCGTTATCCTCCACCAAGTATTGATGTTGTATGTAAGAAATTAGAAGTAAGTGTTCGCTTGAATATTTACTTCTGGTTTTTAACTAGACTGTTCTTTAACAAAATGGAAGAAGTAAAGAGAATGCACACTGTGTGATGACAGTGATGTATTCAAAATGGGCAATATATCTTAGTCGGATATATTGAATGATTGCAAAATCGAAACATTTGCTTCGTTAAGTCTCAATACTGCAGCAATGCGGTATTCAGAAATAATGAAACAAATAAACCATCTTAATCTGTACAACCTTGCAGATTAAGAAAAGTTGCTTTAGAAAGCCTATGACGGGTGTCTCATGCACCATGAAAACTGGATAATTAAAAGGGTTCAGGTTTTAACGTTATAGGATCAAGTGAATAAGTGCATATGGTGGATGCCTTGGCGATTACAGGCGATGAAAGACGTGATAGCCTGCGAAAAGGTTCGGGGAGCTGGCAAATAAGCTTTGATCCGGACATGTCTGAATGGGGAAACCTACCCGCAAGGGTAACCGCTCCTGAATATATAGGGAGATGGTGGCAAACCGAGTGAACTGAAACATCTAAGTAGCTCGAGGAAAAGAAATCAACCGAGATTCCGTAAGTAGTGGCGAGCGAACATGGAATAGCCTGTTATTTTTAGCACATGCGATAGTAGAACGGAATGGAAAGTCCGGCCATAGAGGGTGATAGCCCCTTATACGAAATCCCGTGTGTGGAACTAGGGTAACGAAAAGTAGGGCGGGGCACGAGAAACCTTGTCTGAACATGGGGGGACCATCCTCCAAGGCTAAATACTCGTAATCGACCGATAGTGAACCAGTACCGTGAGGGAAAGGCGAAAAGAACCCCGGGAGGGGAGTGAAATAGAACCTGAAACCGTATGCATACAAACAGTGGGAGCGGACTTGTTCCGTGACTGCGTACCTTTTGTATAATGGGTCAGCGACTTACATTCAGTAGCAAGCTTAACCGATAGGGGAGGCGTAGCGAAAGCGAGTCCGAATAGGGCGTCTAGTTGCTGGGTGTAGACCCGAAACCAAGTGATCTATCCATGGCCAGGATGAAGGTGCCGTAACAGGTACTGGAGGTCCGAACCCACAAATGTTGAAAAATTTGGGGATGAGCTGTGGATAGGGGTGAAAGGCTAAACAAACTTGGAAATAGCTGGTTCTCTCCGAAAACTATTTAGGTAGTGCCTCGTAAATCATTCTTGGGGGTAGAGCACTGTTATGGCTAGGGGGTTCATAAGAACTTACCAAACCATTGCAAACTCCGAATACTGAGAAATGCAATTACGGGAGACAGTCCATGGGTGCTAACGTCCGTGGACAAGAGGGAAACAACCCAGACCGACAGCTAAGGTCCCAAATGACGTGCTAAGTGGAAAACGAAGTGGGAAGGCATAGACAGCCAGGATGTTGGCTTAGAAGCAGCCATCATTTAAAGAAAGCGTAATAGCTCACTGGTCGAGTCGTCCTGCGCGGAAGATGTAACGGGGCTAAGCACGTAACCGAAGCTTCGGATGCTGCATTCTTCGGAATGTATGCATGGTAGGAGAGCGTTCTGTAGGCCTGCGAAGGTGTGCTGTGAGGCATGCTGGAGGTATCAGAAGTGCGAATGCTGACATGAGTAGCGATAAAGGGAGTGAAAAGCTCCCTCGCCGAAAACCCAAGGTTTCCTGCGCAACGTTCATCGGCGCAGGGTGAGTCGGCCCCTAAGGTGAGGCAGAGATGCGTAGCTGATGGGAAACAGGTTAATATTCCTGTACCTGTATACAATGCGATGTGGGGACGGAGAAGGTTAGGTCAGCCGGGTGTTGGATGTCCCGGTTCAAGCGTGTAGGTTGGTTCTTTAGGCAAATCCGGAGAGCTAAGACTGAGACGTGATAACGAGCGTACTTGTACGTGAAGTGATTGATACCATGCTTCCAAGAAAAGCCACTAAGCTTCAGTTGTATAGAGACCGTACCGCAAACCGACACAGGTGGGTAGGATGAGAATTCTAAGGCGCTTGAGAGAACCCGGGAGAAGGAACTCGGCAAATTAGCACCGTAACTTCGGGAGAAGGTGCGCCCCGGTAGAGTGTAGCGACTTGCTCGTGAAGCTCGATGGGGTTGCAGTGAAAAGGTGGCTGCGACTGTTTAATAAAAACACAGCACTCTGCAAACACGAAAGTGGACGTATAGGGTGTGACGCCTGCCCGGTGCTGGAAGATTAAATGATGGGGTGCAAGCTCTTGATTGAAGTCCCAGTAAACGGCGGCCGTAACTATAACGGTCCTAAGGTAGCGAAATTCCTTGTCGGGTAAGTTCCGACCCGCACGAATGGCGTAACGATGGCCACACTGTCTCCTCTCGGGACTCAGCGAAGTTGAAATGTTTGTGAAGATGCAATCTCCCCGCGGCTAGACGGAAAGACCCCATGAACCTTTACTGTAGCTTTACATTGGACTTTGACAAGATTTGTGTAGGATAGGTGGGAGACTATGAAGCGGTGTCGCCAGATATCGTGGAGTCATCCTTGAAATACCACCCTGATGTTGTTGAGGTTCTAACCTAGGTCCGTAATCCGGACTGGGGACCGTGTATGGTGGGCAGTTTGACTGGGGCGGTCTCCTCCCAAAGAGTAACGGAGGAGTGCGAAGGTAACCTAGGTACGGTCGGAAATCGTACTGATAGTGCAATGGCATAAGGTTGCTTGACTGCGAGACGGACAGGTCGAGCAGGTGCGAAAGCAGGTCATAGTGATCCGGTGGTTCTGTATGGAAGGGCCATCGCTCAACGGATAAAAGGTACTCTGGGGATAACAGGCTGATTCCTCCCAAGAGTTCATATCGACGGGGGAGTTTGGCACCTCGATGTCGGCTCATCACATCCTGGGGCTGTAGCCGGTCCCAAGGGTATGGCTGTTCGCCATTTAAAGTGGTACGTGAGCTGGGTTTAAAACGTCGTGAGACAGTTTGGTCCCTATCTGCCGTGGGCGTTGGAAATTTGAAGGGACCTGCTCCTAGTACGAGAGGACCGGAGTGGACAGATCTCTGGTGGACCGGTTATCACGCCAGTGGTATAGCCGGGTAGCTAAATCTGGAAGAGATAAACGCTGAAAGCATCTAAGCGTGAAACTCGCCTTGAGATGAGATTTCCCTGGGGGTTCAACCCCCCTAAAGAGTCGTTCGAGACCAGGACGTTGATAGGTCGGATGTGGAAGCGCAGTAATGCGTTAAGCTGACCGATACTAATTGCTCGTGAGGCTTGATCCTATAACCTTAAAACTTGAACTAAACACCGTAAAAAGTGAAATGTGAAAAGTGAAACGGTTGTTTAAAGCACGATAATGTAGTCATACCCATTTGAGTTCATGTGATACACATGAATGACTTTACTTCTTCCAATTTGTTACAGACGCCTCATGAAAATGAGACGGCAACACAGCATTTCTGCTGATGAATCGACTGAAAAGTCAAAGCATCGGTGATACCAGTTATGCTTGGCGGCCATAGCGGTTTGGACCCACCCCTTCCCATCTCGAACAGGGCCGTGAAACGAACCAGCGCCAATGATAGTATGCTTCTTGCATGCGAAAGTAGGTCACTGCCAAGCTATTTATACCAAAACACCCCTCCATGAAAGTGGCGGGGTGTTTCTATTTGTGTAAGACCCTGATTCGCAAATGTAACAATTATGTAACAGATTAGAAATAGGGGTTGACCAAAGTTAAAAGCGCTGTAAAATGCGCGCCTTCGCTGACGAAACAAGTGAGTGAAGGGAAGTAAAAAGGCGTTAAGAAGTACGGTTAATTTTAATTAAGAAATAATTCGAAATTAAGGTTGACGAGCTCGGAAAGCTCTGTATAATGCGCACCTCGTTAACGCAAAGCGTAACGCGGATTGAAATAAAAAGCTCTTTAACAATATAACAACTGATAAGTGTGGGTGCTTGTGAACTAGGCAGCTGACCTGATCGCTACGGGATTTATCCGGTAGTTTGGTATCAGGATCAGACCTCAGAAAATACAAGTGCTTACACTTAAATTTATGACAAGTATGTACATGTGCTTTTATAGCAACACATACCTTGAAATGAATTTGAGTCACCGGCCTTTAAATAGGCTGGTAAAGCAAAAGCGAAATACCACCTCGCAAGAGGAAAAAAGTAATAGTTGTGAATTAAACTGAAGAGTTTGATCATGGCTCAGATTGAACGCTGGCGGAATGCTTTACACATGCAAGTCGAACGGCAGCACGGACTTCGGTCTGGTGGCGAGTGGCGAACGGGTGAGTAACATATCGGAACGTATCCAATAATGGGGGATAACTAATCGAAAGGTTGGCTAATACCGCATACGCCCTACGGGGGAAAGCTAGGGACCTTCGGGCCTGGCGTTAATGGAGCGGCCGATATCTGATTAGCTAGTTGGTGAGGTAAAGGCTCACCAAGGCGACGATCAGTAGCTGGTCTGAGAGGACGACCAGCCACACTGGAACTGAGACACGGTCCAGACTCCTACGGGAGGCAGCAGTGGGGAATTTTGGACAATGGGCGCAAGCCTGATCCAGCCATTCCGCGTGAGTGAAGAAGGCCTTCGGGTTGTAAAGCTCTTTCGCAAGGGAAGAAAACTTACCCTCTAACATAGGGTGAGGTTGACGGTACCTTGATAAGAAGCACCGGCTAACTACGTGCCAGCAGCCGCGGTAATACGTAGGGTGCGAGCGTTAATCGGAATTACTGGGCGTAAAGCGTGCGCAGGCGGTTTTGTAAGTCAGATGTGAAATCCCCGAGCTCAACTTGGGAACTGCGTTTGAAACTACAAGACTAGAATATGTCAGAGGGGGGTAGAATTCCACGTGTAGCAGTGAAATGCGTAGAGATGTGGAGGAATACCAATGGCGAAGGCAGCCCCCTGGGATAATATTGACGCTCATGCACGAAAGCGTGGGGAGCAAACAGGATTAGATACCCTGGTAGTCCACGCCCTAAACGATGTCTACTAGTTGTTGGTGGAGTAAAATCCATGAGTAACGCAGCTAACGCGTGAAGTAGACCGCCTGGGGAGTACGGTCGCAAGATTAAAACTCAAATGAATTGACGGGGGCCCGCACAAGCGGTGGATTATGTGGATTAATTCGATGCAACGCGAAAAACCTTACCTGGCCTTGACATGTAACGAACTTTCCAGAGATGGATTGGTGCTCGAAAGAGAACGTTAACACAGGTGCTGCATGGCTGTCGTCAGCTCGTGTCGTGAGATGTTGGGTTAAGTCCCGCAACGAGCGCAACCCTTGCCATTAATTGCCATCATTTAGTTGGGCACTTTAATGGGACTGCCGGTGACAAACCGGAGGAAGGTGGGGATGACGTCAAGTCCTCATGGCCCTTATGGCCAGGGCTTCACACGTAATACAATGGTCGGTACAGAGGGTTGCCAACCCGCGAGGGGGAGCCAATCCCAGAAAGCCGATCGTAGTCCGGATTGTAGTCTGCAACTCGACTACATGAAGTCGGAATCGCTAGTAATCGCGGATCAGCATGTCGCGGTGAATACGTTCCCGGGCCTTGTACACACCGCCCGTCACACCATGGGAGTGGGTTTTACCAGAAGTAGGTAGTCTAACCGCAAGGAGGACGCTTACCACGGTAGTATTCATGACTGGGGTGAAGTCGTAACAAGGTAGCCGTATCGGAAGGTGCGGCTGGATCACCTCCTTTCTAGAGACGACCGAATTTGCAAGCATTCACACTTATCAGTTGTTAGAAGTCAGCAGCATCAATGATTGACCAAACATTGGCGGAAACGCTAAGTAAACCTTGAGGGTCTGTAGCTCAGCTGGTTAGAGCACCGTCTTGATAAGGCGGGGGTCGATGGTTCGAGTCCATCCAGACCCACCAGATTCACCTGAAAATGGGGGATTAGCTCAGCTGGGAGAGCACCTGCTTTGCAAGCAGGGGGTCAACGGTTCGATCCCGTTATCCTCCACCAAGTATTGATGTTGTATGTAAGAAATTAGAAGTAAGTGTTCGCTTGAATATTTACTTCTGGTTTTTAACTAGACTGTTCTTTAACAAAATGGAAGAAGTAAAGAGAATGCACACTGTGTGATGACAGTGATGTATTCAAAATGGGCAATATATCTTAGTCGGATATATTGAATGATTGCAAAATCGAAACATTTGCTTCGTTAAGTCTCAATACTGCAGCAATGCGGTATTCAGAAATAATGAAACAAATAAACCATCTTAATCTGTACAACCTTGCAGATTAAGAAAAGTTGCTTTAGAAAGCCTATGACGGGTGTCTCATGCACCATGAAAACTGGATAATTAAAAGGGTTCAGGTTTTAACGTTATAGGATCAAGTGAATAAGTGCATATGGTGGATGCCTTGGCGATTACAGGCGATGAAAGACGTGATAGCCTGCGAAAAGGTTCGGGGAGCTGGCAAATAAGCTTTGATCCGGACATGTCTGAATGGGGAAACCTACCCGCAAGGGTAACCGCTCCTGAATATATAGGGAGATGGTGGCAAACCGAGTGAACTGAAACATCTAAGTAGCTCGAGGAAAAGAAATCAACCGAGATTCCGTAAGTAGTGGCGAGCGAACATGGAATAGCCTGTTATTTTTAGCACATGCGATAGTAGAACGGAATGGAAAGTCCGGCCATAGAGGGTGATAGCCCCTTATACGAAATCCCGTGTGTGGAACTAGGGTAACGAAAAGTAGGGCGGGGCACGAGAAACCTTGTCTGAACATGGGGGGACCATCCTCCAAGGCTAAATACTCGTAATCGACCGATAGTGAACCAGTACCGTGAGGGAAAGGCGAAAAGAACCCCGGGAGGGGAGTGAAATAGAACCTGAAACCGTATGCATACAAACAGTGGGAGCGGACTTGTTCCGTGACTGCGTACCTTTTGTATAATGGGTCAGCGACTTACATTCAGTAGCAAGCTTAACCGATAGGGGAGGCGTAGCGAAAGCGAGTCCGAATAGGGCGTCTAGTTGCTGGGTGTAGACCCGAAACCAAGTGATCTATCCATGGCCAGGATGAAGGTGCCGTAACAGGTACTGGAGGTCCGAACCCACAAATGTTGAAAAATTTGGGGATGAGCTGTGGATAGGGGTGAAAGGCTAAACAAACTTGGAAATAGCTGGTTCTCTCCGAAAACTATTTAGGTAGTGCCTCGTAAATCATTCTTGGGGGTAGAGCACTGTTATGGCTAGGGGGTTCATAAGAACTTACCAAACCATTGCAAACTCCGAATACTGAGAAATGCAATTACGGGAGACAGTCCATGGGTGCTAACGTCCGTGGACAAGAGGGAAACAACCCAGACCGACAGCTAAGGTCCCAAATGACGTGCTAAGTGGAAAACGAAGTGGGAAGGCATAGACAGCCAGGATGTTGGCTTAGAAGCAGCCATCATTTAAAGAAAGCGTAATAGCTCACTGGTCGAGTCGTCCTGCGCGGAAGATGTAACGGGGCTAAGCACGTAACCGAAGCTTCGGATGCTGCATTCTTCGGAATGTATGCATGGTAGGAGAGCGTTCTGTAGGCCTGCGAAGGTGTGCTGTGAGGCATGCTGGAGGTATCAGAAGTGCGAATGCTGACATGAGTAGCGATAAAGGGAGTGAAAAGCTCCCTCGCCGAAAACCCAAGGTTTCCTGCGCAACGTTCATCGGCGCAGGGTGAGTCGGCCCCTAAGGTGAGGCAGAGATGCGTAGCTGATGGGAAACAGGTTAATATTCCTGTACCTGTATACAATGCGATGTGGGGACGGAGAAGGTTAGGTCAGCCGGGTGTTGGATGTCCCGGTTCAAGCGTGTAGGTTGGTTCTTTAGGCAAATCCGGAGAGCTAAGACTGAGACGTGATAACGAGCGTACTTGTACGTGAAGTGATTGATACCATGCTTCCAAGAAAAGCCACTAAGCTTCAGTTGTATAGAGACCGTACCGCAAACCGACACAGGTGGGTAGGATGAGAATTCTAAGGCGCTTGAGAGAACCCGGGAGAAGGAACTCGGCAAATTAGCACCGTAACTTCGGGAGAAGGTGCGCCCCGGTAGAGTGTAGCGACTTGCTCGTGAAGCTCGATGGGGTTGCAGTGAAAAGGTGGCTGCGACTGTTTAATAAAAACACAGCACTCTGCAAACACGAAAGTGGACGTATAGGGTGTGACGCCTGCCCGGTGCTGGAAGATTAAATGATGGGGTGCAAGCTCTTGATTGAAGTCCCAGTAAACGGCGGCCGTAACTATAACGGTCCTAAGGTAGCGAAATTCCTTGTCGGGTAAGTTCCGACCCGCACGAATGGCGTAACGATGGCCACACTGTCTCCTCTCGGGACTCAGCGAAGTTGAAATGTTTGTGAAGATGCAATCTCCCCGCGGCTAGACGGAAAGACCCCATGAACCTTTACTGTAGCTTTACATTGGACTTTGACAAGATTTGTGTAGGATAGGTGGGAGACTATGAAGCGGTGTCGCCAGATATCGTGGAGTCATCCTTGAAATACCACCCTGATGTTGTTGAGGTTCTAACCTAGGTCCGTAATCCGGACTGGGGACCGTGTATGGTGGGCAGTTTGACTGGGGCGGTCTCCTCCCAAAGAGTAACGGAGGAGTGCGAAGGTAACCTAGGTACGGTCGGAAATCGTACTGATAGTGCAATGGCATAAGGTTGCTTGACTGCGAGACGGACAGGTCGAGCAGGTGCGAAAGCAGGTCATAGTGATCCGGTGGTTCTGTATGGAAGGGCCATCGCTCAACGGATAAAAGGTACTCTGGGGATAACAGGCTGATTCCTCCCAAGAGTTCATATCGACGGGGGAGTTTGGCACCTCGATGTCGGCTCATCACATCCTGGGGCTGTAGCCGGTCCCAAGGGTATGGCTGTTCGCCATTTAAAGTGGTACGTGAGCTGGGTTTAAAACGTCGTGAGACAGTTTGGTCCCTATCTGCCGTGGGCGTTGGAAATTTGAAGGGACCTGCTCCTAGTACGAGAGGACCGGAGTGGACAGATCTCTGGTGGACCGGTTATCACGCCAGTGGTATAGCCGGGTAGCTAAATCTGGAAGAGATAAACGCTGAAAGCATCTAAGCGTGAAACTCGCCTTGAGATGAGATTTCCCTGGGGGTTCAACCCCCCTAAAGAGTCGTTCGAGACCAGGACGTTGATAGGTCGGATGTGGAAGCGCAGTAATGCGTTAAGCTGACCGATACTAATTGCTCGTGAGGCTTGATCCTATAACCTTAAAACTTGAACTAAACACCGTAAAAAGTGAAATGTGAAAAGTGAAACGGTTGTTTAAAGCACGATAATGTAGTCATACCCATTTGAGTTCATGTGATACACATGAATGACTTTACTTCTTCCAATTTGTTACAGACGCCTCATGAAAATGAGACGGCAACACAGCATTTCTGCTGATGAATCGACTGAAAAGTCAAAGCATCGGTGATACCAGTTATGCTTGGCGGCCATAGCGGTTTGGACCCACCCCTTCCCATCTCGAACAGGGCCGTGAAACGAACCAGCGCCAATGATAGTATGCTTCTTGCATGCGAAAGTAGGTCACTGCCAAGCTATTTATACCAAAACACCCCTCCATGAAAGTGGCGGGGTGTTTCTATTTGGGAAGCGCGAATGCATTGATGTGCGTAATGATGGTGCGCGTAATGATTGCGAATTTTCATCCTTTATTAAAACCATTTCTAATTTGCTGTTTGGCTCTTTTGCAGCAGTTAAGATATAGTTTTTTCCTGTCAGTAGACATATTTTCAATTTCTCTTAGCTTTGGTTAGAGCCAGTTTTAAGCTAACGAGCTGCATTTACATGTAGTCGGGTTGCCTGGTTTCAAGCAGAGATGCGCATAATAGATTTTTGGCGCTAACTATAATAGTTTGACCGCAGTATAAAAAATAGCGCATGATTTTATTAGTTAAATCATGCGCTATTTTATGTGGCAGGATAGTGTGAATGGATCAGGCGGTGAGTTGTTTATCCAGAAACACTCTGACATTGCGTGGATACACGAATACCTTATCGCCTTGGCTAAGTGCCAGTTCTTTAAAGCGTTCCTGTGTCAATTCAGCTTCAATCAGCTCAGTATGATCTGTACGCTGCAGTTCTAACCTGACTAATGGCCCAATCGCATGCACGTAACTGATAAAAGCTTCGAACTTAGGATTGGAGCCAGTTTCCTCTTTGAATATTTCAATATCATGCGGGCGCACATAGGCTACGGCTGGGCTGTTCTGTGTTTGCTGATGTGATTCTATCTTGAAATCTACACCAGCAATTTTTGCCTCACCGTTGTGGATGTGGCTGTCAAACTGATTTACATTACCCAGGAACTGGTAAACAAATGGTGATACCGGGTGGTCATAAACATCCTGCGGCGTACCAATCTGCTCGATTTGGCCTTTGTTGATGACCACGACACGGTCGGCTACTTCCAGCGCTTCTTCCTGATCATGGGTGACGAAAATACTGGTGATATGTAGTTCATCATGCAGTCGACGCAACCATCGGCGCAGTTCTTTGCGAACTTTTGCGTCAAGTGCGCCAAATGGTTCGTCCAGCAGCAACACTTTAGGCTCGACAGCTAATGCGCGTGCCAGGGCAATACGCTGGCGCTGGCCGCCGGATAGTTGCGGTGGATAACGATCAGCGAGCCAGTCCAGCTGAACCAGTTCCAGCAACTCATGCACGCGTCTTTTGATTTCGGCATCAGATGGGCGTGTGCTCTTGGGTCTTACGCGCAGGCCAAAAGCAACATTTTCGAACACAGTCATGTGGCGGAATAAAGCATAGTGCTGAAACACAAAGCCTACCTCGCGCTCTCGTACCTGGCGCTCTGTAGCATCGGCGCCATGAAACAGAATATTGCCGGAATCAGGCGTTTCAAGGCCCGCAATGATTCTTAACAGCGTGGTTTTGCCGCAACCTGATGGCCCGAGTAAGGCGACTAGCTCGCCGCTTGGTACATCCAGGCTGACATCGTTGAGCGCACTAAAGCTGCCAAAGTTTTTTCTTACGTTACGGATTTCTATACTCATGGGTTTAATTCCAATACTGTAATTTTCTAATTAATAAACATTCGCCGTCGATGGTTTAAATGGTTGCCTTAGTTGCTGTCTTCATTAACGCTGGCATTACGCGCCACTTGCCATTCCACAAAGGATTTAAGGACTAAGGTCACTAAAGCCAGCAGTGCCAGCAGGGAGGCAACAGCAAATGCTGCCGCATAGTTGTATTCGTTATACAAAATTTCTACATGCAGCGGCATGGTGTTAGTCATGCCGCGAATATGGCCGGATACCACAGAAACAGCGCCGAACTCGCCCATTGCGCGTGCGTTGGTCAGTATGACGCCGTATAGCAGCCCCCATTTGATATTAGGCAAAGTAATGCGCCACAGAATCTGCCAGCCAGAAGCCCCCAGTACCAGGCCAGCTTCTTCTTCATCCTTGCCTTGTGCCTGCATCAGCGGAATCAACTCACGCGCCACGAATGGAAAGGTTACGAAAATCGTCGCCAGCACGATGCCGGGAATAGCAAAAATGACTTTGAAATCATGATCGGATAGATACGAGCCAAACCATCCCTGCAAACCAAAAATCAGCACATAAATCAAACCTGCAATGACTGGCGATACTGCAAATGGCAGATCAATCAAGGTGATCAAAATGCTTTTGCCTTTGAACTCGAACTTGGCAATTGCCCATGCTGCAGCAACGCCGAATACAAGGTTCAGGGGAACTGCAATTGCAGCGGCAATCAGGGTGAGCTTGATTGCTGAAAGTGCATCGGAATCTGTCAGCGCACTGACATAGGTTTCAAAGCCTTTGCGCAGTGCTTCAGTGAAAACCGCCAGCAGCGGCACAAACAGGAATAGACTTAAAAACACTAAGGTCGTGATAATCAGCGCCCAGCGTATCCACGCAGGTTCGGACGTCGCGCGGCTGCGGCTGACCTTGTTATGATAGTTGGCGTATTGTGATGAAGTGGTATTTGACATGATATGAACCTAATTGAGCTTAATAGGATGATCCGTTGCGGCGGGTTGCCCACCATTGCAGGCCATTGATTGCAAAAAGCAGCAGGAACGAAATCACCAGCATTACCACGGCAACGGCGGTAGCGCTTGAATATTCATATTGCTCAAGTTTGGTAATAATGATTAATGGGGTGATTTCAGACACAAACGGGACATTGCCGGCAATAAAGATCACAGATCCATATTCGCCGATTGCCCTGGCAAAGGCCAGTGCAAAACCGGTAAGCAATGCCGGCCATAATGTGGGTAAAATGACTTTGGTAAAAGTCTGCAAGCGGTTCGCACCTAAACTGGCCGCAGCTTCTTCAGTTTCGGCTTCCAGGTCTTCGAGCACCGGCTGTACTGTGCGCACCACAAAAGGCAGGCCAATAAATGTAAGTGCAATAATCACACCGATAGGCGTGAATGCTACTTTAATACCATGCGGTTCGAGCAATGACCCGATCCAGCCATTGCCGGCATAAACGGCTGTCAGTGCAATGCCGGCTACCGCCGTAGGCAGTGCGAATGGCAGGTCCACCAGCGCGTCAATGATTTTCTTACCGGGAAAGCTATAACGTACCAGCACCCACGCAGTCAGCAAACCGAAAACCGCATTGATTAACGCGCCTATCAACGAGGCGCCGAAAGTCAGCTTGTAAGACGCTAGCACGCGAGGCGCCGTCACCACAGCCCAGAACTCATCGAAACTGAGTTCGGTGGTTTTTATAAAAGCGGCTGATAGCGGTATTAACACGATCAAGCTTAAATAGAGCAGCGTGTAACCTAGGGTCAGATTAAAGCCCGGAAGTACGTTTTTTTGTTTTGCCATAATATTCAGTGATTAATTTGAGTGATCGCGCGCTAATTTAACAGAAACATATATATTGCAAAAATAATGATTTGTAATATTGATATAAGGAATAGTGATTAAGTGGCGGCTACCGGCAGTTAACGCTTGCCGGTAGCCAAGTTGAGAATTGAATCAGGCTGCGCTTTTAACCTGGGTATTAACAGCGCTGGTTTTGAATAATTTAGCCGGCTGCAACTCATGGGCGGTTACCGGTTTTGCCAGAAAATACCCTTGCACCAGGCTGCTGCCGCTTTCAATAGCAATATCCAGCTGTTCCTGAGTTTCGATGCCGGTAATCACAGGCTGGGCGCCGAGGTCTTTAATCATTTTGAGCAGGCCGGGCAGAATTTTGCGTATGTGCTCATTTTGTTCGGCTTTTTGAATCAGGGATTGGTCAAGCTTTACAAAATCAGGTGCAAATTTCCACAGGCGATCAATATGTGACTGGGTGCTGCCAAAACGGTCAATCGCTATGCGGTAGCCGCGGGCGCGATAATTATCTATGGCTTCTGTCAGCAATTTTTCCTGCTCGATCTGTCCTTCCTGAATCTCGATTACCACCCGTTCTGTTGGTACGGAGTTTGAGTGCAGGATTCTTTCAAACACTTTGCCGTGTGCATTGACTGCAATTAATAGCTTGGGATGCACATTCAGGAATAGCAGACCATTCTCGGCATAAATCTGCCTGAAATTCAGCACATGCAAGGTTCGGCTGACACGGTCAAACTGCACCAGCTTGCCAGCCTGCTCTGCATAGGTAAACGCGAACCCCGGGGTGCTGGAAAGCTCTCCGCCTAGTGAAGGCCGCAACAGCGCCTCGTGACCGAACAAGTCGCCAGCCTGAATGTCATAAATTGGCTGAAATGCGCTGTTGAGCCTGACACCTAAAAATGTACTGTTAAACTCGCCTGTTGATTGTTCGACCAGGCCGTAGTCATCCAGATCCAGCTGCAAGGTTTCCTTCAACTGTAACCTGAGCTGCTCAATGTGATTGCTTGTATTGTCCGTAGCTGCCATGCTGTATTCCCATCTGTTTCTTTCAAAATTACGCGATATCTTATTTTTGATAAATCTTGTCAAACGTGCCGCCATCGGCAAAGTGTATTTTCTGAGCCTTTGCCCAGCCGCCGAATACTTCCTCAACGCTGAATAGATCTATTGGTTTAAAGCGGTCTTTATACTTGTTCGCAACAGAATCCAGCGTGGGTCTCAAGTAATGATGCACTGCAATTTCCTGCCCGGCTTCAGAGAAGTGGTATTCGACATAGGCTTGCGCAACGGCCTGTGTTTTATGTTTTTTGGCAAATTTATCAACTACGGTAACCGGGTTCTCAGCCAGGATACTTGCTGATGGATAGACCACATCAAATTTGTCGCCCAGCTCTTTTTTAATCAGGTTAACTTCGTTTTCAAATGTGAGTAATGCATCGCCAATATCGCGCTGGGCAAAAGTGGTGGTTGCGCCGCGGCCGCCGGCATCCAGTACCGGCACATTTCTGAACAGTTTTGTTACAAAATCTCTCGCTTTTGCTTCATCACCGCCTTTTTTAATGACATAACCCCAAGCTGCGAGATAGCTGTATTTGCCGTTACCGGAGGTTTTCGGGTTGGGAATCACGACAGAGATCCCCGGTTTAACCAGATCATCCCAGTCCTTGATGTTTTTCGGGTTGCCTTTGCGTACCAGGAACACTGTGGTTGAGTTGGTTGCAGAGCTGTCATTTGGCAGGCGTTTTTGCCAATCCCGGGGAATCAGTTTTGAGCGCTCGTACAGGATATCAATATCAGGTGCCTGATTCATGGAGATGACATCAGCTTCAAGACCGTCGGCAACAGATCTGGCCTGCTTGCTGGAGCCGCCGTGCGATTGATTGATCGTGACTGTTTCGCCGGTTTTTGCTTTCCAGTATTTTGTAAAAGAGGCATTAAAGTCTTTGTAAAACTCACGCGTAACATCGTAAGACACGTTAAGTAATGTCGTATCTGCGCTTGCCGATGCCGGTAGCAGTGCGCTGGAAATAACGAATAATGCCGGGATGATGTGTTTTTTGAACATGGAATTCTCTAGCTGAAAGTAATGAGGACTGAACTTTAACGAGAATATTTAATAATGTAAAAGAATGGTATTTAATATATATATAACAAATAGTGATTAATGATAATTTGATATGCACCCTTTTTTTAGCAGCACGAGTGGTGTATATTGGGCACATGTGAATAGCCAATGCATTGTGTGCAATGGCATTGGCTAAAAATTTTTGTTATTCGAATTTGCAGTGCTGACCGGACAACCGGAAGCCAGCGTGTCGTGAGACACGCTGGCTTTTTTTATTTCTGCTACAGGTGTTGATATGCTCCATCCTACTACAGCGTCATTTAACGAAAGCTTTGATATTCCGGATATTGTGCAAGCGCTGCGCGATGTCAGGTTAACGTCATTGGAGCAGCGGCACAGGCGAAATAAGCCGCCAAAGCTTCCTTCAAGAAAATCGCTGCAGGAGGTGGTGGATGGCCTGAGCGCAGCGCTGTTTCCTAACCGGCTGGGTACCCCGGGGTTGAAAGAAGAAAGTGTTGATTATTTTGTCGGATATACCCTGGATGCTGCGTTGCGTGAACTCAACACGCAGATCCAGCTGGAGCTGCGATATTCCGCAGACACCGGGCACGATAAAACTCCCAGCGCCGAGGCCGCTTTCAATAAAGCACGTGCATTTGCCAGGACGTTGCCGCAAATCCGCAAGCTGCTGGATACCGATCTCGATGCAGCTTTTGAAGGTGACCCGGCTGCACGCAGCCTGGATGAGGTGCTGGTTTGCTACCCCGGCATATCTGCAATTATCAATTATCGCCTGGCGCACGAGCTGCATCAGCTGGGATTGCCGCTGATTGCCAGAATCATTTCAGAGTTGGCGCACTCAGCCACAGGCATAGATATTCACCCCGGCGCGGCAATAGGCGAAGGATTCTTTATCGATCACGGAACCGGGGTGGTGATTGGAGAAACTGCCGTAATCGGCCGCCATGTTCGGCTTTACCAGGCTGTCACCCTGGGAGCCAAGCGCTTTCCTACCGATGAGCACGGACACCTGATCAAAGGCAGTGCCAGGCATCCGATACTCGAAGATGACGTGGTGATTTATGCAGGCGCCACCATTCTCGGCCGCATCACCATAGGCGCCGGTTCAGTCATCGGCGGTAATGTCTGGCTGACCCGCAGCGTGCCGCCGGGCAGCCAGGTCACTCAGGCCAAAACCCAGGAACACGCAGTTAACGAAACTGCACAGTAGCCCAGATTTCATATTTAAAATTTTCACAGGAGAAAGCAATGACTGACATACACCAAGCCCATACCGCATTAGGCGACGTAGCTGCGCGTACATTATCGAATGCAACTAAAACCGTCCCCATGATGGGCACCATCACGCCGCGCTGGCTGGTGCATCTGCTGCAATGGGTGCCGGTAGAAGCGGGTATTTACCGCGTCAATAAAGTCAAGGATCCAAGTTCCATTGAGGTGGATTGTTCGGCAAAAGATGAGCGCGAGATTCCGGCAACCTTTGTAGACTACGAGGAGTGGGGCCGCGAGTATGTGCTGAATGCGGTGAATACCGCAGTGGATGTGCATACCCGTGTTTCAGATTTATACAGCAGCCCGCACAACCAGATCAAAGAGCAATTGCGTTTGACCATTGAAACCGTTAAAGAGCGCCAGGAGAGCGAGCTCATTAACAATAAAGAATATGGTTTGCTGAACAATATTGCACCGTCGCAGAAAGTGAAGTCGCGCACCGGCTCGCCAACGCCGGATGACTTTGACGAACTGCTGGCTAAGGTGTGGAAAGAGCCGGCATTCTTTCTGGCGCATCCGCAGGCAATCGCTGCATTTGGCCGTGAGTGTACACGCCGTGGCGTGCCGCCGCCAACCGTAGCATTATTCGGATCCCAGTTCATTACATGGCGCGGCGTACCGATCATTCCATGCGATAAATTGAAAGTGACGGGCGGCAAAACCAACATTCTATTGCTACGCACCGGTGAAAGCCGTCAGGGTGTGGTCGGGCTGTACCAGCCTAATCTACCTGGCCAGCAGAGCATGGGGCTGTCTGTGCGCTTCATGGGCATTAACCATAAGGCGATCGCTTCCTATCTGGTATCGTTATATTGCTCATTGGCTGTGCTGACGGATGACGCGATCGCTGTGCTGGAAAATGTTGATGTAGGCAACTACTATGACTACAAGTAATCAATTTTCAACGGCATTGGGTGATTTATCATCATTTGAGCCGGAGGCGATACTGGCTGCAATGCCCGGCGAACATCCGCGTATGGCTGCCGGGCTTGCCGTGGGCAGGCAGGCCAGCCAGAACGGCGTACTGGATGTAGCCGAGTTAAGCCGTATAGCCAATGAGCTGTATGCGGAGGGTTTTCCGGCAGGTGCGCTTTTTGGCCAGGCTGAGGATTTCCCTTCCAATGCCTCACTGTCGCAAATTGCAGCCGCCTCAGTGCTGCCGGGTGCAAATGCCCCAAAAGACCCGGTGCAGGCACCAATACCTTCCATCTGGCAGGCCGTGCCTGGTGCTGTTTCCGGTGTGCCGAGCCTGGCTGATGCCAGCTATGCAAACCAATGGCCTGTCAGTAAGGATGGGCTGCAATCGGGCTGGCTGCCGCTGGGTATCGATGATCCGTATCAGGCAGAGCTTAACCGGATATTGGATGGCGCACTGGCGGGTAAACCGGATGGCGCTGTGGCTGGCGTGCCCGGCGGCACAAGTTTAACGCCATATTATTTTTTACAGGATGCATTGCTGAAGACACAGCCGGCAGTGCCGGCCGCCGCGCATCCGCCGTTTGATGCGAACCTGGTACGTAAAGACTTTCCGATTCTGCGTGAACTGGTGAACGGGCGTCCCCTGATCTGGTTTGACAATGCGGCTACGACACAAAAACCGCAGGCCGTGATAGATAGAATCGCTTACTTTTATGCGCATGAGAATTCAAATATCCACCGTGCCGCACATGAACTTGCAGCACGTGCGACCGATGCCTATGAAGGGGCGCGTGAAACCGTAAGGCGATTCATCAATGCGCCATCTGTAGATAATATTGTGTTTGTGCGCGGTACTACAGAGGCGATCAATCTGGTAGCGAAGACCTGGGGTAAGAAACACCTGGGCGAAGGCGATGAGATTGTCATTTCACATCTGGAGCACCATGCCAATATCGTGCCCTGGCAGCAGCTTTGCCAGGAAACAGGCGCCAGGCTCAAGGTGGCACCTGTCGATGACAGCGGACAGATACTATTGGCAGAGTACCAGCAGTTGCTGACTCCGCGCGTGAAACTGGTTTCATTCACCCAGGTATCCAATGCACTCGGAACGGTCACGCCTGCAGCAGAAATGATACAGATGGCACACCGGGCCGGTGCAAAAGTATTGCTCGATGGCGCGCAGTCGGTGTCGCACATGCGCACGGATGTGCAAGGGCTGAATCCTGATTTCTTTGTGTTTTCGGGCCATAAAGTGTTTGGCCCAACCGGTATCGGCGTGCTGTACGGAACATCCGAAGTGCTGGATGACATGCCAGCCTGGCAAGGTGGCGGCAATATGATTCAGGACGTCACTTTTGATAAAACCGTATACCATGAAGCACCGGCCAAGTTTGAGGCCGGTACCGGCAATATCGCAGATGCGGTGGGTTTGGGCGCTGCGCTGGAATATGTGGAGCGCATCGGCATCGATCACATTGCGCGTTATGAGCATGAATTATTGGTCTATGCCACAGCAGCAATGTCCAGAATACCCGGCTTGCATCTGGTGGGTACTGCTAAGGAAAAAGCCAGTGTACTTTCATTCCGGTTGGATGGATTCAAGAGTGAGGAAGTGGGTGCGGCGCTCAATCAGGAGGGGATTGCAGTACGTTCCGGGCACCACTGCGCGCAGCCAATCCTGCGCCGTTTTGGCGTGGAAACTACGGTGAGGCCGTCGCTGGCTTTTTATAATACGCCTGCGGAGGTGGATGTCATGGTGAACGCCTTGCTGCGGCTGACTTCAAACAAGGCGCCTGGTGGTTTTTAGATCAGCAGCATGCTCAATGGATAGCCGTCAGGCGGTAATGGTGGCAAATGGCAAAAAAAGTCCGGCAATCTGTATGTGCATTTAAACAGATTGCCGGAAAAGAGCATGAAATGCTAAGGAGAAGCGCCGCTTTGTTTTAAGTGTCAAGTGGCCACCACTATAGATTTATGAACGATTTCTGTGCCTAATGCTTGAGCACATGTTTGAGGCTGGGGCTCAGTGCATTCTGCTCGATGATTTCCGATAAACGCTCTCTGGAACCGTTTGGCGTATAAATCACTTTAATGCCGCGCCTGACGGCGTTACGTTTTAATTTATAAGTAATGGAGTGATTAATCCATTTCGTGATCAGCACAATAACCTTAGTGTTTTGCGGAATCACTTTGTTACTATCGCCAGCTTTACGGCCTGACCAGTGGTTTACCTGATCAATACCGTAATTGCCGAATACTTCTTTAATGCCTTCAATCTGGTCACCACCCACAATCAATACTGAACTCATGATAAGAGCCTCCTTGTAAGATCCGGCACCAGATTTTGTCCGGTGCCGGATTTGGTTTAGATTATCCAGTTATTTCTGATAGATCTGGTCGAAAGTGCCGCCATCGGAAAAGTGTGTTTTCTGTGCCTTTTGCCAGCCGCCGAACTCTTCGTCAATTTTTACCAGGTTGGCTTTCGGGAATTGGCTTTCATACTTTTTGGCTACAGATTCCAACGTCGGGCGGTAGTAGTTCTTCGCCGCAATTTCCTGGCCTTCTTCAGTGTAAAGGTAATCAAGATAGGCTTTGGCTACAGCTTCGTTGCCATGCTTCCTGGCAAACTTGTCCACAACGGTGACCGGTGGTTCAGCCAGGATAGACAGTGAAGGCACTACGATTTCAAACTTGCCTACGCCCAGTTCCTTTTGTGCGAGGAAAGCTTCGTTTTCCCAGGCCAGCAATACGTCGCCGATGCCGCGTTCAACGAAAGTGGTGGTTGAGCCACGTGCGCCGGTATCCAGTACAGGAACATTTTTCAGTAATTTGCCAACGAACTCTTTGGTTTTAGCTTCGTCGTTACCGTATTTCTTCTGTGCAAACGCCCATGCCGCGAGGTAGTTCCAGCGCGCGCCGCCTGAGGTTTTAGGGTTGGGCGTAATCACGGATACACCAGGTTTCACCAGGTCATCCCAGTCTTTAATATTTTTCGGGTTGCCTTTTCTAACCAGCAGCACAATGGTCGATGTATAAGGCGAGCTGTTATGTCCCAGGCGCTTTTGCCAGTCTTTAGGAATCAGTTTGCCCTTTTCCTGCAGTTGGTCTACGTCATAAGCCAGCGCGAGTGTCGCAACATCGGCATCCAGGCCATCGATAATGGCACGGGCCTGTTTACCGGAGCCGCCGTGTGAGGTCTTGATGGTGACTTTATCGCCGGTTTTAGCCAGCCAGTATTTGCTGAATGCCGCGTTGAAGTCCTGGTACAACTCACGGGTCGGGTCGTAGGAAACGTTCAGTAAGTTGATGTCTTTGGCTAAAACCGTGCTCGGTGCCGTTACGCTGAATACCGCGGATAACAGTGCGATTGCTAATAGTGATTTTTTCATTGCGATGTCCTTTAAATTCTTTAATCTGGTTTTGTTTGGTTTTTAATGTTTGAGCTTTTAATGTTTGAACAATGACAATCCATGATTAACCTTCCTGAAATGTGCATCCCTTGATTTGAGATGCACAGTTTCATATCTCAGAGTTGATAATTAGAACGCTACCTGGAAGCGCGCCAGGATGGCTTCTTCGTCATCACGGTCACGCACGTTGCTGCCGCTGGCGTTATTGTTGGTGGTTTGTGCCAGCCCTTTAGCCAGCGCGCCGCCATCAAACGTGGTGCGGGCGTAATTCAATGAAAGTTTCGCGTTGGTGTTCAAGTACCAGTTGACGCCGAGCGTCCAGGTTTCAGCAGATTTCGCACTTTTTGTTAAGTCCGAGAATGTGTTGCTGATACCGCTGCCTTCAGCGCCGTATTGTCCGGCCGCATTTTTGAAGGTATCTTCATCAAGATTGATTTCGCTGTAACGGGCAACCAGCTCCCATGCGCCCCAGCCACCTTTGTCCAGGTCGAAGTCCTGTTTGGGCTTAACCCCTTTGAAAGAAGCATCTTCACCGGTCAGCAGGTATGAAACGCCAACGCCCCATGCATCATGCTTAAGGTTCTTGTGGGTGCCGGGAGTAATGACGGTTGGTGTTCCTGCGCCGCCGGCCGCTGGAGAACCGCCGCTGGACAGGCTGACATCCTGGGATACCTTGGCATATTCAGCGATCACGCCAAATGGGCCGTTATAATAATTGGCCTGCGGAGACCAGCGTACGCGTTTGCCGTCTGCAATGGCATTGCTGGTGTAGCGGAAGAAAGTCTGCTGTCCTTCCGTTACGTAGCTTGGCAGGCCGTTGCGGGTTGCATCTGCGGCGGAAGTATCCGTGAAGTTGAGATTTTTCTCGCCGGTGTAGTCGGTCCAGGTACCGCCGATACCAAAGCCTAGCCCAGCCAGCGCAGAGTCTGAATCAATGAATGGTGTCGCAAAGATACGGGCAGTATATTCACGTTCCCCGTTATATTCGGTGCCGGTGCTGATGTTGCCGCCATCGGCAACGCCATTGACGATACCGACGCCATAATTGAGTTTGTTGCCGAAAAGATCACCGGAAACAGTGATGCCCAGATCGCGGTTTGGCAGGATTGCATTGGTCACGTAGCTACGCTCGATGAATTTGAGGTCGCCGCCGCCTTGCAGGCGTTCGAGACCTACGATACTTTTTTGTTTACCGGCCCGGATTTTAAACTCCGGGCTCAGGTTTGCTTCTACGTAAGCATCAACGGCAGAGGCGCTGCCGCCTGCAAACTCCGGTGTAAAGCGGAAACCGTATTTACCGGCAACCTTGCCTTCAATGGTAGGGCGCACGCGGCGCAACAGGCTGGAATCTTCAGCATCGTGGAAGCCGTTTGCGTCCAGTATGCCGGCCCTTTCATTTGTCCGGCCGCGTACATCATTGGCACCTTCTGAAAAATGACGGTGATCGGCTTGCAGCAAACCACGGATTTTCACCTCATTCTTGCCGTCGGCAGAACCGAATGAGAAGCCGCCGGTGCCGGCTTTAACCACCGGCGCCGCTTTTTTCTCGGCAGCTGCGGTTTCTTCGTTGATTTCCCCTTTGCGGGCCAGTACTTTGACCTGCTGGCTTAACTCTTGCACCAGGTTGCGTAATTCTTCCAGTTCTGTGCTGTCATTCGCGTTAGCGGCATAAGGCAGCGATAATAAGCCGGTTGCTAATAATGCAGAGGCGAATTTTGTGTATTTAAATTGCATTCTTGTCTCCTGTTTTAGCTTCCAGTGAACCGGTCAGCCATTTTTTCTTTAAAGTTTTTTAAGCGTTGCTTATTACCGCTGCTGGTGCAGTTGGTTATTTTTTTGTGGTATCCGGATTCGGGCTGTGGATGAACCTCAGCTTCTCGCGTTTTTCAATCTGGGTCACACGTCCTTCATGCAGCACTATTTCGATTGAACCAAAGCCGGAGCCTTGTTTAAGCTCTTCAACCGCGCGCAATATCTCTTGTGACACGTCAGCGCTTTTGCTGCCGTTTATGCGGCCAGGGTGATGACTGATATTGTTGGTAAGTGACATGTTGATCTCTTGAATAAATGCGTTAATTGATAAGAGCTGCACTATAAAAGCAATCATTAATAATTAAAAATAATATTTATTTATTAATTTATAATCAAAATGAATATAAATGGGTCGTCGGGCACAAATCGGGGGAAAGCCAACTATTTATCTGTAGTGATTCCAATTCATTGAATTCATTGGTATAATGCGGATGGATTTTTTTGATGGGCTTTGAGCCCATTTTTTGTTTCTGCAATTTGCGTAACGCGATTTAGTAAATGATCAAGCGTTTGTCGAGTTGCGGCGAAATTGAGGGTTGAGTAATCATGCAGGATTTGCATACTTTGATAGAGCAGTCTGTTAGCCAGTTAGGCTATGAGCTTGTTGATTTGGAGATTTCTAATCGCGGAAAACTGCTGCGTGTGTTTATCGACAAGCAGAACCCGGAAGATATCAAAGATAGCGTGAATATTGATGATTGCGTGCTGGTAAGCAACCAGCTCGGCAACCTGCTGTCGGTTGAGCATGAAATTGATTATGACCGTCTGGAGGTTTCTTCGCCGGGCATGGATCGCGTACTGAAAAAAGAAGCGGATTTTCTGCGTTTCATCGGTGAGCGCGCTACCGTTAAATTGCGTGTGCCATTGGTGGAAGCGGTGGTGAATGCTAAAACCGGTGCAGAAGAGAAGGTAAGCAAGAAGAATTTTCTGGGGATTCTGCGCGGTGTGGAAGACGCCAGCTTGCTGCTGGAATGCGACGGTGTAATACAGAAAATAGCGATAGCGAATATCGATAAGTCGCGCTTGAACCCGGTGTTCTAGCGTAAAAATATTTTAAGAAATAAAGGGTGTTTTTCATTCAGCCTGCTACCTGTTAACGGGGTGCCCGGTCAAGGCAATAAAAGCCTGAGCTGTTAAAGTTGAAGCGTGAAGGCTGCAAAACTGGCGCAGCTGAATTTGAATGAGAAGCCTGGCCCTGAAGATTAACCTGCAATTTATAGTCGGAGATTGATGATGAGTCGTGAAATTTTATTGTTGGTAGATGCCCTGGCGCATGAAAAAAATGTAAGTAAAGAGGTGATCTTTACTGCGCTTGAGCTTGCCTTGGCTTCAGCTACCAAGAAAAAGCATCATGATGATGCCGACGTCCGCGTGGAAATTGATCGCGAATCCGGTGATTACAAAACATTCAGGCGCTGGCAGTACGTAGAGTATGATCTGCTGGAGAACTCAGCTTATCAGCTTGATGAGGAAGATGAGCGTTCAAAAGGCCTGAACATCGGCGATTATTACGAAGAACCGCTGGAAAATATCGAGTTTGGCCGTATTGGCGCGCAGGCAGCAAAGCAAGTGATTCTGCAAAAAGTGCGTGAAGCTGAGCGTGAGCAGATTCTGCAAGACTTCCTGGCGCGTGATGAAAAGCTGGTGACCGGCGTTATCAAGCGCATGGAAAAGGGCAATGCGATTATTGAAATCGGCCGTATCGAGGCTTTGTTGCCGCGTGAGCAGATGATCCCGAAAGAAAATCTGCGAGTAGGTGACCGTGTGCGTGCCTATCTGTCACGTATCGAGCGTGGCGGTCGTGGCCCGCAGTTGATTCTGTCAAGAATCACCCCTGCGTTCCTGATCCGTTTGTTTGAACTGGAAGTGCCTGAGATAGAAGAAGGCCTGCTTGAAATCCGTTCTGCGGCACGTGATCCTGGTTTGCGTTCCAAGATTGCCGTGAAAAGCAATGACCAGCGTATCGACCCGGTCGGTACCTGCGTCGGTATGCGTGGTTCACGCGTGCAGGCCGTGACTGCCGAGTTGGCAGGCGAGCGTGTGGATATCGTGTTGTGGAGCATGGAGCCTGCGCAGTTTGTGATTAATGCGATGTCTCCGGCTGAAGTTTCAAGTATCGTGGTGGATGAAGATGCGCACAGCATGGATGTTGTGGTCGAGGAGGAGCAGCTGGCGCTGGCAATTGGCCGTAACGGTCAGAACGTGCGCCTGGCTTCAGAATTGACCGGCTGGACGTTGAACATCCTGACGGTGGATCAGGCAGCACAGAAGAACCAGGAGGAGTTTGCAAGCGTGACGCACCTCTTTATGGAAAAACTGGATGTCGATGAAGAAGTGGCGGAGATCCTGGTGCAGGAAGGGTTTACCAGCCTGGAAGAGATTGCTTATGTGCCGCTGGCGGAAATGCTTGAGATTGAAGCGTTTGATGAAGATACGGTTGAGGAGTTGCGCAAACGCGCACGTGCAGCCCTGCTGACGGAAGCGATCGCAAAAGAAGAGAAGGTCGAGGAAGCAGCGGAAGATCTGCTGACACTGGAAGGCATGGATGATGCAACTGCACATCTGCTGGCATCTAAAGGCATTTCAACGATGGATGATCTGGCAGAGCTGGCTATTGATGAGCTGGTAGATATCTCCGGCATGGATGAAGAGCGTGCAAAGGCGCTGATCATGAAAGCCCGTGAACCTTGGTTCAAATAAATAAAATGCAGTAATCGGGTTTCAGCAGGTGATATAGGCAGGGTGGGTGAGCGCCCGAACCTGCCGGAAGTATCAATATTAAGAAGTACAAGCAGTAAGGCTAGGCAATAAAGCTTAGGGAAAAGAATACTGGAGCAACAAATGGCACAAACAACCGTAGAACAATTTGCTGGCGAATTAAGGCTGCCTACAGCATTGTTATTAGAGCAGCTCAAAAGTGCTGGCGTGCATAAATCAAGTGCGGAAGATCAACTGAGCGAAGCGGATAAAGCCGCATTGCTGGATCACTTGCGTAAAGAGCACGGCACACAGGCCCCAAAAAGTAAAATTACGTTGACCCGTAAATCCAGTACGGAAATTAAAAAAACCGACAATACGGGCAAAGCGCGCACGATTCAGGTTGAAGTGCGTAAAAAGCGTGTGATCGAACAACGTGAAGAGGAAGTTGAAATCGCTGCGGAAGAGGATCTGGCACCGGTAGCTGATGTTCCTGAAGCCGTTGTTGAGCCGGTGGTTGAGGTTGAGCCGGAGCCGGTTGTGGCGATTGAGCCGGAGCCCGCAGTGGCAGAGCCGCAAGTTGCACAGCCGCCTGTGCTGGAAGTGCCTGCAGCCGCGGTGGTTGAGGCTGAGCCAGAAAAAGCGGTTGTAAAACCGCAGGTCATCAGCCGTAAGGATTTGCTTGGTGCCGAAGAAATCGCATTGCGTGAGCAGGAGGCCAAGCGCCATGCTACCTTGCTGGCGCTGCAGGCAGAAGATAAGCGTAAAAAAGAAGAACTGGCGCAGCGCCGTCTTGATGAAGAGGCAAAAAGGGTGGCTGAGGCTGAAGCAGCTAAAGCCAAGGCGGCTAAGCTTTCTGAGGGCACTTTGCATAAGCCTGCCGTAAAAGAAGGTGCAGAAAAACCTGCCGTTAAAGACGCGAAAAAAGGCAAAGGCAACAATAAAGAGTGGACTGATGCCGAGAATAAAAAACGCGGCTTGAAAACACGCGGTGATGTGACCGCGGGTAAAGGCGGCTGGCGCGCGCCTAAAGGAAAAAACCATAAGCATCATGCTGATGATGATCAGCAGCATGCCTTTACTGCACCGACAGAGCCTATCATTCATGAAGTGCTGGTGCCTGAAACGATAACCGTGGCAGACCTTGCGCATAAAATGTCCGTGAAGTCAGGCGAGGTTATCAAGGCGCTGATGGGCATGGGCATGATGGTAACGATTAACCAGGTGCTTGATCAGGAAACTGCCATTATCGTGGTTGAAGAAATGGGCCATAAAGCCAAAGCTGCGGCGCCGAATGATCCTGATGCATTCCTGGAAGAAGCCGAACATACGGAAGCCGTGCTGGAAACACGCCCGCCAGTAGTGACTGTGATGGGCCACGTTGACCATGGTAAGACCTCATTGCTGGATTATATCCGTCGCAGCCGCGTGGCTACGGGTGAGGCTGGCGGCATTACGCAGCATATCGGCGCATACCACGTGGAAACGCCGCGCGGTATGGTCACTTTCCTGGATACCCCGGGCCATGAAGCCTTTACGGCGATGCGCGCGCGCGGTGCGAAAGCAACGGATATTGTGATCCTGGTCGTGTCTGCAGATGACGGCGTGATGCCGCAAACCATAGAAGCGATTCACCACGCGAAAGCTGCCGGTGTGCCTCTTGTGGTGGCAATCAACAAGGTTGATAAGCCGGATGCGCAGCCAGAGCGCGTAAAAATGGAGCTGGTTTCCCAGGAAGTCGTGCCGGAGGACTTTGGCGGTGATACGATGTTCCGTGAAGTGTCGGCTAAAACCGGCCAGGGCATTGATGAGCTGCTGGAAGCGGTGTTGCTGCAGGCTGAAGTTTTAGAGCTGCAGGCACCTAGAAACACACCGGCCAAAGGCCTGGTGATTGAAGGCCGGCTGGATAAAGGCCGTGGTTCTGTAGCGACAATTCTGGTGCAATCCGGCGTCTTGAAGCGTGGTGACATGATTCTGGCAGGTACCACTTTCGGTAAAGTGCGCGCGATGCTTGATGAGTCAGGTAAAGAGATTCAGGAAGCCGGTCCTTCGATTCCTGTAGAGATCCTGGGCCTGTCCGATGTGCCAAGCGCCGGTGAAGAAGTCATTGTATTGAACGATGAGCGTAAGGCGCGTGAAATCGCGTTGTACCGCCAGGGTAAGTACCGTGACGTCAAACTGGCTAAACAGCAGGCTGCCAAGCTGGAAAACATGTTCGAGCAGATGGAGTCCGGCGAGGTGCAGACGCTGAACCTGATTATTAAATCTGACGTGCAGGGTTCTTACGAAGCCCTTGCTGCCAGCCTGCAGAAGCTTTCAACCAGCGAAGTCAAGGTGCATATCATTCACACCGGCGTTGGTGCGATCAGTGAATCTGACGTCAACCTGGCTGCGGCTTCCAAAGCGGTGCTGATCGGCTTCAACGTGCGTGCAGATTCAGGTGCGCGCAAGCTGGTTGATTCACTGGGTGTTGATGTACGCTACTACAATATTATTTATGAAGCTGTAGATGAGATTAAAGCGGCACTGGGCGGCATGCTGGCGCCGGAACAGAAAGAGCAGATGATCGGTACTGTAGAGGTGCGTGAAGTGTTCCGTATTTCTAAAGTGGGCGCGATCGCCGGTTGTTATGTGCAGGATGGTATGATTAAACGTAACTCTAAAGTACGTATCCTGCGCAACAACGTGATCGTGCATACCGGTGAACTGGATTCATTGAAACGCTTTAAAGATGACGTAAAAGAAGTTAAAAACAACTTTGAGTGCGGTTTGTCCATCAAGAACTACAATGACATCGAAGTCGGTGATATTTTAGAAGTCTACGAGATGGTAGAAGTGGCAAGAACACTATAATGGCTAAAGACTTTTCACGTAGCCACCGCGTGGCAGAGCAGATGCAGCGAGAGCTCGCTGATCTGCTCATGTTCGAAGTAAAGGATCCGCGCGTAAGCATGGTCACCATCACTGCGGTGGAAGTGACTGGCGATATGGCGCATGCCAAGATTTTTTACACGGCTGCCAAGCAAAGTGACAGCCTGCAGCAAGGGTTGGAAAAATCCGCTGGATTCTTGCGCACGCAGCTTGGCAGGCGCATGTTGCTGCGCACTGTGCCGCAATTGCATTTTGTCTATGATGCGTCGATTGATAATGGCATGAAAATGTCTAAGTTGATTGATGAAGCGTTGGCCTCCAAACCTGAAAAATCCTGATTTATTTCTAGTATTCAATTAAGCCTTTGCAATTCAAAAGACAAAAGAAAAATATCAACGGCATTCTGCTGCTGGATAAGCCGTTGGGTTTTTCATCCAATCAAGCGCTGCAGAAAATCAAGTGGCTGTTAAAGGCCGCCAAGGCTGGGCACACCGGTACACTGGACCCGCTTGCCACCGGATTGCTGCCGCTTTGTTTTGGTGAAGCCACTAAATTTGCGCACTATCTTACCGATGCGGATAAAACCTATATTGCCACCATGAAACTGGGTGCGACCACGACTACAGGGGACGCTGAAGGTGAGGTGCTTTCAATCCATGCCGTGAATGTAAGCCGGCTGGACTTCGAAGCCGCCTGTGAGCAGTTTGTGGGCGAGATCAGCCAGACGCCGCCTATGTATTCAGCGCTAAAATTTGAGGGCAAAGCCTTGTACGAATATGCGAGAGCGGGTGTGGAAATTGAGCGCAAGGCGCGTCTAGTCACGATTCGCAGTATTCAAGTCAATGCGTTTTCGGGTGATGAAGCGGTGATTGCCGTGGCCTGCAGCAAAGGCACCTATATCCGTACTCTGGCTGAAGACATCGGCAAGCAGCTTGGCTGCGGGGCGCATCTGACTGGCTTGCGCAGGACGGCTACCGCTGATTACCGGATCGAGCAGGCAATTACGCTGGAGCAGTTCGAAGCGATGGGTGATGAGCAGCGTCTGGCAGCATTGGCGCCGCCGGATAGTGCCGTGCATTATTTACCTGCCATCACGCTTGATGGCGATGCAGCTTTTTACTTGCTGCAGGGGCAGGCGGTATGGTGCAGCGGTGCGATTCCGCCGGGTTTGTTGCGGCTGTATAACGAGCAGCAGGTGTTTTTAGGTTTGGGCGAATTGCAGGACGACGGAAAAATCGCACCTAAGCGCTTGATGCAGCAAGTAAATAATTGATATATATTAAAAATATTGCTTGTTAAGTGTGAAACAAGTCACTATAATGCGCGGTTCATGTAAATGATTGTTCAGGCGGTTTATTGATTGGCTGCCTTTACATTGACGCAAAACCTCTAAAATTCAGGATTAAGTTATGGCAACTACAGCACAAGAAAACGCGAAAATCATCGCAGAATATCAACGCTCAGCTAACGATACAGCTAGCCCGGAAGTACAAGTGGCACTTTTGACAAACCGTATCGCTTACTTGACAGAGCACTTCAAATCTAACAAAAAAGACAACCACTCACGTCGTGGTCTGCTGGCTTTGGTAAGCCAACGCCGTAGCCTGTTGGATTATCTGAAACGCAAAGATGCAAGCCGTTATCAAACATTGATTCAACGCTTGAGTCTGCGTAAATAACTTTTATAAAAGTGCCAAAATCAGCAAAGTATTGCCTGTTAATTTTGGGCGCACTTTTATAATTGCTGTAAAAAGCCGATAGCATAAAACTGCATCGGCTTTTTTTATTGTTGGGCTGTTAATGTTATTGGGTAGTGAATAACAGTTTTAGTGAATAGCAGCCTGTAGAAGAAAAGGAAAATAAATGTTTAATAAAGTTACGAAAAGTATTCAATACGGTGCGCATACGCTCACCCTTGAAACAGGTGAAATCTCACGTCAGGCAGATGCTGCCGTGATGGTAAGCTATGGCGACACAGTAGTGCTGGTCGCGGTTACCAGCAAACGTGAAGTTAAAGCAGGTCAGGACTTTTTCCCGCTGACAGTGGATTACATGGAAAAAACCTACGCAGCAGGCAAGATTCCGGGTGGTTTCTTCAAGCGTGAGGGACGTCCTTCAGAGAAAGAAACATTGACTAGTCGTTTGATCGACCGTCCGTTACGTCCTCTGTTCCCGGAAGCGTTTTATAACGAAGTGCAAGTGGTGGCGACCGTGTTGTCATCAGATCCTGAAATCGATGCGGATATTCCAGCGATCATTGGTGCATCAGCAGCCATGGCGATTTCCGGTATCCCGTTCTTCGGTCCATTGGGCGCGGCACGTGTTGGTTATATCAATGATGAATATGTATTGAACCCGACTAAAGCGCAATTGGAAGAAACAGAGCTGGACCTGGTTGTTGCTGCGACTGAAACTGCGGTAATGATGGTTGAGTCGGAAGCGAAAGAGCTTTCAGAAGAAGTCATGCTTGGCGCCGTAGTTTATGGTCACGAGCAAATGCAGGCAGTGATCAAAATGATTAACGAACTATCTGCAGAAGCGGGTAAAGATGCATGGGATTGGGTTGCTCCGGAGCCGGATACTGCATTGATTGAAAAAGTAGCCGCTTTGGCTGCTGCAGATATCAACGCTGCATTCCAGATTAAAGCTAAAGGGGCGCGTTCAGCAAAGCTGGAAGAAATCACCAACCGCGTATTGGGTGAGTTGATCACTGAAGAAACATCTACGACAGAAGCTAACAAAATCAAGAATGAAATCTTCAATCTGGAAGCTAAAACTGTCCGCAGCCAGATTCTGAATGGTGAGCCGCGTATCGACGGCCGTGACACACGCACCGTGCGTCCTATCAGCATCCGTACCGGCGTATTGCCACGTACGCACGGTTCAGCGCTGTTCACACGCGGTGAAACACAGGCGTTGGTGGTTGCAACGCTGGGCACAGGCCGTGATGAACAGATTATCGACGCCTTGCAGGGCGAGTATGCAGACCGTTTCATGTTGCACTACAACATGCCTCCGTACGCTACCGGTGAAACTGGCCGTGTCGGTACGCCAAAGCGTCGCGAAATCGGCCATGGTCGTTTGGCTAAACGCGCACTGGTGGCGGCATTGCCATCAAAAGAAGAGTTTGATTACACGATGCGTGTGGTTTCAGAAATTACTGAGTCTAACGGTTCAAGCTCAATGGCTTCTGTATGCGGTGGCTGTCTTGCATTGATGGATGCCGGTGTGCCGATGAAAAACCACGTTGCAGGTATCGCAATGGGCTTGATCAAGGAAGGTAACCGTGTTGCGGTGTTGACAGATATTCTGGGTGATGAGGATCACCTGGGTGACATGGACTTTAAAGTAGCCGGTACAGAAGATGGCATCACTGCTTTGCAGATGGACATCAAGATTACCGGCATCACTGCACAGATCATGCAAGTGGCTTTAGCGCAGGCTAAAGAAGGCCGTGCACACATCCTGGGTATCATGAAGCAGGCTGTGAGCGGCGCAAACACTGAGATGTCGCAATTTGCACCACGCATCATCACGATGAAGATCAATCCTGAGAAAATCCGTGATGTGATCGGTAAAGGCGGCGCGGTGATCCGTGCGCTGACTGAAGAAACAGGCACCACGATTGATATCGATGATGACGGTACTGTGAAGATCGCCTGCACAAGTTCTGAGCAAGGTGCCGAAGCGCAGCGCCGTATTGCGGAAATCACGGCAGAAGTTGAAGTAGGCCAAACCTATGAAGGCACAGTAATCAAGCTGTTGGACTTTGGCGCGATCGTTACTTTGCTGCCGGGTAAAGATGGTTTGCTGCACATTTCGCAGATTGCACACCAGCGCGTAAATGCGGTGGGTGATTTCCTGAAAGAAGGCGATGTTGTGAAGGTGAAAGTGGTTGAAGCTGACGAAAAAGGTCGCGTGCGTTTAAGCATGAAAGCCTTGATCGACCCACCTGCGGCAGAAGCTAAAGCAGAAGTTGAAGCTGACGAGTAATCATTAAGGTCAGTGACGCAAAAAAGCCCGCGCAAGCGGGCTTTTTGTTTTAATAAAGGCAGATGATGCGTCTGTTTCTATTAAGCAGGTTTACTATTTGGCTACCTGGCGTTCTCTCAATTCATCCAGTGTTTTACAGTCAATGCACAGGGTTGCCGTCGGGCGGGCTTCCAGGCGTTTTAAACCGATTTCTACGCCGCAGCCTTCGCAATAGCCATATTCATCATGATCGATGTTGCGCAGGGTTTCGTCGATTTTCTTGATCAATTTGCGCTCACGGTCACGGTTGCGCAGTTCCAGTGTCATGTCGGATTCCTGGCTGGCCCTGTCGTTAGGGTCTGCAAACATTGTGACCTCATCCTGCATGGTATGCACCGTGCGGTCAATCTCTTCGCTGAGCTCACCTTTCCAGTCATTCAGAATCTTGCGGAAATGATCGAGCTGCTCTTTGCTCATATATTCTTCATCAGGTTTCGGCTGATAAGGCGTGAAGTGCTTACTGATTACATCTGCCATGGTTTGGACCCAAATACTAAAAAATAAAGCTGTTTAAAATGAAGCTACTAGAAGTAGCCGTTATAAAATTAGCGCATGAGTGTACACTGAATAAAGCTTTCATGCAAAATCAGGGCTGATATCACATAAAACGTTTTAACTTCAGCAGTTAATTATACTTTCTCACTTAATTCCAATGACAGCAAGGTATTTTCCATCAGTGTGGCGACAGTCATAGGGCCCACGCCACCTGGCACGGGGGTGATCCAGCCGGCACGTTCTTTTGCGCTGGCAAAATCCACATCGCCGGAAAGTGTGCCGTCCGCCAGGCGGTTGATGCCAATATCAATCACAATCGCGCCCGGCTTGATCCATTCGCCTTTAATTAACCCTGGTTTGCCTGCCGCTGCAATCACCAGGTCTGCGCGGGCAATAATCTGGCCTAAATTTTTGGTGTGGCGATGGCAGCTGGTGACGGTGCAGCCAGCCAGCAGTAATTCAAGACCCATAGGTCGGCCTACATGGTTGGATACGCCAACAACGACTGCATCCATGCCCATCAGCTCAACATTGGTCGCCTGCAGCATCTTGATGACGCCAAACGGTGTGCATGAGCGCAGCGTAGGCTGGCGCACGGCCAGCCTGCCGATATTGTAAGGATGAAAGCCATCCACATCCTTATTCGGGCTGATGGCTTCAATAATATGTTCATCCTTGATGTGTGCAGGCAGCGGTGCCTGCACCAGAATGCCATCGATTGACGCATCATGATTGAGCTGCTCGATCAATGTGAGCAATTCTGCTTCTGTCGTTGCCGCAGGTAAATCATAGGCAATGGAACGGATACCGACTTTATCGCACGCCAGGCGTTTGTTGCGCACATAGATTGAAGAAGCGGGGTCGCCGCCAAGAAGGATCACAGCTAGCCCAGGCGCACGTTTGCCTGTTTGCAGGCGAGCATCAATGCGATCTTTGATGGAATTTAATAAATTTTCGGCAATCGTTTTGCCATTGATAATTTGAGCAGTCATTTGATATGTTTCAATCTGAGAATTCTTAGTGGTTAACTAAATAAAGTGAGATTTTATCATATTGGAATTGACCACAATCCTAGATTCGGGTATATTTCTACTTCTTCGGCGTGTAGCGTAGCCTGGTAGCGCGCCTGCTTTGGGAGCAGGATGTCGGGAGTTCGAATCTCTCCACGCCGACCAAATAAATTAGCCCGTTGGTATTAAAATACCAACGGGCTAATAAATAAAAAGTCAGCCCGAAGTGCTTTATATTGCTAGATATAAAGTCTTGTAACCAAAATCTGCCCGTAGCTCAACCGGATAGAGCACCAGCCTTCTAAGCTGGGGGTTACAGGTTCGATTCCTGTCGGGCAGGCCAGTTTGTTTTTTTTGAAGTCTCTATGGTGGCTGTAGCTCAGCTGGTAGAGCCCTGGATTGTGATTCCAGTTGTCGTGGGTTCGAGCCCCATCAGCCACCCCAATTTCCCTTTATGGTTGTTTATTGATCTTTCCCTTGTTGTTTTTGACCAGGCGATAGACTTTTGCGCATGATGCAGCATATTGCCTTCTGCCAAACTAGCACTCTCAATCAATGTTCCTGAGTTATTCTGAACTTCCTTTGCCGCAATATCTCTGATATGTTTTAAATACTCAGCGGCTTCGGGAAGTTAAATGCATAAATCTTTGTTTGTTTTTTCTTTAGTCTCCTTGTTTTTTGGGACTGCTGCGCAGTCAGCTGAAACAACTATGCGTCCCGGATTGTGGGAAGTCACGACATCATCGGATCTGTTATGGTTTGTGCCACAGATTCCGCCGGAGCAGATGGAAGGCCTGAAGGATCTGGCTAAGGAATACGGGCTGGATATGCCTAAAATCGAGAATGGTTCGGCAACCTCCAGTACCTGCATCACGCAGGCGATGGCAAGCCAGAAAAATCCGCCTGGTCTATACCAGAGTGAAATGGGGTGCACTGCTAAAAATGCGACCCATGCCGGCAACAGGTATCGGGTGGATTTTGAATGCACGGGTGCACAGTTGAAAGGTAGCGGCAGTGCCGAAGGAACTTTTGTCAGTACCGAAAAGTTTACCGGGCAAACCAGGTTTAATGGTTTCTTGCAGGGTAATCCGGTTAACGAGAAAGCGGACATCAGTGGCAGGTGGCTGAGCTCAAGCTGCGGGGATGTGAAGCCGCTGCAGCAATAACATGCTTGCCTGTTAAGGGTTGTCCTGTTCAGTCTTTGCACCTTTGTTTCCTGATTCAAAGCCGCCTGGATTTGAAAGCGGCAGCAACCCTGCAACCCGCTAGCCTTATTAGCTGGCCGATTTCCCAATTCCCGTCATGAATTCGATCCCCTATATAGTGCGTGGGAGATGGTCCACTGGCATAGGCAGAAGATAGCGGCGCTGGGTAAATTTATTGATACATCAAGCTATTAAGGCTATAGTTGCAGCGAACGCAGTGATTATCAAAAATTTATAATAAGGCACTTCCAAATGGCAGTACTACGTCCGGTATTGATGATCGTTGACGATGACCCGTTGATTACGGATACCCTCCATTTTGTATTAAGCAGGCATTTCGAAGTTTGTGTGGCAGAGTCGCATGCGCAGGTCAAAAGCCTGTTGCAGCAACTGGACGCCCCGCCGGCGCTGGCTCTGGTTGACCTGGGCTTGCCGCCTAATCCCCATGTGCCGGAAGAAGGCTTTAAAGTCATTGGCACACTGCTTGCGCATTCCCCTGCGATCAAGATCCATGTACTGTCGGGCCAGAGTGGTGATTCCAATGTAAAGCGCGCGCTTTCATTGGGTGCGGCTGACTTTATCGCTAAACCGTGTGATGTGGAAAAGCTTAAAGATATGCTTTTAAATGCACTCAAGGTGCAGGATGCTGAACTCAATGAAATCAAGGCGGAGCAAGAGTATGGCGGCTTGTTGGGTAATAGCCTGCCGATCCAGGCTTTACATTTGCAGATCAGGCAGTTTGCGGATTCGCCGTTTCCGGTATTGATCGAAGGAGAGTCAGGCAGTGGCAAAGAGCTCGTGGCGAGCAGCTTTCACCATGCAAGTGAGCGCTCGCTGCAGCCTTATCTGTCCATTAACTGTGCGGCCGTTTCGCCATTGCTGGCAGAATCTATTTTATTCGGGCACGCTAAAGGGGCGTTTACAGGGGCAGTTGCTGCGCATTCGGGTTATTTTGAAGATGCGGGTGAAGGGACGCTGTTTCTGGATGAAATCGGTGAATTGCCGCTGGAGTTGCAGGCCAAGCTGCTGCGCGTGCTGGAAAACGGAGAATACCAGCGCATTGGGGAAACGCAGACACGCAAGAGCCGTGCCCGCATCGTGGCTGCTACTAATCGTGATTTGCGTGCGGAGGTGCGTGCCGGTAAGTTCAGATCCGACCTGTATCACCGGCTTAGCGTATTTACGGTGAAAGTGCCACCGCTGCGTGAGCTTGGTGAAGATAAGCATCTGTTGCGTGATTATTTTACGGCTTTTTATGCGAACCAGATCGGGAAAGCGGCATTTGAACTGGATGCAAAGGCGCAGGGTCGCTGGCTGGATTATATTTTCCCCGGCAATGTGCGAGAGCTTAGAAATATCGTGATTCGTTTAATTGCAAAATATGCGGGTAAAACGGTTAAAGAAGAAGAGCTGATTGCCGAGTTTGATTTAACCGAGCCTGAAGTTGCAGACAATGAATTCAGTTTCAACAATGAAGCAGGCATGACAGCACAGGCACAACGGCATTTGCAGCGACAGGCCAATGTCAGCCTGGATGCGGTTCTGAAAACCTGGGAGCGCGCTTATATCGAAGCTGCCATGAAAATGACGCATGGCAACCTGAGTCAGGCGGCAAAGCTGCTGAACGTGAACCGCACAACGTTATACAGCCGTATGAACACGCAGGATGATCATTAGCACGGCGTTTGCCGGCATGCATGCGGATGACGGCGTTTTGCCTGGCTACGGGCAGGTGGCGCGGCTAAACTTTTTTTACTGTAGAATCCCTTATAGCATCCTGCGCGATCATTGCGCGCATTGACCAATATTCGGACTGGCTGGAACTGATTTGTATTATCCCCACTTTGGCTTGAAAGAGCCGCCATTCAAAATTACGCCGAATACGGATTTTTTCTTTTCCGGCGGTAATCGAGGCGCAATACTTGATGCGCTGGTCTATGCCATCACTAACGGTGAAGGCATCATCAAGGTCGTGGGCGAAGTGGGCAGCGGCAAAACCATGCTTTGCCGTATGCTGCAGACGATACTACCGGAAAGAATCGAGAGCATCTATCTTGCCAACCCGAGTGTCGCACCGGAAGATGTGCTACATGCAATCGCTTTTGAGCTGCAGCTCAAGCTGCCCAGGGATGCCGACCGCCTGAAAGTGATGCAGGCATTGCAGGCGTACCTGCTGGCACGTTATGCAGAGGGGCGACAGGTCGTGATCTTTGTAGAGGAAGCGCAAGGTATGCCGCTTGCGACGCTTGAGGAGATCAGGCTGCTGTCGAACCTGGAGACTAGGCAGGATAAATTGCTGCAGATCGTATTATTCGGCCAGCCCGAGCTGGATGACAATCTTAATCAGGATCATATACGCCAGTTGCGCGAGCGCATTACGCATCGCTTTAACCTGGGGCCGCTGCAAACCAGGGATGTAGGCGAATACCTGATCTTCAGGCTGCGTGCAGCGGGCTATCATGGCCCGCACCTGTTTACCGAATCGGCCATTAAGAAGCTCTCGAAAGCATCGGAAGGCCTGGTGCGCCGGATTAATATCCTGGCTGACAAAGCTTTGCTGTCGGCATTTGCGGACAATGTTCACCAAATTACGCCTAAACACGTCTATGCGGCAATCAATGACAGCGAGTTTGGTTTAAAGCCCAAATGGTATCAATCGGGCTTCGCCGGGGCATGGTTATCCCGCAAATATGCATGGCCGGCGATTATGCTGGTAGCGGTGCTGAGTGTGGGTCTGCTGGCAGCGGTGCTGGTCGATACGCCCAAGCGGCAGCCTGTTGCCGCCGCAGGGAGTAACCCGGTGAAACACGCGGCATTATCAGCTGCGCCTGCTTCCCCTGCCGGGCCGGCTGCTGTTGATGTACCGCAGCAGTTGGTGGATCAGCGTCTGGAGGCCATGAAAGCTTTGCTGGTGAGCGCGAGTCCTGAAACCGTATCCCTGCAGATCCAGTCGGTTGCCGGCGGGTCGCTGGCAGGCGGTTCATTAACTACCGTGCCGCCGCATGACGCTCTGCTGAAGGCTACCCTTGAAAAACTTGGCCGGCAGTTGGAGATGGATAATATCTATCTATACCGCATGCAGCAGCGTGATGGCGTTTATACCGTCATCCTGTACGGTGCGTTTGCGCAGCGGGCTGATGCGCTGAGCGCACTTGATGGCCTGCCGGCGGAAATCAAGGCCAACCAGCCCTATTTACGCACGCTGGCTGGAGTGAAAAAAGACATTGCGCTGTCGCAATGACGGCCGGCTGAATCAATCAATTTCCCCTGGTAGTTTCAGGCCTGATTTTCTGCGGTCGCACATTAAATACGGCTATTTTTTCAAATACTTAAAAGCAGATTGCAACTTATTGTAGTGATTTGCTATTCCCTGCTATTTTTTGCGGTATTATTAACGTGATATAAATAGAAAAGTGGCCTGTAAGGCAGCTATCGGGAGTGTTAATCTATGGCAATCAATAAAGTAATATTGATGCTGTCAATGTCTGTGGTGCTAGGGGTGTCGGCTTGCGCGCACCAATCCAAGGTGCAGCCGTCCAAAGGCCATATCGACGATAAAAGTTCGTCTGCCGCTGTTGAGCCATCAAAGTCCGCAGGCAATGCCGCAGCAAGTGGCATCCCCAAGCCGGTAACCGACCACGTTTATTTGCCGCCACCTCAACCCAAAGCCAAAGAACCTGTTTACAGCATCGTCGTATATGACACCCCGGTCAAAGAGGTGTTGTTCGCCATTGCACGAGATAGCAAATTCAATGTAGATATCCATCCTTCAATCCGGGGCCGCGTAACCCTGAATGCCGTTGACCAGACGCTGCCGGCAATTCTGGAGCGCATATCGAGGCAGGTGGATTTAACTTATAAGATTCAGGGGAATGTGCTGACGATAGCGCCTGATCAGCCTGTATTAAGAACTTACAAAATTGATTATGTGAATATGTCGCGTGATACCAGGGGCTTTATCGGTGTGGACGGGCAGATATCAAGCACTTCTCAGAGCTCAAGCGGCACGGCAGGCACAGTTGCCGGCAGCACGGGCACAACGACCAGCACCTCCGGAAACGGGGCAAGCAACAGTTCCAGAACCTCGATAACGAGCGAATCCAAAGGGCGCTTCTGGGAAACCCTGGAAAACAACATTAAAGATATCCTGGAAGAAACCGATAAAGAGGTCATGATCGCCAGGTCCGGTAGCGGCGGTTCGCTATCGGCAGGGGCGGAGAAGTCCGAGAGCAGCGCAAAAGATCCTGCGACACAGGTTAACAGCCAGAAGGTTGAACGTGCAGAGTTCAGGGAAGAATATAAAACGCTCTTTGCCGCTACGGTAATCTCAAACAGGGAAGCTGGCGTAATCAGCGTAAGGGGCACCAGCAAGCAGCACGAAAAGGTACAGGAGTTCCTGGATAAAGTGCTTAATAGCGCTAAACGCCAGGTGCTGATTGAGGCCACCATCGTAGAAGTGAAGCTTAATGATGGTTTCCAGGCAGGTATCGATTGGAGTCGTCTGAATAATAACCGTGATACCAATAGCGGTTTTGAGGTTTCCGGTTCACTGGGGCCGTTGATTCCCATGGTCGGTGCAACAGGGCCGGGGTTCGTGGCCGGGTATCTTAACCCTTTAAGCCGCATCGGCAATATTGCCGCCTCGATCAGTTTGCTGAAGCAGTTCGGCACGACCAAGGTATTGTCCAGCCCCAAACTGATGGTGCTTAACAATCAGACAGCGGTGCTCAAGGTGGTTGATAACCTGGTGTACTTCACCGTGCAGGTTCAAGACAGCCTGGTTGCAAATGCAGGCAGTTCCAAAACCATTACCACCACGCCTAACACGGTGCCTGTAGGCGTAGTCATGAGCGTTACGCCGCAGATAAGCGATGCCGGTATGGTGAATGTCAATGTGAGGCCGACGATTTCCAGCCTGATACAATATATTCCGGACCCCAATCCATCATTGTACGGATCCGACGGTAAGCCTTTCACGACATACAAAGGTATCCCGGAAATTAGGATCCGCGAGATGGAATCCTTGCTACAGATCAACAGCGGAAACATAGCGGTATTAGGCGGTTTGATGCAGGATGAAATTAAAAGTAACAAGGATAAGGTTCCCGGTGTTTCGGATGTGCCGGGCATTGGCAAGATATTTACCGGCCAGAATGACAGCAACACTAAAACGGAACTGGTCGTTTTCCTGCGTCCTACCGTCATTACAACCGCCAGCCTGGAGAGTGATGAGCTGGCTAATTTCAAGCAGTTCCTGCCATCACAGCAGCTACAGAAAACATTGGACGAGAATGGTGAGAGGTAGTCGGTAGATGAGTTTACTGATTAAGGCTCTTGAATCGGCAGAGAAAGGCAAGCAGGCTGAGCTTAAAAAAAGCGGGGCAGGCGAAACCGCATCTGCAGATCTTATGCTGGAACCGCTGCCAAATGCACAGCCTGCTGCAAGTGCGGAGGCGTCGGGCTTGGGTTCTGCCGCAGATGCGTTAGCCGCCAAGGCAGCCTCTTTCAACGCTGCTGCCGCTGCAGCAAGTGTGGAAAAACCCAGGCTGCAACCTGAAGCCAGGAAAGGCAGCCAGCACCAGCTGGCTGCCAATGTGTTTGTGGCTAACCAGGCTGCCCAGAACTCGACTTCACCATTGGCTTTGTTCATGCTGGGTGTTGCCGGAGCCTTGACCATATGGCTTGGGTTGCAGGGGTATCAGTATATGAAGAAGCTGAATGCGCCTGAACTTACGCTGGCGAGGCCATCACCCCAAGCCACGCCTGCCACAACCACAGCTGGTCCTGTTGTGCCGCCAGTGCTGGCAGTTGAGCCGCAGGCAGATATTGAAGCGCCGGCAGTTGCGATGGAGGCCGTGCAGGAAAAAGGTGTTCCGGTTCCGAAACCGCCGGTGAATGCGCAAGGCAGCGCTCATGATGCGACTGTTTCCGGCAATGAGGACCAGGCTGGTAAAACGCCTGATAGTCGTGCTGCTGAATCAGACAATACGCCTGGTGAAGGTGAGGCAGCGTCCAAAAAGGGAGCACCGCTAAAACTGGTGAGCCGGATGCCTGCCGCAGGTGTAGACCCGACCCTGCTGGCGGCTTACCAGGCTTATAGCCGCGGCGACGACGCGGCAGCACAGAAACAATACCGGCAAGTATTGCAGGGTGATGTACGTAATGTGGACGCATTGCTGGGGATGGCGGCCATCGCTGTCCGGCAGTCACGCAATGCCGATGCTAATGGCTGGTACCAGAAGGTGCTGGAGATTGAGCCAAGGAACAGCACCGCATTATCCGCGATTGCCAATGCACAGATCACGACGGACTCTGCTGCAGGCGATAATGCCGATACGGAAAGCCGCATCAAGAGCATGCTGGCACAGCAGCCGGAAGCCGCAAACCTGCATGCTGCATTAGGCAATCTGTACGCAGCGCAGAATCAATGGCCATTGGCACAGGCGGCTTATTTTAATGCCAGCCGCTATGCACCTAACAGTGCGGATTATGCTTTCAATCTGGCAATAAGCCTGGACCAGCTCGGCAAGCCCGGCCTCGCATTGGCCCAATACCAGCGTGCCTTGGATTTGTTAAACAATGCAGGCAATACATCAGGTGCCAGCAACCTTGACAAAGCGCAGCTCGAAGCCAGGATACAGGCACTGCAGCATTAGCGCGGATTGCACACGAGCCGATATAAAAATAAAGATACTAGGAATATGACCATAACAAACCGATCAGAACAGGCTGGACTCAATGGTTGAGCAGCGGCGCAAACTTCGCATAGGCGAACTGATGGTGCAGCAGGGCTTGATCAGCAATGACCAGCTGCGAATCGCGCTGATTGAACAGGAACATAATGACTTGCCGCTGGGGCGCTTGCTGGTGCGGCTCGGCTTTGTGACAGAGGCCATGGTTCGCGACACGCTGGCAAGCACGATCGGCACCGAAAGCATCGACTTGTCGACAGTGGTCGCGGATATCGAGGCTTTGCAAATGGTGCCGCAGGATTTTTCGCGCCGCTATCATCTGCTGCCTGTCGCCTATGAGCAAGCGAGCGGCATCATGGTGGTTGCGATGGCGGACCTGTTCAACGTGGTGGCGCTGGATCAGCTGCGCGCCATGCTGGGCGGCAAGATCCAGCTCAAGCCGGTGCTTGCGGCAGAGGCGCAGCTTGAGGAATTTATTGACCAGTTCTATGGCTATGAGCTGTCCGTTGACGGTATCCTGCGCGAGATCGAGACCGGCGAGATTGATTACCAGAGCCTGAGTGCGGCTGGCAATGAATATACGCAGCCCGTGGTGCGGCTGGTTGGATCGCTGTTGATGGATGCGGTTAAACGCGGCGCTTCGGATATCCATTTTGAACCGGAACATGCCTTTTTAAGGATCCGTTACCGGATTGATGGCGTGCTGCAGCAGATTCGCAGCCTGCACAAAAGCTATTGGGGAGGCGTTGCGGTCAGGCTCAAGGTCGTGAGCGGGCTTGATATTGCAGAAACCCGGGCGCCGCAGGATGGCCGGCTGAACATGAATTTATGCGGCCGTCCGATTGATTTCCGGGTTTCCACGCACCCGACGATACACGGCGAAAATATCGTGCTGCGTGTGCTGGATCGCGAAAAGTCGATTATCCCGATGGAGCGCATGGGCTTGCGTGAAGACACCCTGGACGAGTTGCGTCTGATGATGACGCGCCCCGAGGGAATCCTGATCGTAACCGGCCCTACCGGCAGCGGCAAGACCACAACGCTATATTCGCTGTTATCCAGCCAGAATACGACCGCAGTGAACATCATGACCCTGGAAGACCCGGTGGAGTATCCAGTGACGATGATGCGCCAGACTTCGGTCGCTGAGGTGAACAAGGTCGATTTTGCCAATGGTATCCGTTCGATCATGCGGCAGGACCCGGACATTATCCTGGTTGGTGAGATTCGTGATGAAGATACCGCCAGCATGGCTTTCCGTGCGGCCATGACCGGGCATCAGGTATTCAGCACACTGCACACCAATTCTGCTTTGGGCGTGTTTCCGCGTTTGACGGATATCGGCATTCTGCCTGACATTATGGCCGGAAACATCATCGGTGTGGTGGCGCAGCGCCTGGTAAGGGTGCTTTGCCCGCACTGCAAGGAAGCTTATGTGCCGGATGAATTCGAGCGTAAGATCCTGCGTCTTAAAGCGGATGACAGGCCTCAGATATTCAAAGCAAAAGGCTGTGGGCACTGTAACCTGAACGGTTATCGCGGCCGTATGGCAATCATGGAGCTGTTGCGTATCGATAGTGATATGGATGCATTGATCTCACGCCGGGCACACTTGGATGAATTGCAGAAAATGGCATTTGAAAAGGGTTTTGTAACGCTCGCGGAAGATGGTGTGCGCCGCATTCTGGAAGGCCATACCGGTGTGGCGGAAGTCATGCGGGTGATTGACTTGACGAGCCGCATACGTGCCTGACTATGCCTTCATTCAGTTATAAAGCGGTTGATAAGTTAGGGCGCCCTGCCATGGGGCAGCTTGAGGCGATTAATGAAGTGGACCTGGAGATCCGCCTGTCACGGATGGGGCTGGATTTAATTACTTATCGCACCATTGCCAAATCGGCCAACCTGTTCAACAGCAGCCGGGTTAGCAATCAGGACCTGGTCATGTTCTGTTTCCAGCTTGAGCAGCTCACCAGTGCAGGTGTGCCGCTGCTGGAATGTTTAAATGACCTGCGTGAAAGCAGCAGCAACCTTTTTTTCCAGAAAGTGTTGGGGGCGGTCAGCGCGGAAGTGGAAGGCGGCAAGATGCTTTCAGAAGCGCTGGCGCAGCATCCAGCCGTGTTCAGCCAGGTATTTGTGAGCCTGATCGCAGCAGGCGAGCATACCGGCCAGCTGCCGGTCGTATTGAATAACCTGTTTAATACCATACGCTGGCAGGATGAGCTGATGTCGCAGACAAAAAAACTGCTGGCTTATCCTGCTTTTGTGGCGGTTGTCGTGTTATGCGCCGTTATTTTCTTAATGATCTATCTTGTACCGCAGATGGTCTCGTTCCTGCGTAATATGGGGCAGGAACTGCCTTTAAACACTAAAGTGCTGATCGCCATCTCCAATGCCTTTGTTGACTACTGGTGGCTGATCATCGGGCTGCCGGTTCTGGTGGTGACCGTGCTGGCCGCTGCGGTCAGGTCCAACCCGGCTGCACGTTATCGCTTTGATCTGTTCAAACTGAGCCTGCCGGTGACCGGGCCTATCCTGCATAAAATCATCATGGCGCGCTTTGCGCGTTATTTCGCACTCATGTACCAAACCGGGATTCCTATCCTGGATGCCATCAAGATCTGTGAAAACATTGTAGGCAACCGCGTGGTGGCTGATGCCCTGACGCGCGTGCATGCACAGATCAGTGCCGGCGATTCCATGAGCGAGAGTTTCCGCAATGCCGGCTTATTCCCGCAATTGGTGGTGCGCATGATCAAGGTAGGCGAAAATACAGGAGCCCTGGATAAGTCCCTGCTTAACATCAGTTATTTCTATGACCGCGATGTGAATGACTCCATGCAGAAAATGCTGAAAATGATAGAGCCTGCGCTCACCGTGATATTGGGCGGTATACTTGCCTTTATTATGTTCTCGGTGCTGGGGCCGGTTTATGATTCATTCAGCAAGCTCAAGATTTAATAACTGGCCAGATCATGATCAAAAGTAACTTAAATAAAATAGTGCTTTGTGCCACGGCCGATAATTTACGGGCCGGGATCTGGTATGCCGGCAAACTGCAGGGGTGCCAGACCTTTATCAATCATGAAGACGGGCATGCCGCTTTTGCCGGTTTTCTGCAGCAGCACCCATTCATACCGGTCTACCTGATTGTCGATGCGGTAGAAGAGGATTACAGGCTGGAGAGCCTGCCACATACTTCAGGCGCGGCTAAGCGCGAGTTGCTCACCCGTAAACTGAATCAGTTTTACCGCGGCCTGTATTACCGTACCGCACACTTCATCAGCAGGGATAAAGATAAGCGCAAAGATGATAATTACCTGTTTGTCGCCCTGAATAACGATGAGTTCATCGAGGGCTGGATCAGCGTGATCCAGCGGGCAGATGCGCAGCTGGTCGGTATTTACCTGCTTCCGATGCTTAGCAAACTGCTGGTGAAACAGTTTAAGCTGACGGCTCCCGATATCCTGCTGTGCGAGCAGCTGTCATCAGGCTTGCGCCAGACTTATTTTTACAACGGACGCTTGAGCATGAGCCGCCTGGTGCCGAATGTGCCGGACGATATCGGCAAGCTGGCTTATTTTTATCTGGCGGAAACCGAGAAAACGCGGCTTTATCTGATGAGCAAGCGTTTCATCTCGCTGGAAACCCGCATGAGCCTGGTGCTGGTAAGTGCCGATGGCGTGACCCAGCACATTTCACAAGCCATCAGCCAGGATCAGGGGCTGGATTGCCTGAGCATCAACTCTTCAGAAATGGCAAAGAGCCTGGGACTGCCGCTGGATATGCTGCAGGAGATGCCGGAATTGCTGCATATGCAGTTGCTGGCGAATGGCAATCTGGTTGATAACCTTGCTCCGGAAAAACTTACGAAAGGTTTCCGGTTCAGGCAGCTCAAACAGGCCATCGGGATCGCAACTGTGGCGGCTGGGGTCTTAGGCGTGTCTGCATCTGCGTGGATGCTGCTGCAAGGGCTGAATCACCAGGCAGCCTATAGGCAGGCTGTGCAGGACACTAACGTACAGGAGCATCGCTACAGGGATGTGGCCAGAAGTTACCCGGTCACGCCTATTAGCGCCAATGATTTGCAGCTTGCCGTTGAGCTTGATAAGAAAATCGCAGCTTACCCGCAGTCGCCACGGCGCATGATGCAGGTGCTGAGTGCTGCACTTGAATCGTCAGGTCAGGGCTCCATGGATAATGTGCAGCTGGACAGGCTGCGCTGGATGCTGAGTGCTGATGGCAATGTGAAAGATGATGACAAATCTATGCCGCTGCCGACCTCACAGGTAGCAGGCAATGCGCAGGCAAATGCAAGTGTGGTGTTGCCGGCAGATGCTGCGGCACTGTATGAAGTGGGTTTCGTGACGGCCGAGATTGCAGGTTTCGGCGGCGATTACCGTGCTGCGCTGAATACGGTGAACAGCTATGCTGCAAATATCAAAGCAGATGCGAGGGTGGCCGCTGTAGAAATATTGCAGGAACCGGTGAATGTAAGTTCTTTTGCTGACCTGCAGGGCAGCACTGCCGATGAGCAGTCTGCACAGAAACCGCCGGTATATTTCAAATTGAAAGTGATACTCAAACCTGTGGATCAGGTCTTGTCTGAGGTGAGCGGGGTGACGCAGCCATGAATCTGGAAAAACAGGATTGGCAGAAACTGCAGACGCCTTTGCTTGTGCTGGGCGCGGTTGTCGTTGCGGGTATCCTGCTGTTTGGATTTGCCCGCTATTTCAGCCAGAGCCAGGCACTCGCGCTGCAGAACCAGCAGGGCCTGCTGAATGCGGCTCGCCAGCGCTATCAGTTATCCGGTGCAGAAAAAGAGATGATCGCCGAGTATTTGCCCAAGTACCAGATGCTGATCAGCAAAGGTTTTGTGGGGGAGGAGCAACGCATAGCGTGGGTAGAACACTTGCGCGAACAGCACAAAACCCAGAAACTTTTTGGTATTAAGTACGGTATCAGCCCGCAGGAAAAATATACGCCGGCATTTGCCGCAAACCTGGGCGGGTTCACATTGAATCGCTCGGTCATGAAACTGGAGCTGGATATGCTGCACGAAGGCGACCTGCTGCAGTTAACGGAAGGCTTGAACAGCAGGCATGCGGCCCCGTTTATACTGCGCGACTGCGAAATAACCAGGATTAATGCGGGCCGGCCATTAGGCAACCAGCTCATTGCGAACCTGCATGCACAGTGTGAGCTTGATTGGCTCACGTTGCGCGAGCCTGCTTCTGCTTATGTAAGCCCGGCACCTTGAATAGGCAGCTAACGTGATGAATAAATTGTCTGGATTATCTATTTTTCTGCTGGTTTCACTGGCGGGCCTCATGCCTGCACAGGCCGCGCCGGATGATGGCTTTGGCCGCCTGTTCAGCAGTGCCGCAGAGCGTAAAAAACTGGATACCCTGCGGCAGAATCAGAAGCTCATTGTGGTGAGCCCGCGGCAGGATACATCACCGGAGCCCGAGCTTAACGAACTGCCGGATCCGATCACGATGCAGGGTTATGTCAAGCGCAGCGACGGGGCAACGACGCTATGGGTGAATAATAAACCGGTGCAGGAAAATACCACCCAGGATAATGTAGAGATCGGCCGCCTGAACCAGCAGAGAAGTGCAGCCAGGCACGGCGCGGGCAGACAAGGCTCGGAGAGCCTGGACGTGAGGGTGCCGGCAACCGGCAAGCGCCTGCAGCTGAAGGCCGGGCAGGTGTACGAGCCTGATACTAACCGCATCCGTGAGCTTAGGCTGCTGGAGAAAGAAAAGCAGCTCAATCTGCAGGCGACGGGAACAGCCGGTGATTAAGCGTTGGTGCACCAGCTTTTCTTTTCAGCAGGGCAGTATATTAATTATGCTGATGCTGGTTCTTCTGCTGATTGCAGCAGCGGCAATGCTGTCAGGGGTGAATGGCAGCACTGTAAGAGTCGAGCGTGATAAAACAACTGCCGCGGCATTGGCTGAAGCCAAAGCTGCGCTGATCGGCTATGCGTTAACAAGTGATACCAAGCCCGGTACGCTGCCTTGCACTGATTATGAAACTGAAAAATATAGTGATGGTAGCGCCAATACTAACGGCAGCAATAACTGTAAAGCATTTATCGGGCGGCTGCCATCGAAGCAGCTAGGGGCTCCGATGTTGAAAGATAGCTACGGTGAGTGCCTTTGGTATGCATTGTCTCCCGTGTTCCGCAACCAGATGACGGTTGCCAACCGCAAGCTGAACCCAATCAATAGCAATACGCCCGGTACGATCACCCTGGTGAATGACAATGAAGCCCCATTGGGAAATGTGAACCCGGTGATTGCGGTGATTATCGCGCCCAATAGTCCGGTCAAAGGCCAGATCCGGAGCGGGGAAGCGGACGGTTACTGCCCGGGCGATTTTTTAGCTGGCAACTACCTGGATACCAGGGGCGCCGTGAATAACGCCACGGGGAATGTAGCCGGGGATCATTACACATTCAAGCTGGGTAAGGCAGGCGATGATTTTAACGATCAGTTGCTGTATATCACTGCCAAGGAATTTTACCCTGCGCTAAAAAAGCGCATCGTGCGGGAAATCGTGGGTGATGCAGGTGTGGCAGGCGGCCTGGTCGGATATTATCACCCTTCAACAGGCACGCCGCATAATGAGTATCCATGCCCGGCAAAGACCGTGGATGGCAATGCGGACTGCACGCTGGCGACAGGATTTGTGCCATATAATGATGATGCAATAGGTTTAGGCTACCCCACGCTAGGGACATGGCTCGCGAATAACGGATGGTTTGCAATGACAACTTATCAATATATAACGGCTACACATATTAAAGTCACGCTGGCAGATGCGTTTGGCAGCTATTCGTGTGATGCCAATGCGAATGTCGTGACTTGTTCAGCGCCATAACGATGAAAACAGGCCATCACCATGAAAACAAATAAATACAGCCGGAAGCAGCCAGGGTTTACCCTGGTAGAGCTGGCGATGGTTCTGGTGATTTTTGGATTGCTGATCGCCGGCTTGTTAAGCCCGTTGAGTACGCAGGTCGAACTGCGGCGAACCCAGGAAACGGAAGCCATATTGGAAGAAGCGAAAGAAGCCCTGCTCGGCTACGCCCTGGTTAATAAGTTCCTGCCATGCCCGGATGTTAATGCGATACCCTCTGGAGCAGAAGGCGTCCGCAACGTTGCCACTGATGAATGCGCAGTGCTGGAAGGGGTGCTGCCCTGGCAGCTTTTGGGCGTGCGGGGACAGGATGCATGGGGCCGCTATATCAGATACCGGGTGAGTACAAAATTCACTGATAATCTAAATTTTTTCGAACTTACAAATATTGGGAATATCACTGTGAAGAGTGATACCGGCACGCTTGCCAGTAACGTCGTAGCCGTGGTTGCTTCCCATGGGCCCAATGGTTTTGGCGGGATCAATACCGTGCAGGCTTCGCCCGATAACCAGATGCCGGCACCGGCAGGGGCTGATGAGGTGGAAAATGCTAATTCAAATAACATTTTTATAAGCCACACCCCCACACCGCAAGGTTCGGCTAACGAATTTGATGATAGCGTTAACTGGATATCCGTTAATATTCTTATGAACCGCATGGTTTCCGCAGGACAATTACCTTAGTTTTTATGAACGATAACCAACTCCTCCGATACAGTCGCCACATCCTCTTGCCGCAGATAGGTTATGAAGGGCAGGATAAGCTCGTCAACAGCCATGCCCTGGTGGTCGGCGCCGGTGGGTTAGGATCCCCCGCTGCGTTGTACCTTGCCGCTGCCGGCGTGGGTACGATTACGATCTGTGATTTTGATGTCGTGGACTTAACCAACCTGCAGCGCCAGATTGTGCATACCACTGCTGCGGTCGGCATTAACAAAGCGCTCTCCGCGCAAAAAACGCTGTTGCAAATCAACCCGGAAGCACAGGTCAATACGGTCTGTGAAAAATCTACCGAAGCCGATTTCGCAAGGCTGATCGCAGCGGCGGATGTGGTACTGGATTGCAGCGATAACTTTGCTACGCGTTATACCTTGAATAAGCTGTGTGTGGACTTGAAAAAGCCGCTGGTTTCAGGTGCGGCCATCGGTTTTGAGGGGCAAGTCACGGTGTACGATATGCGCTCGATCCTGAGCCCATGCTATCACTGTCTGTTTCCTGATAACGGAGAGGATACCGAGCTGCGCTGTGCGACCAATGGCGTGTTTGCGCCGCTGGTTGGCATGATAGGTACCTGTCAGGCAGCAGAGGCTTTGAAATTACTGATGGATATCGGCGAAAGTTTGCAGGGGCGCCTGCTGCTGCTGGACGCACTTGCCATGGAGTGGCGCACAATCAGACTGAGTAAAGACCCGGCTTGCAGCGTGTGCGCTTTCTAACGCTCCCTCCCCATATAAGGGGGAGGGTTGGGGTGGGGGTGAAATTGTTTTCAGCTCATCTATTTGTGACTGCGCCATAAATGACTTCAAGAACTCCCTCAACATTCTGTAGTACTTCGTTATTCCAAAAACGTAATACATTCCAACCTTGCGTTCAAGCCATGCACTACGAAAATTATCTTCGATTTGCATTTCACTATGTTGCCCACCATCAGCTTCGATTGCTAATTTAATTTCAACGCACGCAAAGTCCAGTATGTAGTTTCCGATGGGATGTTGCCGCCTGAATTTTTTACCACATACTTGACGTGCTCTCAAATGTTGCCATAAATGCGTTTCAGCTTCGGTTAGTTCACTGCGTAATTTGCGTGAATTGGTTTTTATATTTGGAGAAACTCTTAACATGGTTTGATAAGTTTCACACCCCCATCCTAGCCTTCCCCCTGAGTGGGGGAAGGAAATGGAGTTATTTACCACCAACTAGACTTTTAACCGCACCCACCAAGTCACCCGGCATCACTACGATTTTACTGTTTTCAGAAGCTGACATGCTTTGCAAGGCGTTGATGTAGCGGTCACCGAGCAGGAACATGGCAGACGAGTTGTTTTCCTTGACGGCTTCAGTGATGAACTTAATGGATTCGGCTGAGGCTTTTGCAGCCACCATCTGCGCTTCCGCATCTTTACGTGCCGCTTCCAGGCGCGCTTCTGCGTTCAGGATCAGTGATTGTTTCGCGCCTTCCGCTTCGGTCACCACCGCCACACGCTCACGTTCGGCAGCGGCCTGTCTTTCCATCGCCTCCTGCATGTTGTGCGATGGCTTGATGTCCTGAATTTCAACAGACTTAACTGTTAATCCCCAATCCAGCGCTTCGTCGGCAATGGCGGATTTCAGCTCAGCCTTGATGCGGTCACGCGAGGTCAGCGCCTGGTTCAGGTCCATGCCGCCGATGATGGAGCGCAGGCTGGTCTGCACCATATTGCGCATTGCTTCGCGGAAGTTCTCAATGCCATATACGGCACGGTCGATTTTCGTGACTTTGATAAACGCCACCGCATTGGCCAGAATCACAGCATTATCGCGGGTGATGACTTCCTGTTCCGGCACATCCAGAATGATGTCTTTGGTGGTGACCTTATAGCTTACTTTGGTGAAAATCGGGTTGATGACGTGCAGCCCGGGGGTCAGCACGCCGGCAAACTTGCCCAGGCGTTCCACCACCCATTCTTCGCCTTGCGGCACGATGCGCACACCTTTAACAATGGCGACGATTACCAAAAATATCAGTACAAAGCTAAATTCAGTCATTTTATTTCCTTAATTCAATTATTAATTATTTTTGCAATTCTTAGCGTATTACCTTCAACTGCCACTACTGTCGCATCGACGCCTACTTCAATTGGCTCGTCTGATAGTGCAATCCATTCGCGGCTACCCATCAAGCCTTGTGCAAAACGTATCGTTCCATTATGAGTAGGGCTGGTTGCGATAATGACAGTGCCGACGCGGCCTATTTCTTCACCCTGTGCCTGGCCAACACGGTAGCTGGTGTCGGTTTTCTTGTAATGACGGCGCCAGATGGCCAGTGACCCTAAGGATAATGCCGCAAAAACCGTGAACTGGACAGCGTAAGACGTGCCGGGGAACAGCCACAGCATGATCGCAACGCATAGCGCAGAGATGCTGAACCATAATGTATATATAGTGCCGGTGATCATAATTTCGACTGCCAGCAGTACTATGCCCAATACTGCCCAGGCCCACATTGCTTCTATCATGCCGTTCCTTTTCAGAAGATTTCGATGTTGATTCTATACATAACAAGGCATTATTGCATGTTATATTTTGGTACGCATATTAGAAAATGAATAACAAACACTACCCGTTCAGGTGATAAAAAATAGTAAACTAGCGATTAAGCACGTAGGAGAAAAACTCATGAAGCCTGCACTGAAGCTCACTATCCCCAGCGATCGCATGGAGCGTCTGCATTACGTCAAGCGTATATTCCCGGATGCCAGGGGTGACGATCTTAAAGGCGAATGGGCGGGCGGGCGTTCAAATGCGCTGGCTAAGCTGAATAACGTTGATGCGGTTGCCTATGGGCGCAACCGTAATTTCCTGAATGGCTCGGTCACGCATCTATCCCCTTACCTCAGGTACGGTTGCCTGACTTTGAACGAGACCTTTGCGGCAATCAAAGGAAAATTCGGGCTGACTGCGGAAAACCTCCTGATGCAGCTTGCCTGGCGCGATTACTGGCGTCAGGTATGGTTTACACGCGGTAATGCAATTTACAGCGAGATGGAGCCGCCTAAAGTTGCGCTTGGGTACGCCCGGTTAACAGACGCCGTCAGGCAGGGTGAAACCGGTTTGCCGTGCATGGATGCTTTTATCGGTGATTTGCTGGGCACCGGTTATGTCCACAATCATGCGCGCATGTGGTTGGCCAGTTATATCGTCCATCATCTTAAAATCGACTGGCGTGAAGCCGCCGACTGGTTCGAAGCACATTTGCTGGATGGTGACATCGCCAGCAATCATTTATCGTGGCAATGGGTCGCGTCTACATTCAGTTCCAAACCTTATTACTTTAACAAAGAGAATCTGGCACGCTATACCGGCGAGAACTATTGTGCCGACTGTACGGCCGTTTGCCCGTTTGATGCCAGCTATGAAACATTGCAGGCACGGCTATTCACCCAGCCCGCAAGCGCTGATGCAAAGCGGTATCCATTGAAACCATTGCCGATGAATGCGGCTTCCATGCATAAAGCGGTAGCGGTTTATGTGCATGATGAAATGCTGTCGCCAAACAATAGCGTGCTGAACCAGCCGTTCCCCAAGATTTTTGTATTCGATCCGCAGCTGCATGGCGACTGGCCGCTTAATCGGCTGCAGTTTGTGATGGACTGCCTGAGCGAGATGATGCATGTGGAAGTATGGGTCGGCGATACCTATGACGTGCTGCTGCAAAGAAACGTGGGGGAACTGATTACGCAGGCCACGCCCAATGCCAGGGTTAAACAGGCGCTGACACCGTTCTTGACCAAATGGCAGCCGGTGGATAAATTGGTGGATGCGGAAATGAGCGATAAGCGCCTGCAGCGTTTTTCCCGTTATTGGGATAAAGCCGCGCCATTATTGCTGGGCACTTGAGCAGGCAGTGGCACCAGCGCGCCGCAAGTTTTCATCCCACCGTAAATGTGCTGCTCAAACAGCGCAATGACGAACTGCCTGTGGCCTGTGTTAAAATAACGGCCAATTACAACTGAATATCCCTCTCAAAAAATGTCCGAAATTAAAGAGTTAGCTAAATCCTTCGATCCCAAAACCATAGAAAGCAAATGGTACGAGTTCTGGGAAGGCCAAGGCTACTATGCCGCTGGTTTAGACCAATCCAAGCAAGACAACTTCTGTATCCTGCTGCCGCCGCCTAACGTGACCGGCACCCTGCACATGGGCCATGGTTTCAACCAGACCCTGATGGATGCCTTGACGCGTTATCACCGCATGCGCGGCGACAATACCTTATGGCAGCCGGGTACCGACCATGCCGGCATCGCCACGCAGATCGTAGTCGAGCGCCAGCTGGATGCGCAAGGCGTGTCGCGCCATGACCTGGGTCGCGAGAAGTTCCTGGAAAAAGTCTGGGAGTGGAAAGAATATTCAGGCGGTACCATCACTAAGCAGATGCGCCGTTTAGGCACGTCACCGGACTGGTCACGCGAGCGCTTCACCATGGATGAAGGCCTCAACAAAACCGTAACCGAGACTTTTGTGCGCCTGTATAACGAAGGCCTGATCTACCGCGGCAAGCGCCTGGTGAACTGGGATGTGAAGCTGGGCACGGCCGTTTCAGACCTGGAAGTGGTGCAGGAAGAAGAAGATGGCTCGATGTGGCACATCAATTATCCTTTGGCGAATGGCGCAGGTAATTTAACCGTAGCGACGACCCGTCCTGAAACCATGCTCGGCGACGTGGCGGTAATGGTGCACCCGGAAGACGAGCGTTACAAACATCTCATCGGCCAGAACGTGAAGCTGCCTTTGTGCGACCGTGAAATCCCGATTATTGCCGATGATTATGTAGATAAAGAGTTTGGTACCGGTGTGGTGAAAGTCACCCCGGCGCACGATTTTAACGACTATGCCGTGGGCCAGCGCCACAAGCTGCCGATGATAGGTATTTTGAACCTGCAAGGTTTTGTGAATGAAGCGGCGCCCAAGCAGTACCAGGGGCTGGAGCGTTTTGCGGCACGCAAGCAAGTGGTGGCTGACCTTGAAGCGCAGGGCTATCTGGTCAAGGTGGATAAACATAAACTCAAAGTGCCGCGCGGCGACCGCACCGGCGTGGTGATTGAGCCTATGCTTACCGACCAGTGGTTCGTGGCGATGAGCAAACCGGCTGCTGATGGTAAATCCATCACGCAAAAAGCGCTGGATGTGGTGGCTTCAGGCGAAATCAAGTTTTACCCGGAGAACTGGGTCAACACTTACAACCAATGGCTGAATAATATTCAGGACTGGTGTATTTCACGCCAGTTATGGTGGGGGCACCAGATTCCGGCCTGGTATTCAGACGATGGTAAGGTATATGTAGCCAAAGATGAGACAGAAGCCAAAGCGCTGGCGGCTAAAGACGGTTATACCGGCAACCTGACACGCGACAACGATGTGCTGGATACCTGGTATTCATCTGCCCTGTGGCCGTTCTCAACACTGGACTGGACTGGCGATGCAGAAAAGGACGCAGCCAATGTGGCTTTGCAGCAGTATCTGCCATCCAGCGTGCTGGTGACCGGTTTTGACATCATTTTCTTCTGGGTGGCGCGTATGGTGATGATGACCACGCACATCACCGGCAAAATCCCGTTCAAGCATGTGTACGTGCATGGGCTGATCCGCGATGCCGAAGGCCAGAAGATGAGTAAATCCAAGGGTAATGTGCTGGATCCGATTGATTTGATCGACGGCATCGGCCTTAATGATTTAATCAAAAAACGCACCACCGGTTTGATGAATCCGAAACAGGCTGAGCAGATCGAGAAACGCACGCGCAAGGAGTTTCCGGAAGGTATCGCCGCTTATGGCACCGATGCTTTGCGCTTTACCTTTGCCGCACTGGCGTCACCTGGGCGTGACATCAAGTTTGATTTGCAGCGCTGTGACGGTTACCGTAATTTCTGCAACAAGCTGTGGAACGCCACGCGCTTTGTGCTGATGAACACAGAAGGCCAGGACAACGGGCTGGAAGACTGCAAAACCAAACCGGAAGGGTATTTAAGTTTCAGTCAGGCAGACCGCTGGATAGTGAGCATTCTGCAGCGCACTGAAGCCGATGTGGAACGTGCGTTTGCGGATTACCGTTTTGACCTGGCAGCCAAATCCATTTATGAATTTGTGTGGGATGAATACTGCGACTGGTATCTGGAGCTGGCTAAAGTGCAGATCCAGAATGGCAGCGACGGTGAAAAGCGCGCGACGCGCCGCACTTTGCTGCGTGTGCTGGAAACCATTTTACGTCTGGCACACCCGATCATGCCATTCATTACCGAAGAAATCTGGCAGACCATAGGCCCGATGAGCGGCCGCAGTGGGCCTAGCATTATGCTGGAAGCTTATCCCAAAGCGCAGCCGAACAAGATTGATGAGGCGGATGAAGCCTGGGTGGCCTTGCTCAAGCAGGCGGTGGATGCATGCCGCAGCCTGCGCGGCGAAATGGGTATTTCACCGGCCGCACGCGTGCCGCTGATTGCGGCGGGTGATGCTGAAAAACTGGCTAAATACGCGCCTTATCTCAAAGCGCTGGCCAAGCTGGAAGATGTCGCGATTGTGGCTGACTTGCCTGAAGCCGATGCGCCGGTGATGCTGGTGGATGACTTTAAACTGATGCTCAAAGTTGAAATTGACGTGGCGGCTGAAAAAGAGCGTTTGGGCAAAGAGATTGCGCGTTTGGAAAACGAAATCAGCAAGGCCAATGCAAAACTGGGCAATGAGAGTTTTGTAGCGCGCGCGCCAGCGGCGGTGGTGGAGCAGGAAAAAGGCCGTGTGGCCGAGTTTGGGGCAAGCCTGGAAAAACTCCAGGTGCAGCTATCGAAACTTAAATAGAACCGCCTGAATAACGGCCAGAAAAAAGAGGTGCTTTGGGCACCTCTTTTTTTTTAAGTAAGGTTTTTTTAAGTCAGGGTTTTTTGCCCAGGTTTGCGGAATCTGCCGGGAGCAGGTTTTTGGCGCGTGAATCAAGCCACCCGTTTTTTGATATAAAAAGTGAATGATTGATCATGTTCTTCAAGCTGCAGAAGTTCATGCCCGGTCTGTACGCAGAATGCCTTGAAATCCTTTACTGAACCAGGGTCGGTCGCGATTATTTTAAGCACCTGTTCCGGCGCCATGTCGCTTAAGCCTTTTTTACAGCGCAAAATCGGCAGCGGGCAATTCAGGCCGCTGGCATCTACTTCTTTATTAAACTGCATTATTTCTTTTTCCTGTAATTTACCGTTTTGTTTAATAAGCCGGCCGAGTTTCACGGCCTTGCATATCCAGCCCGTTAAGCCTTAGGCATGCTGCTGTTCGGCACAAAAGGGAAGCCTGCCCTTGCCCAGCTTAAAACCCCGCCCGACAGGTTGTATACGTCTTTATAACCTTTGCTGATGGCAAAGGCCGCCGCATGCGCCGAGCGCACGCCGCTATGACAGTAGAATACGATGGGTTCCGTTTTGTTCAGCGCATCACACTGGAGCGGAAGCAAGGCTAAGGGGATATGAATCGCACCTTCGATGATGCCGCGCGCGACTTCGTCATCATTGCGTACATCGACTAGTAATACCGGGCCGGATGAAAGCATGGCGATTAAATCATCCGGTTGAATCTGCTGATATGTGTTCATTGGAACAGGCCTTTGTTGATCAGCATCAATAATATCAATTAAGCGCCTGTTGCGCACTATATGAAATATCAACAGCGGATTAAAGTACGGGGCAGGGACAGGGTTTGAACGAGTCTGGATTTTGGCTCAGGCTCCCGAACCTGGCCTTGAACCTGAAAAATTACATTGAAGCGTCGAAGGCCGGCGGTGCAAAAGGCAGCGTGAAATGAAACGTAGTGCCGGGTTTGGTGCTTGGTTCAACCCATAGCTGGCCGCCGTTGGCTTCTGCCAGGGCGCGGCTGATCACAAGGCCCAGGCCGATACCGGTGGTTTTGGTGGTGAAAAAAGGCTCAAACATGCGGTTTGCAACATCAGGTGCCACCCCGGGGCCATAGTCCTGGACGGAAACATGCGCCATATTGGTTTCCGTATTGGTTCGCACCTTGATGATGATGGCCGCGGTGGATACGCCGGCGCTTTGCATCGCTTCTACCGCGTTCCTCAGCAGATTGACCAGTATCTTGATGACATGCGTCCGGCTGCCCAGTACCGGCCGGATATTTTTTTCCAGGTTCAGCGTACTGCGGAAATTTCCAAAGCCGCTGCTTTTTGCGATATTGAGCGCCTCTCTCACTGCATCATTGATATTCAGCTGGTCTTTGACCAGATCACCTTTTTGCAGGAAAGCCAGCAACTCGTGCAGGCTGTTGCCTGCACGCTGCGCCTGTTTCACGCAGCCTTCAAGCGCGCGCTGCAATTTTTCGGTATCAATGGAATTGTTTTCCAGTGCATGCAGGGCAACTTCACTGTAGGCGGAAATTGCGGCTAGCGGTTGATTGAGTTCGTGCGCAATGGCTGAGGCGGTTTGTGCGGCTACCTGTTGTGTAAAAACCTGCTCGGCTTCATCACGCTGTTCCTGCAGTTTTTTTTCAAGAGACCTTTGCTCGGTGATGTCACGTGCCACCCCTACCAGGCGGATCGGGCACCCATCGTGAAAATGCATCCTGCCAACGGCGGCCACCCAGTGTTCGCTGCCATCCCTGAAATTAGTGACGCGGTATTCTGCATGGTATCTTCCGTTGCCATCGGGGTCTGATGCATGTTTGAGCGCGGCTTGCCTGAGCGCGATATCTTCCGGGTGTATCGCTGAAAGGAGCTGCTTCTTATTGAGCGGGCTGCCTGGATCCAGCCCCCACAGTTCATGCATGCGGTCATCCCAGTACAGGATGTTAAAGTTGGCATCCAGGTCAAAAACGCCCAGGTTGGCGGCTTCCCTTGCGAAGCGCAGCCGTTCCTCACTGATTCTCAAGTCCTCTTCGGCCTGACGCCGCCTGTCTACAATACGCAGGGTGACCAGGGTGTAAGTTTTTATCTCGCCATGCAGCGGGCTCAGGCCTATGTGTACGTTCAGTTCCCTGCCATCCCGGGTCAATACGGTCAGGGTATTGCCGGTACCCATAGGGCGTTCTTCCCGGTTGTCGTTAAATGCCTGCCGGTAATGACGGTGGTGTTCGCGGTAGCGTTGCGGTATCAGTGATTCGACTTCAAGGCCGATAATGGTTTCCAGCGGGTAGCCAAGCAGCAGTTGTGCCGAGGGGTTGGCCTGAACAACCTGCCCGGCATCGTTAACCAGCAGCATCGCGTTAGACACGGTGTTAAACAGTGTCTGGAAACTCAGGTCTGAATATTGGCTGATCAACTGATATTCCTTCAGAATTACCATAAGGTTGCAATCGCTGTCATCAAGTCTAAGAGAGAAGTTTTTTTTTGTCTATGACTAATGCCTTAAAAGCCAGACCGGAAGAATGATTTCAGCTAGCGCTGCAACGGTGGTAGCATGCTGTAAAACAATGGTTGCCGCATGAGGCTTTATGCATGTTTATTTTGATCATGTGATCTCACTGCCCGGATATTCAATGCCATGGTATTCAATGCTATGGTATTCAATGCTATGGTATTCAGCACCATGAATGTTCGCCAGTTCATATACCTGTTATTTCTGGCAGAGCTCACTCTATCGGGTTTCTGGTATGCCGGCAGCGCAGTGACGGCCATGTTCCTGCTGGTTGCCGGCGCCGCCGGCTGTCAGCTTGTGTTCACGCGGCAGGCCTGTCAGGCCTATCGGCTTTCCAGGTTGATGCTGGTTTATCTGCTGTGGCTGTTCGTTGCAGGCTGGGCCAGCGCAGTACCCGAAACGGCACTGATGACGCTGCCGATGCTGGCCGGGTTGCCTGTCATGTACCTGTTTGCCACCAATACAGCGGCTTTTGCCGAAACGTGGCGGTATTTTCGGACATTGCTGTTCCTGCTGGGTGTTGGGTTTGCGCTATGGGCCATCTGGCAGGTGGTGCACCATACCGGATATGGCTATGCCCAGGGTCCGTTCCAGGACCGCAATGTGTTTGCGGCATTCATGAACCTGCTCTGGTTCCCTGCGGCATTTGTGCTGCTCACTGCTGAAAGTCGCCGCTATCGGTTCAAGTGCCTGGTGACAGCTGCCGGCCTGCTGATCATCAGCACCGCGCTGTTTGCGACCACTTCGCGCGGCGGCATCGCTGCCTGGCTATTGCTGCTGCCGGTTTTCCTGTGGGCGGCTTATCGTAATGACATGGCCAGAAAGCGCATCCTGTTCCTTGTGCTGCTGACGATCGCAGCGTACCTGTGCAGCACCGTGCTGTTGAACGTGAGCATTGCAGACCGTACCTTCCGCCTGGATCATGACCCGTCAGCCGCTGCACGGCTGCTGTTATGGCAGTCAGGCCTGAAAATGCTGCTGGCGCATCCTGTCATCGGCAGTGGCTGGGGTACCTTTGTCCATTATTATCCGGCATACCGGGTGCCGCTGGAAAATAGCACGGCCGGTTTCTTTGCCCATAATGATTACCTGCAGCTGGCTATTGAAGGCGGCCTGCCTGCCTTATTGCTGCAGCTATGCCTGCTGTATGGCGTGTGGGTGCAGCTCAAGCGCAGCCTGCGCCTGGCAGCGGCCACGGCAGGCTTTGAAAGCGCCGCCTTACTCTTGGGTGTGATGGCGCTATTCGTGCATGCGTTTGTCAATTTCATTTTTTACCTGGCCTTCATGAATATCCTCGCCGGCCTTTACCTGGCGCGTGCAGCGCAATTAACGGAGAAAGCCGCAGTGCTGCATGTTAGTCACATCAAAATGCTCAGCCCTTCGCTCAAGTATTTATGCGCCGGTTTCATCGTGGTGCTGATCCTGCTGCCGTATGGCGCGCATATCGTTGGCTGGTCAATCAACAGGCAGCATAATGTATCGCCGGAGAACCTGGTTTCCCAGCAATTCAATGCTTATCAACTCGCCGGGATCATCGCCATGATCCAGCCGCAGGAAAGGGTTGCACAGGAAACCATATTGCAGACTGCGGAACGGGCGCTTGCCGATGACGCATTGATACGCAGGGTGGGCACGGATTTTTACCGCAGATTGCTTGAGCAGACATTGCAGCGGTTCGATGCAGTGCGTGCGCTTAACGCAAACGACGCGGAACTAGGCGTGCGCGAGGCCAGGGTCCTGATCGGGCACCATGCGGCTTTCGATGACGGTTTTGCCTATGCAAAGGCGCATCAGGTGCTGAACCAGAGCCTGCAGGCCAACCCTTATCACGTTGATGCAATCATTACGCTGTCACGTTTGCAGCTGGAAGAAGGGCATGCTGCCAAAGCGCTGCAAACCCTGAAGCAAGCAAGTACTTACATACTGATGCAGCGCAACAGGCAGCTGATCCGGATCGAACTGCTCAGGCAGCTTGCGGCACCCGAAACCATGCCTGAGCTGGATGTCATGGACAAAGAGTTACGCAAACTCCGTCTTGGTTCCGAAACCGGCACGGCCTTGATACTGCCGGATAGTTACTATCCCGAGATCGACGCAAAACTGGACGCAATTGCGTACCGGATCCAGCAGAAAAATCCTAGATAAGTTTTTATCACCCATGGCCTGCGCAGCACCCGATGCTGCGCCGCGCTTGCACCGCTAACTACCCAGTGGCAATCATTCCCTGTACGTATTCATAGGCTGGTTTTAATCCATTCAAGCGACGTGAATGCACAGCTTTCTCCATCGTTCTGCAGGTTCGAAAGGATACCGCTTTCATAATAGGGGTTAGCACGTATATGAGTTAAATCATGACTGCGGTAGATTGTAGCTGTGTTGAGATATAGCCATAAGCCAATTACGGCGCCAAGGCAAGTAGCACAGGTAAATAATGGCTTAATGTAATGCAGTTTCGTAGCAATTAGTGTTTTTTTAATAAGAGGAGATTAATGATGAAAAAACTATATGCAGGTATCCAGCGTTTTATCCGTGATGAAGAAGGCGTTACCGCTATTGAATATGCATTGATTGCATCCTTGATCGCGGTGGTGATTATCGGTGCAGTTTCACTGGTCGGCCAGGATGTTAATTTAACCTTCAACAAGGTTGCGAATGCAATTTCCTGAGGCCTTAATTGCACTGTTTTGATGGCGGTATGGAAATTTTGGCTGTATCGCCATCAAAAAAACAGATTCAAAGAATAAGCAGCGCAGCGCTGCATGAATTGATCGCTGCTTCTGTTGCGCCCGCTATCGTAGCGAGGCCTGGCTGCCGGAAAAACAAAAGGGATGACGATGAATCGCTTGTGTGAAATGGTTAAAAGCTGGTGGCGGGATGAAGAAGGCGTGACTTCCATTGAGTATGTGATGCTCGCTTCGCTGATTGCGCTGGTGATCATTGCTTCAGTAGATGTGTTGGGTGACCGCGTATGCGGAAGATTCAAGAGTGTAGCTGAGGCGCTGGGCACCACAGCTATTATTACTTGCAGCTAAGCGTAGGTAAGTTTTAAAGACTGTTTGAGCGTATGAAATGACCGCGGAATTAACAGGATTGCTGGCGTTAATGATATTGAGCGTGCTGCTGTTGCTGGCCACGCGGGAAGATATGCGCAGTCATCGCATCCCGAACAGGCTGGTTCTGGCCGGTGTCGTGCTGGGGTTGGCGCTGAATGGATTATTGCCGGGCGGGCTAGGCTGGCTGGCCGCGCTGAAAGGGCTGGCACTTGGGCTGGCCGTGCTGCTGCCGATTTACCTGCTGCGTGCGATGGGTGCCGGCGATGTGAAGCTGATGGGTATGGTGGGCGCATTTCTGGGGGCTGGGGATTTGATCGGCGCCTTGATCGCAACCCTGATTGCTGGCGGTGTGATGGCCCTGGTTGCGGCATTATGGTCCAGGCAGTTCCTGAATCTGCTGCTGAATATCCGGGGAATGCTGTTGGGCGGCCTGTTGAGGATGAGTACAGGACGGCCGCCGCTCATGAACGACATGCCGTTATCGGTAGGGCAGTTACCGTATGCGGTAGCGATTACGACAGGTACTTTGGGTTACCTGGTTTGGCAGCGTATGTAAGTAAACGTGACTTAAAAACGAATTTGAGCGGCAATGATTCATCATTTAAAAAGGATGGCTGGCGATTAGCGGGATTGTGAGCGGTAACCCGGTTGCTATCCAGTGAGATCAAGGTATAAAAAAACAACCAAGATTGAAAAAACCATGATGAGCGAAGCGAAAATAAACAGCCTGTTTTCAGAGCGTAACGCCAGGCCCGGCGTAGAGCGGCGCCATGTGCAGTTGCCTGCGGCTCCCCATAGCATAGAGGAAACGGGGCTTGGTTTCCAATTTCTTGTCGAACTCGTTACAAAGACCTTATTCCTGCGTGGCCAGATGCGCCTGCAGGATCTCATTAAATCTACCAAACTTTCAATGGCAGTGCTGGAACCGGTGCTGTCTTTTTTACGTACTGAATACATGTGCGAGGTCATGCGTAACGGCGAGACCGAAACGGCCATTTCCTATAACTTATCCGAGCTGGGCCGTGAACGCGGCGAAGATTACCTGCGTAAAAGCCAGTATGTAGGCCCGGCGCCCGTTAGCCTGGATGCCTATATCAAGCAGGTGCGAGAGCAGTCGATTGCGGATATGGAAGTCACGAAAGAACACCTGGCGCAGGTGTTCGGCAGCCTGGTCGTCAAGGATGGGATATTGAGGCAGTTGGGCGCTGCAATGAATTCAGGCCGCGCGATCTTTGTATATGGCCCGTCCGGCAGCGGAAAAACCTATATTGCCGAACATCTGGCAGGCTTGCTTAACGGCGATGTGGCGATTCCACATGCGATTGTTGTGGACAACGAGATTATCCAGATTTATGACCCGCTGGTGCATATCCCTTTGCTGCCTAAGGGGTCTACGGACGAAAGCGGTTTTGTGCTTGATCGACGGCTTGCATCGGATGCGCGCTGGATACTATGCCACCGGCCGGTGATTAAAACCGGCGGTGAGTTAACGCTCTCCATGCTGGATCTTGATTTTGATGAGGGTGCCAGGTTCTATCAGGCGCCGCCGCAGGTAAGGGCCAACAACGGTTTGCTGATTATTGATGACCTTGGCCGGCAGCTGGCACCGGCAGTCGACATCATGAATCGCTGGATCGTTCCGCTGGACCGCCGTGTCGATTACCTGGCTTTGCATACGGGTAAGAAATTCATGATCCCGTTTGATGTGATCGTCGTGTTCTCTACCAATATCGCCCCCAGCAAATTAGCGGATGAGGCATTCCTGCGCCGGCTTGGCTACAAGATTTATGTCGGTGCGCTCAGCGAAGAGGAATATCGCCGCATCACGCAGCAGGTATGCCAGGAGCTGGGCATACCTTATAGCGAAGACGGCTTTAATTACCTGCTGCATGAGCACCACTATAAATCCGGCAAGCCGCTGTCGGCCTGCATTCCGCGCGACATCATGGAGCAGCTGCGCGATATATCGCGTTACGAAGGCAGGCAGGCCGAGATGACTAAGGAGCTGCTGGATTGGGCCTGGAACAACTACTTTACGCATGATTAAGATGACGTTAATGACGCAGGATTAATCGGGAAATAGAACGGCAAGCAATGAAAACGAAAAAACAAAATAGAGAAAAAGGGGTTTCCAAATGAAAAATCCGAGAGCTTTTCTGATGGTGATTATTTCGATAATCATAGGGTTGGGTGCAGTCGTGCTTGCATCGCGCTGGGTCAATAAACAGGCTTCTGTACAGTCCAGCAAGGTGGTAGTGGCCGCCACCGATGTCGATCTGGGAACGCCGCTTGCGCCGCAGATGCTGAAAGTGGCCGACTGGCCAATGGGCAGCGTGCCGGCGGGCGCTTTTACTGATGTTAAAGCGCTGGATACGCGGGTGCTGAAAACCAGTTTATCCCGCGGCGAGCCGGTTCTGGAATCCAAGCTGGCGCCACTGGGCGCGACTGGCGGCCTTTCTGCCGTGATTAAAGAAGGTAACCGTGCGATGACCGTGCGCGTGAACGATGTGGTTGGTGTTGCCGGTTTTGCCTTGCCAGGCAACTATGTAGATATCGTGGTGAATACCGTAGATGAAACTGCCAAGGCCGCAAACGGCAATAACAGCATCTCCAAGATCGTGCTTGAGCATATTCTGGTGCTGGCGGTTGCGCAGGAGCAGAACCGCGACGAAACCAAGCCCAAGGTCGTGAATGCCGTGACACTGGAGGTCACGCCTGAACAGGCCGAAAAACTTGACCTCGCGCGCAGTGTCGGCAGCCTGTCTCTGGTGCTGCGCAACCAGATCGACAGCAGCCTGGCCGCCACCGGAGGCTCTACCAAAAAAGATTTGTTGAATGGTGATACACAGCCAGCTGCCTTGCCTGTCGCTGCCGATGCCAAACCTGAAGCGACAGCGGCCAAACCGGAAGTCAAGAAAGTGGTTCGCCGTAAAGCGGTTGCCAAGAAACCTGAAACCTATGAACAGGTTGAAGTGATCAGGGGCAATGTGAAATCGGTTGAGAAGTTTTAGGTGTATGCAGCAGAAAATGTAAATTTAATGTGATGGCAATTCGGGAAGTATCACTCTTTAAGTGAATTTAGGATATTGCTAGGGAGAGTTTAAAATGAATGAGCACAGCAATGTAAAAAGTCTTATGACGCACGATTTATCGTGCCATTTAGCGCGGCATAGCATCAAAGCCATGGTCGCTGTCCTGGGGTTCGCCGTACTCATTGGCGGCCCGGTATACGCGGCAGAATCGGCAGGCAGGATCATCCCAACCTCTACTGAGCTTGCTCCCAGAATGGAGTTTTCTCCGGGGCAATCGCACCTGATCAGGATGCCGGCCGGAGTCAACCTGAAACGGGTCAAGGTCGAAGATGACAAGATCGTGCAGGTGGAGGTTACCAGCCCCAGGGAGATCGTGCTGCATGCCAAAAGCATAGGGACCACTTCACTCATGATCTGGGATAAGTCAGGCCAGGTCACCATCATGGATATCAGCGTGATGGGCAGTACCGTAGCGATGGATGCAATGGCATTGCAGGGCAAGCTGAAACAGATGCTGCCGGATGAAAAAGGCATCTTTGTCGGTACCGCCGGAAAATCACTGGTGCTGAGCGGCACGGCAAGCGATGCCGTGAAAGTCGATAAAGCGATGACATTGGCCGAGGCCTACGGGGGCAAGGATAACAAGGTGATCAACATGATGCAGGTGGGCGCACCGCAGCAGGTGATGCTGGAAGTGAAAATGGCCGAGATCTCAAAAAACCTGCTGGACCAGCTAGGTGTTAACTTCAGAGCCGGACGCGCGAATGGCGGGGTTGCTTACGATATCCTGAGCGGTTTTTCGCTTACAGGGGCGGGCAAGCTGGTGTTCAGAAACGGCGGGACGACCGTCACCATCGATGCCGACAAAACCGACTCAGTGTTCAAGATACTGGCTGAACCCAATATCATTGCCATCAGCGGTCAGGAAGGCAGCTTTCTGGCGGGGGGTAAATTTTATATCCCGGTTCCGCAGGGCGGCACCAATAACGCAATCACCCTGGAAGAAAAGGATTTTGGTGTAGGCCTGAGGTTTACGCCTACGGTTCTGGAAAAAGGCCTGATCAACCTGCGTGTCGCACCTGAAGTGACCGAGCTGGCTAAGGCAGCCGATACAGCGAACACTACGATTTCCAATTACCCTACGCTGATCACCAGGCGTGTTTCCACTACGGTGCAGTTGAATGACGGGCAAAGTTTTGCAATTGCAGGCCTGATCAAAAACAATGTCACCGAGAACATCAAACGCTTCCCGATTCTTGGGGAAATCCCGATATTAGGCGCCTTGTTCAGAAGCAGTTCGTTCCAGACCGAAAAAACCGAGTTGCTGTTCGTGGTGACGCCACGCCTGGTTAAACCGCTGCCGCCGGATTATGCCTTGCCTACGGATAGTTTCAGCCCGCCTAGCAGAACCGAGTTTTTCCTGAACGGCAAGCTGGAAAGCGTATCGCCTCCTGCTGAAAACGCACCTGCGGCGACAACAACCGAAAAACCGGCACAACAAAGCCCTAACGACGGCTTTGAGATGAAATAAGGAGAGCATCATGGATACATCAACAATAAAACCGGTATCACTTAAATTGATACTCTCAGTGTTGCTGGCTACCGTTGCGGCGGGCTGCGCAACGCCTACGCCGAAACTGGACGATAACTTCGGCAGCGCGGTGAATGCAGCGAAAGCGGCGCAGATCATTAACCCGGATGCCTCACTGAATACCGACCCCGTGGCCGGTATAGACGGCCAGGCTGCGGATGCGGCGATGAGCCGTTACCACAGGTCTTTCGTTCAGCCCGCAACCACACCCAATGTATTTAATATCGGCGTGAGCAGCGGCGCCAGCAGCATGGGCGGCGGCAGTAGCGGCAGCAGCAGTGGTGGTTCATACAGGTAGCATGCCGGCTGTGTGAGTGGATAGTGAAGGAGCCTATGATGATTAAGCAACAGGGTTTAAGGGCAGGAATCAAATCACGCCAGCATGGCGCGGTAGCGATTATTGTTGCTATTTGCCTTGTTGCGCTTGTCGGTTTGCTGGGACTGGTGCTTGACCTGGGGCATCTGTATGTCACAAAAACCGAGCTGCAGAATGCTGCGGATGCCGCGTCGTTAAGCGGAGCCAAAGAGCTCAATGGCAGGCTGACAGGTATCAATAATGCGATCAGCAAGGCAGTAGAGGCCGCGGGAAGAAATAAATTCAATCTTCAATCTCAGGCACTGGTGATTTCATCGGCAGATATCAGGGTAGGGGCATGCCATACTTCCGGCTGCATGGTGCCGATTACCAGCATCACAACGGATGCCCTGGCTGCCAATAAAACCTTTCTTGAAGTGAATACCGGCCGCCACAACCTGGGTACCTGGTTTGCTCAGGTACTGCCTTCCATCATAAGCAATATGGCAACCTCGGCAGTGGCTGTGGCAGGCAAATATGCGGCAGATATCACGCCTATCGCCATTTGCCAGTTAGCAAACCCTGGCACGACTAATGAACTTGGGTATGAGCGCGGCGTATCTTATAAGGTGAGTGCAGCCAATCCCATAGGCCCCGGTACTATGTATTGGATCGATCCGGAGTCTGCAACGCCAGGCAACTGTCCTGTCACCAATACTAACGCGGGCAGGCCTTATGTCTGTGCGGGCAAGATCGGGTTCACGCCAGTCGTGGGGCAGACGGTCAACACCAACTCGGGTAACTCCTTAGGTCCATTCTTTGAAGCACTCGACTCCAGGTTCGATATGTATCCTTCATCAGCGCAATGTGACCCGGCGACTGCGCCTCCTGATGCCAATATCAAAGAGTATGTCCCTGGGTCTGCACCGGGTTTGGCAGATCAATGGATGGGGACTGACCCGGTTCAGCAAAGCATCACTTTTGTTGATAGTGCAACTAACGGTGCGTGTAAACCTAACAAACCTTGTAAAGCAAAACCATACAGTTTGAGAACTGCGACAGATTATGGCGTGCTGTGGGCTGGTAACCGACCCAGCGGCGCAACCGTAGCGCAGTGGTCAACGCTGTATAACGGTAATACTGCCACCAGCTATCCGGAGACTTCGCCTTATGCACAAACCAGTGGAGATTTCTTTACTGCGCCAGCGGTTGCACATCGACCCGGTATTCCTAGGCGCAGGGTACTCAATATGGTGATTGTTGATTGCTCAGCGGCAGGCGGTAACTGCCGTCCTGTGACGGTATTGGGTGTAGGGAGATTTTTAATGCAGCGGAAAGCCAGTCTGCCCAACTCTGATAAAGATTTATATGTTGAGTTTGGCGGATTGCTGCCTACACCGCTGCCAACCAGTGACATCAAGCTTTACAGATAGATATGGATATGCGGATATTAAACACCAATGCTCACTCCATACCGCAGCAGCGCGGGGCTGCCGCGGTTGAGTTTGCGTTGGTGATTATTCCCCTGCTGATGATCGTTGCTGGCATCATCGAATTCGGCAGGACGTTCTGGTACTACGATGCGCTCGCTAAAAGTACAAGGGATGCTGCGCGCTATGTTTCCAATACCAGGGTAAGCCCTGCGGTAGGCGTCAATGACACGATAAAAGCTAACGCAAGAACGATGGTGCTTAATGCGGTAAATGCAGCCAAAGTGCCTGCTTTTTCAACATCCTACGTAGATGTAGTGTGTGACCCGACAGATTGCGTGGCACCCACTTACGTGACAGTAAGCATCATCGATTATCCGGTGACCATTGGCGGCTGGATACCGATCATTGTTTCTACCGGCGCCGTGACCTGGAATGCTACGCTTTCTCCCGCAACTACAATGCGGTATATGCAATGAGTGAAATCATGCTGACAATGATGACAACAGATCAACGGGTATTCGGGCACAGGCAGCAGGGTGCGGCAGCGGTCGAGTTTGCCATTGTTGCGGCAATCCTGTTTATCCTGCTGTTTGGCATTATGGAATTTGGACGGATGTTTTATGTGTTTAATACCGTGCAGGAAGTCACGCGGCATGCCGCTCGAGAGGCTGTCGTCAGGCAAGTGGATAACTCCAGTACCAGTCCGGCAAAGATAGCGGCATTGTTTGGGCAGAACTCAATGCCGGCAGGTGCCGAGATCGCAGTCGGTAATGTAGATATCAAATATCTGAAAGCAGATGGCGTGGAGATAATATCCAGCAGGCTCCCGCCAACTGGCTCCGACAATATAACGGCATGCCTGGACCCTAGCGGTAGTTATGACTGTATCGCATTTGTAAGGGTGTCGATTACCAATGCCACTTATGCGCCGGTTGTCAGTATCTTTTCCACGTTGCAATTAACAGCATTCCCATTTTCGGAGAGCAATCCATTCAGAATCGATCTTAGAGTTCCTATTCCTGCTTCAACGGTGACGATGCCCGCAGAAAGCATGGGGTATTCCGGTTAAAAAATTTTGGATGAAAAATAAAAATGAGACCAATGAAAATAACAATAATTTCGCCTAACAAGACCCTGATGGAAGGTATTCGGCGGGTTTTGCTGGAAGATAATCCGCAGCGCGTTTTCTACCTGTTTGAAGGGAGCCTGGATAAAGCGGTCAACATCATCAACCTAATCAATAAAGAGTCGCCTGATGTGGTGATTCTTGATGAGTCAGGGGTGGATGCAAAAGACCTGGCCGCGCTGGAGCAGGCCTGCATGCAATACCCGAGTACGGGTTTTATCATGCTGAACGAGACCGTGTCGCAGGAGTTCCTGATCAGCGCACTGCGCATCGGCGTTAAGGATGTATTGAAACTGCCGCTGGTGAATGAGGAACTGCTGCGTGCGGTGCATCGCGTGGAGAGCAAATCAAATTATGCTGCGGCCACCAAGCAGGGTAAAGTCATCGTGTTCACCTCGGGCAAGGGCGGCAGTGGCGCTACTTTCCTTGCCTGTAACCTGGCGTATACCCTGGCGGCTACGCATGGCGATATCAAGGTAGCCTTACTTGACCTGAACCTGCAATTCGGTGATGCGGCACTGTTCCTGTCTGACCATATTCCGCCCAATACGCTGGCGGATGTCGCCAGCAATATTGCCCGCCTGGACTCTTCTTTCCTGGCTTCGTCCATGGTGCAGATCCTGCCGAATTTCGGTGTGCTTGCAGCCCCTGAAGATGCCGAGCGTGCAGTGGAAGTGAAGCCGCAGCATGTGGATACGCTGATCAAGCTAGCCAAACGCCAGTATGACTTTGTGATTCTGGATATCGGCCGCACCCTGAATTCATCAAGCCTTAAAGCGCTGGATCATGCCGATAACATTTTCCTGGTGCTGCAGCAGACACTGCCGTTCATTCGCGATTCCAAACGCCTGATCAAGATCCTGCTTTCCCTGGGGTATCCGAAAGCCAAAATCAACCTGTTGATCAACCGCTGCGAGAAGGCCAGTGATATTGATGTGCGCGATGTGGAAGCGACCCTGGAAATGAAAGTCTATGAGCGGATTCCCAATAGCTACGCGACCGTTTCGGCGTCGGTTAACCAGGGTGTGCCGATCATGAAGATTTCCAGGCACGATCCGGTCAGCAAGAGTTTAGAGGGCATCGCAGAAAAGCTGACGGAGATACCCGGTGCGAAGGAGAGCAGCTGGCTTTCAAAATTATTTAATTGAGCACATCAGCACGGTAACCAGAACTATAAGTCAGCTGAGGCATGCTGATTCGAGGAAGGATAAGGACTATGTCATTACGCGATCGATTGGAAGAAATCAAAAAAGATGAAACCCCGGTTTCAATCACGGCGCAAACGCAGGCGCCGCAGCAATACGGTTTTATGGGTTATCAGGAGTATCAGGCCCTAAGGTCACGTATCCACCGTAAGTTGCTGGACCGTGTTGACCTGGTGATGATGGAAAGCATGTCGGGCGAACGCTTGCGCGAAGAGCTCAAAACGCTGGTCGAGCGTCTGCTGACTGAAGAGACCATCGCAATCAATGATTCAGAACGCCTGAACCTGGTGCGAGATATTCAGCATGAGGTACTGGGTTTGGGGCCGCTGGAAATCCTGATGGCAGATGCTACGGTGTCGGATATCCTGGTCAATACTTACCGGCAGGTGTATGTCGAACGCAAGGGCAAGCTTGAACTGACGGATGTGCGCTTTGAAAGTGAGGCGCATCTGCTCAAGATCATCGACAAGATCGTTTCCGGTGTCGGGCGGCGCGTGGATGAATCCAGCCCGATGGTGGATGCGCGTTTGCCTGATGGTTCGCGCGTGAACGTCATTATTCCGCCGCTGGCTGTTGACGGCGCCTTGATGTCTATCCGCCGTTTTGCACTGGTTCCGCTGCAGATGAAGGATTTTATTGAATATAAAAGCCTGACGCCGCCGATGGCGGAAATATTGCAGGGGCTGGTGAAAGCCAAGGTCAATATCCTGATTTCAGGCGGTACCGGTACCGGTAAGACGACATTGCTGAACATCATGTCCGGCAGCATTCCGGGGTCGGAGCGTATCGTGACGATTGAAGATGCAGCTGAATTGCAACTGCAGCAACCGCATGTCGTTCGCCTTGAAGTGCGTCCGCCCAACATCGAAGGCAAGGGCGAGGTCACGCCGCGCATGCTGGTGCGCAACAGCCTGCGTATGCGTCCTGACCGCATCATCGTAGGCGAGGTGCGCGGTGCCGAAGTGGTGGATATGCTGCAGGCGATGAATACCGGCCACGAAGGTTCCATGGCGACCGTTCACGCCAATACGCCGCGTGATGCGCTGACCCGGCTGGAAAACATGTTCGGCATGGCGGGCTTCAACCTGCCGCCGAAAGCCATGCGCGAACAGATCAGTTCGGCGCTGACCGCGGTGGTGCATCTGACCCGGCTGAGTGACGGTAAGCGCAAGATCACGAGTATCCAGGAAATTACCGGTATGGAGGGCGATATTATTACCATGCAGGATATTTTCACATTCGAACAAACCAGCGTTGCAGAAGACGGCACCGTGAATGGCCGCTTCCGGGCGACAGGTATCCGTCCGCGCTTTGTAGAACGCTTGCGTACACACGGGGTTCATGTGCCTGATGAATTGTTCGATCCAACGGTCCTGTTTGAATAGGAGGTTGATGTGGACTTTCTCTATTATCTGTTTGTAGTGCTGGGCTTCTTTGCGGTAGTGCTGTTCCTGGAAGGTGTTTTTCTCACATGGAATGCCTACAAAGGGCCGGAAAAAACACGTATTGCCAAACGGTTGCAGGCAATATCGGCAGCAGGCGGCAGCGGCCAGGCTGCGACATTGGCCAAGCAGCGTCTGCTTGCAAAAACCCCTGAATTGCAAAGCCTGTTGCTGAGCCTGCCGCGGGTACACCTGCTGGATCGGCTATTGCTGCAATCAGGCTCGAACCTTAGCGTGGCGGCTTTCCTGGGCATCAGTATCCTGATGGCGCTGCTTGGCGCAGCGATTGCCGTGTTTCTGGCGATGCCGCTGTTCTTTCTGGTTGTGCTGGCGATAGCGCTCGGATCGTTGCCGTTGATTCTGACGATCAATGCGAAAAATAAACGCATGCGGGTGATTGAAGCGCAGCTGCCTGATGCGCTGGACCTGATGGGGCGCGCCATGAGAGCCGGGCATGCATTCCCGAGCGCTTTGCGTATGGTGGGCAACGAGATGTCCGAGCCGATCGCGTCAGAGTTCAGGCTGGTGTTTGAGGAAATCAACTATGGCATCTCCACACAGGAAGCCTTGACAAACCTGAGTGTGCGCGTGCCGAGCACCGATCTCAGTTATTTTGTGATTGCGGTGCTGATCCAGCATGAAACAGGCGGTAATTTATCCGAACTGCTGAGCAACATCAGCGGGATTATCCGGGAGCGCCTGAAACTGATGGGAACGGTGCGCGTGCTGTCGGCAGAGGGCAAGCTGTCGGCCTGGATACTGACATTGCTGCCTTTCATACTTGGCGCCACTTTGCAGGTGGTTAACCCCGGCTTTTTAAGCGTGCTCTGGACCGACCCGCTGGGTATCAGGTTAAGCCTTGTCGCCCTGGGCATGATGCTGCTGGGTATTTATGCGATGAGCCGCATCATTAAAATCAGGGTGTAAGCAGATTAATGAATTGAGAATAATATGAACAGCATACAAATCATTTATCTAGCATTAATTTTCATTACCGTGTTTGTGGTCGCACTGGTGATCCTGACACAATTCAATACCAAGTCTCTGCAAGACAGGCTGCGGATTGTGAGATCCGGCCGTGATGATCCAGTCGAGATCGACGAGCAGGCCAGGGTTGCTCCATGGGTGGGCAAGATCATTGAACTCACCAAACCGGTAGCCCAGCTTTCAGTGCCTAAAGAAGGGTGGGAGACTTCCCAGCTGCGCATCCGTTTCATGAATGCCGGCTACCGCAATGAAACGGCGCCGATGGTCTATTTCCTGGCAAAAACGCTGCTTACCTTTGCGCTGCCGCTGATGGTCATCCTTTACGTTACGATCAGCGGGATCAACCTTAAGGCGAATCTGTTGCTGCTGTTCATTGTTACCGCTGCCGGATTGGGCTATTTCCTGCCGAATGTGTTCCTGGAGCGTCGCATCGCTTATCGGAAACGTGAAATCCTCGACAGCTTTCCGGATGCCATGGACCTGATTATCGTCTGCGTAGAATCAGGCCTGGGTCTGGATGCTGCGCTGGCAAGGGTCAGCGAGGAAATGCACATGATCAGCCCGACACTGGGTGAAGAGCTGCATCTGATCAACCTTGAACTGCGTGCAGGCAGCTCGCGTGAAAGGGCGTTACGCAACCTTGCACTGAGAACCGGGGTTGAGGATATTGACACGCTGGTGGCGATGCTGGTGCAGTCAGACCGTTTCGGTACCAGTATCGCACAGGCTTTGCGGGTACATGCGGAGAATCTGCGCACCAAACGCCGCCTGCGGGCAGAAGAGGCGGCTGCCAAGATTGCATTGAAGCTGCTGTTCCCGCTGATATTCTTTATATTCCCATCAATGCTGCTGGTACTGTTAGGGCCGGCGCTCATCAGCATACATCGCATCATGCTGCCGGCATTGGCGGGTCAGTAGACGTAGTTGTTAAGTTTGGAGGTTTCAAATGAACGCTAAACATAAAATCTTACCGGCAGTGTGCTGCATCGCATTGATGACGAGCTGCGCGTCTAACCAGAGTACCAGTGCCGTGCCGTGGACAATCAAGTCAACCGCGGTGACCAGAAGCAGCGGCGACAAACCTGAAGCCATGTACCAGCTGGGCCGTTACTACCAGGGGCAGAACCGCTTTGATGAAGCGATCAATGCTTATATGAAAGCGCTGAATGCAGATGCCGGCTTCGTGGAGGCACGCAATGGCCTGGGCGTCGTTTACTCAAGACAGGGCAAGTACCGCGAGGCGATCGAGGCATTCCGCCTCGCGATCAAACAGGCACCCAAGGCTGCGCATTTATACAGCAATATGGGCTATGCCTATTACCTGCAAGGCCAGTATGCCGAGTCGGTAAAAGCGTTGCAGCAGGCAACGGCGCTTGACCCAAATAACCAGCGTGCGCTGAATAACCTGGGTCAGGCTTATGCCAAGGCCGGCAATACTACGCAGGCCGCACTGGCTTTTTCTGAAGCCATCAGCGTAGAGAAAACCACTCAACAAGCAGCCGAGGCCGCCGTGCCCGTGCCTGCCCCAAGCGCGCCGCCCAGCGTGACCTATATTGCAGCGGCTGCAACTCCAGCTCCAGCCGCTGATTCCAGTGCCGTCTCAACCGCAGCTGCACCGCAGGATGTGCAGGTACTGGCAATCCCCAAAGACCGGGGCGTTATCCGCACAGCCGATACGGCGCCGCTGGTGGTGCCTGCAATAGAGAGCCGGGCAAAACTGGTGCAATTGGCACCGCATGTATCAGAGCTGCAGATCAGTCCGCAAAGTGCCGAAACAGTGCAGGTCGCAGCCGTCGAGGCTGAGCAGAACATGCAGCAGATACGCCTTGAAGTGGCAAACGGAAACGGCGTGAACGGTGCGGCCGGTAAAGTCAGCAGGTTCCTGCGCGAACAGGGGTATATGGCAACGCGATTGACCAATAAAAAGCCATACCGGACGCTGACGACACAGATCCATTATCGCCCTGGCTATGAGGCGCAGGCGCTGTTGCTGCAATCCAAACTGCTGGATGCGCCCAAACTTGTTGAGCGCCGTGATATTCGTGCCAATGTGAACGTCAGGGTCGTGCTGGGCAGGGATATGGTGACGCAGCTTGCCCATTATGAATCCCGGACAAAAGCAACGCAGCTCGCCCTGCATGCTTCAGAAGGCAACACAGGTGCCGTGCAGCAGCTTTTTTAGCAGTAAAAATGTAGCGCTTAAATTTTTTAACAAAAGGGAGTAAATAATATGTCTGATGTGAATCACGTTATTGAACCGGCAAGATTCGGTATCTGGATCGCTGTAACGTTTGTCGTTGCAGTGCTGGCGCTCATTTTGTCTTTAGTGGCCGTTAGCCGGACAAATACATTGACCACCATTACCCAGGGCGAAGTCCTGCTGCTTAACAAAAAAATAGGGGGTACGCAGCCCGAAGCAGCGCCGCCTGCCGAAGCAGAGGCTGCGGCACAGTAAATATTGACGGCCAATATCGATATTGAATATTGATAGTCAATATCGATAACAGGTATTGTTTTAATATCATCCGGCAACAGCCGCATGCGCGCTGTTGCCGGATTACTGTCGTTTAGATTCGAGAAAAAGCGATGCATGGATACAAGCCGCCGCAGACCATATTGGCGCCTTGTTATCAAGAAGCGGGCGCGGGATTCAGCCATGACGGTTGAGCCGGGGCGCGCCACAAAAGCATGTAGTAGGCTACAATCCCGATATGCTTGATCTTTTCCATTTCACATCCGCTGAAATTTCAATATTGCTGCTTTCATTAAAAGTGGCCTTGTTTTGCGTGGCGCTGATCCTGATTCCGGCGACCGCTGTCGCATGGCTGCTCGCGCGAAAATCCTTCTTCGGTAAATCCTTGCTGGATAGCCTGGTGCACCTGCCACTGGTTCTGCCGCCGGTCGTGCCGGGGTTCCTGCTGTTATTGCTGCTGGGTAACCAGGGTCTGATCGGCAGGTACCTGCATGAGTATTTTGGCATCAGCCTGGCGTTTACGTGGATGGGCGCGGTCGTCGCCTCTGCCATGATGGCGTTTCCGCTGATGGTGCGCTCGGTGAGGCAGGCGATCTCGCAGGTAGACAAGGGGCTGGAGATTGCAGCCCAGTCCCTGGGGGCGCATCCGCTCAGGGTGTTTTTCACCATTACCCTGCCGTTATCCATGTCCGGCATTATTACGGGTTTGATATTGGCTTTCAGCCGCAGTATGGGTGAATTTGGCGCAACCATTACCTTTGTCGGCAATATCGAGAATGAAACACGCACGCTGCCACTGGCGATTTACAGCTACACACAGGTGCCGGATGGCGACCTGCCGGCTTTGCGCCTGGTCATATTAAGCGTTTTACTGGCGCTGGGTGCGCTGATGGTGAGTGACAGGCTGGAGCGTAAAGCCAACCTGCAGATCGGGCGCGGGCATGATTGAGGTACGGCATGATTGAAGTGCAGGCGCGGCTTGAACGGCCGAATTTCGAGCTGGATGTCTCGCTGCAGCTGGAACATCGCGTGACCGCTATTTTCGGGCCGTCGGGTTCAGGTAAAAGCACCTTGCTGAATATCATTGCCGGCATCATCAGACCAGATAGCGGGCGTGTCGTGATCAATGGCGAATGCCTGTTCGACAGCCGGACACATATCAATCAACCCGTACATGCACGCAGGATAGGGCTGGTATTCCAGGATGGGCGCCTGTTTCCGCACCTGAATGTTGAGCAGAACCTGCGTTATGCCTTGAATTTTATCCCTGCCAGCCGGCAGCAGTTTGATTTCGGGCACATTGTGCAGCTGCTTGAAATCGGCGCCTTGCTGCAGCAGCGCCCACATCAGTTATCCGGCGGCGAGAAGCAAAGGGTGGCGTTAGGACGTGCGCTCCTGAGCTCGCCCAGGCTGCTGATGCTGGATGAGCCGCTGGCATCGCTGGACGACAGGCTGAAGAACCAGATCCTGCCTTTCTTGAAATTAATTGCTGATGAAATCAATATTCCGATGATCTACATCAGCCATTCCAAAAAGGAAATCATGCAGATTACGGATAATTTCATTCATATCCTGAACGGCAAGGCTAAAAGTTGAATGCGCTTTTTGGTTTTACCAGGCTGCGTATATAGCCCGTAAGTGACATGTCGATCAGTTCATTCACGGGCAGTTTGCCAAACCCGCTATCCGGATTGTTCGCGTAATTGTTGGGGGTGTGATGTATCAGGGCATCCGGGTCAATCTGCCGTGTGCTGCTGTCATATCCGACCAGGTTTCTTGAAGTGTAGCCCGCCGGTATTTTTGCAAAGGTGAGCCCCTGCGCCGCTTTTTCCCTGATATTCCAGATGCCGAAATCCGGGCTGCATGATGGACCGGATAAATGTTCCTGCATCAGCTCCCTGTCCATTAAATACATGCCCTGATATGGTTTGCGTAAGTTTACGAAATAATAATGATCCGAGATCCTGACTTTCGGCAGCTGCCAGAAGGGGATCTTCTTGGTAACGTCGCTGCTGTATGGTGTATCTTCTTCTGATTTGTACTCAAACCTCAGGAAAGATGGAAGGAGCCCATGTGGCCTGAGCGTTTCCCGTGCCTGCATCCAGTATGCAATATTGCCGGGGTGAATGCACATGTCATCTTCAAGATACATAAAGTGCGTAATGCCCTCGTCCTGACGGAACTTCTCCCTGAAAATATCGAGATGGCACCACGTGAGCAGATAAGGGTGCCCCAGCAGTTCAGGAACAAGAATTTCTGCTTCGAGCTGTTGGTCAAGGCTCGCCATGATTTTCTGGTGATGGCCTTCATCCTTGGTGTTGGTGGTAATGAATACTTGAACCTGGTTCGCCAGGCTGGAGAAATGGCGTGAGATTGCGGATAGGTATTTGAGCCGCGCCTCAACGTAATAAAATGTTACCGCTATGATCAGTTTGTCGATTTTCATCTGTGGATTTTAATTTGAGGTTTGTTCGGGAACCAGGTTCAGGCTTGATGGACCATTGACGCCATATGTGCTGACACGAGCTTAACGACCCGGTGCGGCGGGCAGCGATAAATAAAGTGTTTCAACCTTATCTCTGGCCCAGGGCGTTTTACGCAGGAATTTCAGGCTTGATCTGATGCTGGGGTCATTCCTGAAACAGTTCACAGGGATACGTTCGGCTAAGCCGTTCCATCCGTAGTGGTCAAGCAATGCAGTCAGTATTGCCTCCAGAGTCTTGCCGTGCAAAGGGTTATTGTGCTGTGTTATGGCTTCGGTCGTCATTTGTGTAGTCTTCAGTCTGTTCCAGACCGGTTGCAACGCTCTGGCATAACCACAATTGTAACGCGTATTTGTAAAATCTACTTCCACGGAATCTCAAGCGGCTGAACGCCAATATCATGCGCCCAGAAAGCAGACTCCTGCTCCATGGAGATTTGGAGTGTGCCACCCCTGATTTCGTTCTTGGGGTTGATGGCTATCTCTACCGTCAGCTCACCATTTGCCGGAATATCCGCCGGCAGGCCTTTTTGTTTATTCCATTCCGATACCGGTTTGCCCGAAGCATCCAGAAAGCGCCATGCAATGTGTATCGGCTTGCCCACGTCTGATAACGCTGATATTGGCAGCAGGCCATGATGATTGATTTTGAAGTCTACAATCGACTTTCCGTCGCGTACGCTCCTGCCGTCATAGCGATAACTGATTCCACGGATTTCGTCAGCGCTGTATGCGCGGTCAGTTCTAGTGACCCTGGCGGCCTTTTGCGGGGCATTGATCTTGTAGACTGACAGGATGGTTTCTCCGTCGACCTGCTTGCGGTAGAAAAGCGTGTGGTTTTCAGGGGGCGTTGTGAGCCCCATGCTCCTGGATTGCCGGTAATTGGTGAGCCGGTATGACGGCGTAGCCTCGGCAGGCAGGATCGCGACACGGTTCCTGTCTTTGCGGTTCAGGATCAGTAATGTGGTTTCCAGCGGGGTCTGGCTGTCTGCGCTTATCGTAATGACTGGGCTGTTGTCGTTGTCGAGGATGAATTGCAGCGCTTCTCTATTGGCAAGCCCCCAGTAATCCAGTTCAAACTTGTTTTTCCAGTCGCTCCCGGCCAGAAAGTTGAAATAAACATTCTGCAAGGGGTGGGATGCCCACATCCAGTAGCCATTATAAGCGCCACATAACAACAGCACTGCCCAGAGCAAGTTTTGTATTTTCCGGTTTTCCTTGAATAGGCCGAATATGGTCACGGCGCCTTTTGTCGCAATCAGTATGAAGGCCGGGTAGACGAAATACATCTGCCTCCAGCCATCATAGAGTACTGAAGATAAGGCAATGACCGCGGCTATCGGTATCATCAGTAATGCAAGGTTTACCAGGTCGAACATTTCCCTTTCATTTGACCAGAGGCCGAGTTTGTTAGACCAGGCCTGCCTGATGGTGCTGAATGCGCCAACCCCCATCAGCGCCGTGAACAAAGGCGGTGTCGTTATTAGGATCCACACCGGGATGTAATGCCACGGCAGCTTGCTTGCTTGATGGATTTCCCCCATATACAGAACCAGGCCATCCCAACGGAACTTGGCCATATTGCTGAAAGCGAGCAGGAAATTCCCGGCCAGGTCATCCCAAAGAAAAGGAAACATGAGAACAGTAAAAGCGCAGCAGGCGCCTGCAAATGCTGCCGCACACCGGAAGCCGGTGCCGGTGGCCGTTTCACGCCTGAGCACCCGGATCACCAACAGGCCTATGGTACATAACACCATCATCACGCCCATGATTCTCACATCGATCGCAAAAGCGCAGAAGAAGCCATGCATGACCGCGCTGGAGAAGCCTGGCCTGGACAAGAAAATGATCATGGTATAAATGGCGACCGCTATCGAGGCCATGAATACAATATCTTTCGAGTTGTAGAACGATTCCGCGAAGATCCTTGGCGACAATACCAGCATGCCTACTGCCAGCAGGCCGAACCGGTAATCCTTGTACAGATGCCGTGCGCTTGCATAAACCGCCACCGCGCCAATAAACGCGGCCAGGAATGTAGCCAGATGCCTGAAAATATAAATATCTTCAGAGTCCTTCAGTTTCAAAAGCAGCTCAAGCGCAGCTACCGGTACTTCAAAAGCGACACCGTAGTCTTTATCCTGCCAGCTGTGCAGTTCTGGGATATTTTTTGCGCTATCGCCCGTGATGAGGGAAGGGGCGACTTTTTCGACGATATATTTGAGGTTGACCATGCCGTTCGTCCTGGAAACCGGCTCATCCCATGACACGCCATAGTCTGAATGGATCACCAAACCCAGTATGAAGTATGCCGCGAATAACAGCAGCACCAGCGCAGGCCTGCTTATGGCAGGCACCGGCAACCTTGGCATGAAAATTCTTTTAATCGTATTTTTCATCAGAGTCTTATTTTTCTTGAGAGCCCTTGTCTTGACTACTGGCGAGCTTCACCAAAATGAGCGGGATGCCGCGGCAACCCATGATATTGATCAGTATAGTTTGGCACGTGATGGACAGGCAATCTCAACACGCACCCATCTTATGGGCACCGACACTTGTGAATGGCATAGATCATGCTTGGCACTATGTAAATTAATCACAATATGCAAAGGCCTATATGCTGAAAATTGCCAAACCCTTCTTGTTGATACTTGCAGGCATCGTTTTTCTGTCTCCCGCTACTGTGATGGCCATTGATGAGATACAGGCGCAGCTGGTGAATACGCTGTGGGTGGTGATTGCCGGTGCCATGGTGTTCTTGATGCAGGCCGGGTTTGCCATGCTGGAAACCGGCATGGTGCGGGCCAAGAATGCAGTGAATGTCATGATGAAAAACTATATCGATTTATGTGTAGGTACGCTGCTGTTCTGGCTGATGGGCTATGGGCTGATGTTCGGCGATAATCCCAGTGGATTTTACGGCACCAGCCTGTTCGGGCTGTCTTCAGCTCCCCATTGGGATTACACGCTGATTTTCTTCCAGATCATGTTCGCAGCCACTGCCGCTACCATAGTGAGCGGCGCCATGGCGGAGCGCACCAACTATATTGCCTACCTGATCGGCACCTGCGGTATCACGGCGATTATCTATCCTGTTTTCGGCAGCTGGGCGTGGAACGAGCACGGCTGGTTAAAGCAAATGGGCTTTATTGATTTTGCCGGCTCTACCGTGGTGCATTCCGTTGGCGGCTGGTGTGCATTGGCAGCCGTTATCTTGCTGGGGCCAAGGCTGGGAAGGTTCGGCGAAAAAGGTGAGGCGCGCCAGGTGCCTGGCCATAACCTGAGTTTCATTGCCATAGGCGGGTTCCTGTTATGGTTCGGCTGGTTTGGCTTTAATGGCGGCAGTACCCTGGCTGCCGGCACCGATCTCGGCCATATTCTGTTGAATACGCACATGGCTGGTGCAGCCGGGGCTGTTGGCGCACTGCTGGTCTGTTTCATCACCCGTCAGCCTGCGCTGCTTACCGGTACGGTAAACGGCAGCATTGCCGGGTTGGTCGCGATCACCGCAGGCTGCGCTAGCATGCAGGTGCCTTATGCGATATTAACCGGCGCAATCGGCGGTGGGTTGAGCGTGATGGGTACGATATGGCTGGAGAAAATGCGTCTGGATGATGTAGTTGGCGCGGTGTCTGTACACGGCATTTGCGGTGTGTGGGGCACTTTGGCCGCAGGGCTGTTCCTGACCGGAAATATGTATGACACGCATCAGATTCTGGTGCAGCTGGCCGGTATTGGTGCAGCATTCGCATGGGTGTTCTTTAGTGCACTGCTCATGTATTTTTCAATCTCACGGGTATTTGGCCTGCGTGTAAGCACCATGCATGAGCAGCGTGGCCTGGATATTACCGAGCATGGCGAGATCGGCTACCCTGAGTTCGGCAAGGATGTTGTATACAGCAGCGAAAGCCTTAAAGGCCTGAGCAAGATCTGATGCATGGGATTAAAGATATGGAGCGGGCAACACTATGGAATTGACGTTAAGACGGCGCGCCATCTACACGGGGATGCGCCCATATTTTGATGATGAGGCTTTGTTGAATGCAATCAACCTTTGGCAGGCCGAGTATTCGCATAAGCAGAAATTCGCCCTGAGCGTTTTTGTGGCGCGCTGCTGCAATACAGCACAGCTTAAGCTCGACCGACCCAAGATACTCGGGGCAATTTTTATGGCGATGGATCTGGCGTCGGATGAGCTGCTGCCGGATCCGTTTGTCGAGTTGAATGCCAATAATGTATTCCAGCCGGAAATCAGGCAGGCCCAGGACCATACGACAAAAGTATTCACGATGCTGCTGCAGCAGATGTTCCTCAAGTTTAACAAGCGTGATGAGGAGCAGCTGAGGAAATTCCTGATAGATCACCTGCATGAGGTGAAAACAGACAAGATGCGCCTGATGTATATTCGGGAGTGGCTCTCATTGCATACGTCCGACCTGGAGGGTACCTATGAGCTTGAGGTGCTGCGGCAGCTGATTAACCTGGTGTATGTCGCCATGTGCCAGAGTGCAGGGCCGGTCAAGGCGGATCAGTACCTGTCACAGTCCATCAGGGAAACCGAACCCCTGTCTCAGGAATCAGGATTCAAGCTGCACGATTTATTATAACCATGCATCGTCTAGCGGCAGTTTGCGGCTAGGCGAATTAAGCTGTGGCGGCCGTTATGGTGTCATGGCAATGGCTTGCGGTCGCAGGAGATTTTTTCTTTGGAAGCGAGGATGATCTCCCGCAAAAAGCACAGTAAGCCTATCGTTAATGAAAGCATGGCGGCAATGAAGGTGATCAGCACAAAATGCGTCAGGTTCGCCCGTAGTTCCACACTGATAAAAACTGAAGCAATCGATATGGCCACACATAAGCCGGCAAAGATGAATAATCCCACCGACCAGCGCATCCACCTGGTTCTTCTGACGATAATATCCAGCTCGTCAGCGCACCTGGAGAACTGCTCATCATTCATGGCACCGATGGCCCTTGCACGGTCAATCGAGCGCCCCAGGCGATTGACCAGCACGCCCAGTATCGAACCGATGCCAGTCAGCAGGAATACCGGGGTAACGGCATCGCGGATCGCGATTGAAACATCGTGAATATCGGTGGCGGGATCCAGCATCATGTGCAGCTGGCCTCGTGCCAGTCAGGAGCGGGCAACTGCCGGAATACCGTATTAAGGCCTTCTGACCAGCCTTTGCGTATCAGCGCATAGTAGGCGTCATTTTCGCCGATGCGCTGATGGGAGTCGCCATGCAGGCTGTCTTTGCGATACAGCATCAGGTCAATCGGCGGTGCAACGGAAATGTTGCTGCGTATCGTGGAGTCAAAAGAGATCAGCACGCATTTCACCGCTTCCATCATGTCGGTATTTTGTTTGATCACGCGGTCGATAATCGGTTTTCCGTATTTGGTTTCCCCAATCTGGAAATAAGGGGTTTCAGTGCTGGACTCAATAAAATTGCCCGCACTGTAAACATTGAACAGCCTGGGTCTTTCGTTTTTTATCTGTCCGGCCACGATGATGCTGGCATGAAAATCGGCATTGTGGTTCTTAAGGTGTTCCGCATCACGCTCAAAAGCGAAACGGACTTCATCCCCCACCAGGCTTGCCGCATCGAACAGGCTTTCCACATTGTTGAGGTGGGCGCCGTCATCGCGCTTGATCGCCTCGCGTAGCCGGTTGACCACCAGCTGCGTGATCGCCAGGTTTCCGGCGGTCAGCAGGGTGACCATGCGTTCGCCGCGCACCTCAAAATGATGCATTTTCGGAAAAATGGCTACCTGGTCCACACCGGCGTTAGTGCGGGTGTCGGAAGCCAGTACCAGGCCTTGATCAACTAAAATGGCAACGCAATATGTCATAGGTTTCCTGCTTTATGTTTATTGGATTCTGTTTATTGCTGAATCTGGGCAATCTGTTTTTTCAATAGAAGGTTATTTTCCTGGCTGCCAAGCTGCCAGACATTGACGCCTGCCTGCATGGTTTCCATGCCGCCGCCGACACGCACGCCGCTCACCGGGCAGGCGTCGTGGTAATCCAGGCCAGTTGCCAGCCTGACATAAGCGCTATTCGCCAGGCAGCGGTTGGAAACATCCACGCTGACCCAGCCAGTATCGCTGAGCCAGGCATCTACCCAGGCGTGGCTCTCCGATAGATGGCCGTCATCGGTAAACAGGTAGCCGCTCACATAGCGTGCAGGCAGCCCCAGGCTGCGGCAGCATGCGATGAAAATATGCGCATGGTCCTGGCAGACGCCGGTTCTTGCGGCAAAAGCCTGCGCCGCAGTGGTGTAGACGCCTGTGCCGCCCTTCATGTAGGGCACCTGGTCAATGATGGATGCGCTTAATCTCTCCAGGTCAGGGATCGTTTTCAGCTTGCCGAATGGCTCCGAGAATGCCCTGATCCCTGCGTCCGCAGCGGTCAGTGCGGTGCTGCGCAGGTAAATCGCCAGCGGCAGTTTTTCCTGATTCGCTGTGATGGTGAGGCCGGTTTCGACATCGCCTTTTGCGACCAGCCTGATTTCATGATGGTTGCTGTCCAGCACCATGGTGTGTACCAGGTTGCCGTAAGTGTCATGATGCTGGCTGAGTTGGCCGTTGACGGAAATGGACCAGTTCATGACGCGCTGGCCAAACCCATCCTGCGGCGTCAGGCGCAGTTGCTGGATGCTGTAGTGCAGCGGTTCGCTGTAATGATATTCGGTGCTATGGAGTATGCTGAATTGCATATGGTGTGGCGATTCCTTATCAATTGTCTCGGTTGTTCAGGCCGCATGCACATTCAGGAAGCTGCCCTGGATCTCGGCACCTAGCTGATGGTTGCGGTCAATAAACTCGGTCAGGAACTCATGCAGGCCATTCTGGAAAATATGGTCGATGCGGCCATACTGCAAGCTTGCGTTAATCTCTCCCGCAATCCTTCTGCATTCAATATGGCGGCCTGTGGTCAGGTTGTCCAGTATGGATGTGATTTCAGTGAAGCAGGCATGCAGCGAACGCGGCATATCCTTGCGCAGCACCAGCAGTTCGGCCACGCGCCAGGGCTGTATCGTGTCGTTATACACTTTCTGGTATGCCTGGAATGCAGATACTGAACGTAATACGGCGCTCCACTCGTAGTAATCCACACCGCCGCCGACTTCTTCTTCCATAGGCAGTAGCAAGTGGTATTTCACATCCAGCAAACGTGCCGTATTGTCGGCGCGTTCGATGAACGTGCCCAGGCGCAGGAACTGGAAGGCATCATCGCGCAGCATGGTACCGAAACTGACGCCACGGAAAAGATGTGAACGCGCTTTTACCCAGTCGCAAAACTCGCGCAGGCCTTCTTCCGCCAGGTCTTTGCCATCAAACTGGCTGAATTCGAGCCAGAGTGCGTTGATGTTCTCCCAGGTTTCAGAGGTCATTGCCACACGCACGGCGCGGGCGTTCTCACGAGCGCTGTATAAAGCGGAATAAATGCTGGACGGGTTTTCCGGGTCCATCGCCAGGTAATGGATCACATTGCCTGCGGTGTAATCGCTGAAGCGCTGGTTGAATGTTTCCGCATTGCCGGATATTTCCAGTGCCGGCTGCCATAAAGCGGCTTCGCTCAGCGCTGCGTTAGGCACTAAAGCCATATTCGCAGTGACGTCCAGGATACGGGCCATGTTTTCCGCACGCTCGATATAACGTGCCATCCAGAATAAATGATTTGCGGTTCTGCTTAACATACGGCGGCCTCATCGAATGCTTGCGTGATTTCTGCCGCTGCTAGTGCAGAATCTTGCTGCAGCACCCAGGTGTCCTTGGTGCCACCGCCTTGTGAGGAATTGACGACCAGCGAGCCTTCGCGCATGGCAACGCGGCAAAGTGCGCCCGGCACCAGGGTCACGGCTTCACCTGACAGCACAAATGGCCTCAGGTCAACATGGCGCGGCGCAATTCCCTGATCAACCAGCGTCGGGCAGGTGGAGAGTGCCAGCGTAGGCTGTGCGATGTAGTTGCCCGGGTCAGCCAGTATGCGCAGCCGGAAATCGGCGATTTCCTGTTTGCTTGCAGCAGGCCCCACCAGCATGCCGTAGCCGCCGGAGCCCTGTACTTCTTTTACCACCAGTTCAGGCAGCTTATCCAGCACGAAGGCCAGGTCATCCTTTTTGCTTAATTCATACGTCGGCACATTAGACAGGATCGGCTCTTCATTCAAATAGAACCGGATCATTTCCGGCACACGGATGTATGTGGATTTATCATCTGCGACCCCGGTGCCGACAGCATTGGCAAGCGTCACGCCCCCGTTGCGGTAAACGGAAAACAGCCCCGGCACGCCCAGCATGCTGTTCGGGTTGAAAGCGAGCGGGTCTATGTATTCATCATCAATGCGGCGATAGATCACGTCAACGCGTTTTGGCCCTTCGGTTGTACGCATGTATACCGCATTGCCGCGCACGAATAAATCCTGCCCTTCGACCAGTTCCACCCCCATCTGCTGTGCCAGGAACGCATGCTCGAAATAAGCGCTGTTATATGCGCCCGGCGTCAGCAGGACGACAGTGGGGTCTTTTACGCCTGCCGGGGCGACTGCACGCAAATTGTTCTTCAATACATGCGGGTAATGTTCAACCGGTGCGATCGAGTAACGGCGGAATAGCTCGGGAAACAGCCGCATCATCATTTTGCGGTCTTCCAGCATATACGATACGCCGGAAGGCGTGCGCAAGTTGTCTTCGAGTACGTAGAACTGTTTTTCGCCGGTACGCACGATGTCAATGCCGGCAATATGCGCATAAATGCCGCCCGGTACATCCACGCCAAACATTTCCGGACGATACTGACTATGCATCAGGACGTTTTCCGACACGATGCCGGCTTTGACGATTTCCCGGTCATGGTAAATGTCATGCAGGAACATATTGAGCGCCTTTACACGCTGTACCGCACCTTTGGATAGAACCTGCCATTCGTCATTGGCAAGTAAACGCGGAATCACGTCGAATGGAATCAGCCGTTCGGTACCTGCATCTTCCCCGTATACGTTAAACGTGATCCCCACGCGGCGGAATAAAAGCTCCGCTTCTTTACGTTTGCTTTCCAGCTGCTCAGCCGGCATGCTGTGCAGCCATTTTGCGTAGTTAGCGTAGAGTTTCCGTACCCCGGTAGGGCTGGAATGCATTTCATCAAAACAGATTCTCGTAGGGCTATTCATGATGGATCACCGCTTTGCTTTTAATATTACTTTAAGTAAAAGCAAGCGGCATGCCACCCGATTAAGCATGGGTATCCGATGAATATGGGCTTAATTACAGGCATGGCGCACTAATGCTGTGCGTGTTAAAAATACATGCACTATATTGTGATCGCGCATGCAAGAGCTGGTCATTACACTTTAGATTCTGTACCGGGTTTGGCTGACGCTGGCCTGCATATAGGCCTTACTGTTGAAATGTGTATGTTGTTATACTTGACCAATCATGTGTAATATAAGCTAGCCAATTAAAGCCATGCAAGCTATGACATCGATCCGAAATTTATTAAAGCCAGGTCGGCGTTATAAGCTGGGGAAGAATATTTTCCTGGATCTGCATTATCTGGTTAAGACCTATGCTTCATTTAATACGATTGTGTTGTATATTGCTGGCCGGTTGAAAAATGACCGCATTACCAAACCTTACCTGCCCAGGCAATCTGCTTTCATCAATGCCAAAACTGCCTTGGCATTATCTACTGACTGGTTCACGCATCACACCCCGCAATGGTTTTCTGTATTTGATGCGTATCGCCTCGCAGATAGAAGCCAGGTAAAAGTTCTTGAGATCGGCAGCTGGGAAGGCCTGTCCAGTTATTTCATATTGCATGCATTGCCTAATGCAACGCTCACTTGCGTAGACACATGGGAGGGTGCCGACGAACACAAATCTGGCCGTTACGCTACGCAAGAAATGCTGAGCAATATAGAGCAGGCTTTTGATCGCAACCTTTTAACATTCAAGGGCAGGCTGGTGAAATATAAAGGGACGTCATACTCTTTTTTTAACACCGCACAGCCTGACCAGCGCTTCGACCTGATCTATGTGGATGGGTCGCATCACTGTAATGATGTCATGATTGATGCCATTAAATGCTTTGAGATGCTTAAAACAGGCGGGCTATTAATCTTTGATGATTACTTATGGCGTTATTACCCTGATTTTATCGATAACCCGGCCGCAGCGATCAATCTTTTTCTGAAGCTCAAAAAAGGGTCTTATAAGATTGTGCGTGTTTATTACCAGATGATTATCGAAAAAATCGACGATCGGTAAGCCGGGTCTGCGGCAGCCCGCTATCAGAGCGTGCGGCCAAAGGTATGTTGATGGTTCTGGCAATGAGTGTTTACGTCATGTTCTATTGCGGGCTACTTGTAAATACCCCTTGGTCGGCATCAGCAAGCAGCCTGAGCAGATCGGCACTTTTCAGCGCCAAGGCAAACCCCAGCACGCCACTGCCGATCATAACGGTTTCATAATCTTTGACACTGGCGTCTATCAATACCTGGATGTCTTCCGGCAGTGCGAGCGGCGGTACAGCCCCGACAACATACCCGGTGGCTTGTGGAACCTCATCGAACTCCGCCATGCGGCACTTGCGCTCATTCAAATGTTTACGCAGCACGCCCCAGTCGGCACGTCCGCCTCCGGCAACGGCCAATAAAACAAATTTTTCCGATGCGGTTTTGAACAGCACGCTTCTTACCACTGATTGCGGGTCTAACCCTTGTTGTGAAAGCAATTCTTCCAGGTTCCTGACCGGTTTTTTGTCTTCGCTTAATGGAATTTCTATCACATCATAAGTAATGCCCGCATGCTGTAACAGGTCGGTGACAGGGGAGTTAATGGATATGTTCATCATCAATCACGATTCGATTTAAGGTGTTTGCCTATTCTATAGGAAGGCAAAGGCTATTTGGAGTTCTGGCTTGCGGTAACCGCGATTCGATTTCAAGAAATGGCAGATTAAAGCATTGGATAATACTGCCGCAGGATAACGATGTTTGCGGATATCTTTTAATCTGTTCAACAAGCGTGTGATGTGATAATTTTCGTATTGCCTTTGTTGCATCATCAATAAGAAGTAAAACCGTCTCATTCAAAAAAAAAGGAAGTTTTATGACTACTATGACAATTAATAGCAACTGTGCTGATACCGGCAAACTCATTCTGCGTGTGACGCTGGCAGTCCTTATTCTTTTACACGGTGTCAGCAAGCTGATGAATGGCGCCGACTTCATTACCGGCCTGGTATCCCAGGCCGGATTTCCCGCAATCTTGGGCAACTTGGTCTATGTCGGAGAAGTGATCGCGCCTTTGCTTGTGCTGCTGGGGCTATGGGCGCGTATCGGCGGCCTCATCATCGCCATCAATATGGTGGTGGCTATTTTGCTGGTGCATACCGGTGAACTATTGCATATTAACCAAACGGGCGGGTGGGCGCTGGAGTTGCAAGGGATGTACCTTGCGGCAGCTTTGTCAGTGTTTTTTCTTGGCGCTGGCCGTTTCAGCATTCAAGGCAATGGACAACGCTGGAATTAGCAAACTCAGTTTTGACGGCAGCAGTTTCCTGCCGTCAAAAACCATGAGCAAGGAGCGGGTCATGTTTTTTTGTAATCTACAGACGTAAAAAAGCCCACATTAAAGTGAGCTTGATTTAGATGGTGGCCGTTGAGAAAATCACCCAACTTAAATTTTGCAAAGCTGCAAAAGCAGCTTCGCGAAATTTGGTGGCCGGGGGCAGAATCGAACTGCCGACACACGGATTTTCAACTTTAAAATCATCATTTTATAGTGTTTTAGGCTCGCCTTTACTCGCTAGGACTCGTCAGTGCGTGACAAAATTGTCATGTTGAAAATTTATGAATGCTCCCATTTGGTCAACAGGGGCAGTTGATAATTATGTATGAACGGCAACTAAGCCGGACAAAGCGGACGGTCATTTTTCAATATTTAATCAAATTCAATTACAATCAATTCAGTCATGCTGCGTCTCTATATTAATATTTGAATATAGAGACCAAGAAACAATAAAACCAAGAAAAGACAAGGGGTTCCAGCCGTGCATCATACAATTTCAATTATTAATATAGAGACCCATGGGTCTCTATAATTACTGTTAGTCCTCAAAATAATGGATATTCAAATGCTTAAGAATTTATGGCGCTGGCTTTTATCATTAAATGAGCGTGAAAGAGCCGTTAAGGATGCCTCAGAGAAACTTCAGATGAGTATGCGCACAACTGCAAAATGCCGGTATAACGCTGCGGGAAGATTGCAAAGACAAGGAAAGTTTGCATTTTTCACCACCACCACTCTTTCATTAGGTTTGATTTTTATTCCGTTAATGCAAAATTCAGGCATTTCACTCGCATTCAAGCCTAGTGTTTTAAATATGATGGTAATTTTTCTTGCCGTCGCTGTACTGGTATATTCAGTTGTAATAGGTACCGCGCGATACGAATTAAGAGCAGAAAACCTTACTGAATGTGGAGATAAGCTAAAAGAACTAATACGTGAGATTGATAAAGATAGAGAAAATCATGCAAAAATTTCCGACTCCCAGCTTTCAAAGTATCAAGAAAGATACTCCGACATAGTGACAGATACTGAGAACCATATACGGAGCGATTACAGATTGGCAATGCTTGAAATGACAAGAGACTATTACATTTCTGGGTTGCCACGAATGCTTTGTTTTGTACTAGCATTTAGCTCTCGCTTTACCGCATACATAGTGCCAATTATCATGATTTTGTTTGAGATATTATTCATTACCGACATGATAGGTATTACCAAGTTGTTAATTCCATACTTCAGTGGTGTTGTTAATGCGAGCTAACCTCTCATTCAAGCGGGACTGGCTAAAGCCAGCACCTTAATTCAAACGTTAGGGTTCAATGGAAATTGTTAAATATTTAATAGTTTTTGTTTTAACACTTTTGCTGCTTGCGCTTCTTGCAAGTTCACAAGCTGTAGCTAATCCACCCACTGTTCAAACTACTGTAATTTTTATCTATTGTTTGCTTATTTATCTGGTGTGGCCTGTTGGCACAAGTTATTCAGCAGTCGCATTCAATAGGTTTTATATAGTCATGGGCATTGGAACGTTTTTAGCAGCGAGCTATGTTGTGCTAAATAATCAATGCCCAACGTTCCCTTTCTCTCCTGTGCCAGTTAACTATCAAGCATCTGGTATTGCCGCAGCCATCTTGTTTGCGTGCATTTATCTCGGTAAAGTTCCAACATCTTTATTACTTTGTTTACTTGGTGGGCGGCTTCTTTATATGGGCTACACAAAAAAACCTAACCCATCATTCAAGCGGGACACGCTAAAGCGTGCCCCTTAATTCAAACGTTAGAGCAAATGAAAAACAATCGTTCAGTATCTGCGGCAATAGGAGAGTATTTGGTATTAGGCGAACTCTTGAAAAGAGATGCAGAGGCATATCTTGCCCATGGTGAAACTCAAAAGGGGTGGGATGTAATCCTTGTTAAGGGAGATGACATAAAGAGAGTTCAAGTGAAGTCTATCGACTGGCCAAATGGACATGCCGTGAATGGTAAACTCACTTATGGTTTTGATTTTCTAGTTGTAGTGCTTTTAGACAGAACAAAACCTAGAAGTCGTTTTTTTGTATTTCCAATCACCGAGCTTGACGACCTTCTTTCCACCCCAAACAGTGAGCGCAAAAGCAAGAATAGGACTTTAACAATGAGTAACAAAGCCATTGCTGGGGTGCTTGCAAAATATGAGGATAATTGGAATGTTTTGCTCTAACCCATCATTCAAGCGCTAGGCAATTTTAGGACTATCAATTAAATGAATTTTTTTGCCAAAATCATATTCTTTTTTGCACTCCTAGCCATTACCATTCTTAGTACAGGTTTTGCTGTAGTAATAACCGCGTTTGCAGGGTCTGGAAACAATCCACCAACATGGTATTTTTTCTACCTTGGATTGACGCAAGGTATTCCTATTGTTGTTTATGCAATGTCGTTTATTTTGATTGCCTTTTGCATATTGCTGGAGAAGAAAGTAAATACAAAAATTTCATCAGCCTTGGGTATTTCTTTCGCAGTGTATATTCTTAGTTTTTTTGGTCTTATTATCATCGGTGCTATAAATAAATGACTCAAATTAAAATTAGCATGCCTAACCTATCCATCAAGCAGGACGCTGCGCTGAAGTGCACCGCCCCCTATGTCAAACGTTAGGTGTCATGAAACTTTCTTCGAATCAAACCGATGTGGAGTCTCTCACTCAATTTGGGCGTGAGGCTGTTGCTATGGTTGAAAGGCGTGATTTTGCTGCGCTGGCAAAACGACAATAATAGCAATAATAGGGGACAGACCACGATTTTTTGTAATCAACAGACGTAAAAAAAGCCCACACAAAGTGAGCTTGATTTAGATGGTGGCCGGGGGCAGAATCGAACTGCCGACACTCGTTTTTTTATAAAACTGTCTAAGTATTACAGTTATCTATATCTACAGTCATATATGGTGTATTGTCTTTAAATACATAGGTGTATTGCATAATTCCACCAGATGTAATGAATTGGTGAGTGGCAGAACCCTTCTGACATAATCCTTTATTTGCCTGTGTCTTCCATGTATTTTGAAATTCACTTTGAGAAATTTTAGCCTTTACAAGGTGCTTATTCAGAGCCTTTTCGTTAAAAGTAAATCTACCCCAAAGACTTACTGTATTTTTATAGGTGAGAGTTTTTTCAATTGAAAATTGTTTGTTAATTTGCATCGGTAGCTCCTTTGCCATTTCGCTTGAAATTTCCTTAGCAATATCACAAATACTGCGCTTCCCAATTTTTGACATGCACTCTACATCTTCAGCGAAAGCATTGCTAATATAAAATAAATTAATCAAAATAAAAATTCTTAAGAAAAAGATCATTAGTAGATTGCCTTTATTATTGGTTTTTATTTGTACTACTCGCTAAATTTACAAATAAAAAAAGCCCACATAAAGTGAGCTTAATTTAGATGGTGGCCGGGGGCAGAATCGAACTGCCGACACGCGGATTTTCAATCCGCTGCTCTACCGACTGAGCTACCCGGCCCTTGTACAACTGGCTGCAAACTTCGGTAAATATTTGCAAGACGCGCATTATAGCAAACTAAATTAGAAACGGACAAAAATATTTCTAATATTTAGTATTTTTATTAGGCTGGTGCGGGCAAGCATGTAAAATCTGTCATTATGAAATTTAACATCGCTCAGCCAAATCAGGCACTTAAGGCAAAACTCCTGCATAAAATCAATCACAAAACCAAGCCATTGGGGGCGTTGGGCATGCTGGAGCCAATGGCCTTGCAGATTGGCCTGATACAGAATACCTTGCAGCCGCACTTGAATAAGCCCACTTTACTGGTGTTTGCGGGGGATCATGGTGTGGTGGAATCTGGTGTCAGCCCTTACCCGCAGGCAGTTACCGCCCAGATGGTGCTGAATTTCCTGCAGGGCGGCGCGGCAATTAATGTTTTCGCGCGCTTGAACAATATGCAACTGCGTGTTGTGGATGCGGGCGTCAATCATGTGTTTGACGCACACCCTGATTTAATCCATGCCAAAATCGGCTTGGGTACCCGCAACTTTCTGCTGGAGCCGGCAATGACCCGGGAGCATTGTGAGCAAGCGATGGCCATGGGGGCGCAGCTGGCACAGGACGAGATCAAATCGGGTTGTAATGTGCTTGGTTTTGGAGAGATGGGCATAGGCAACACTTCTTCGGCAAGCTGCCTGATGAGCGTGTTGCTGGATATGCCGATTGAGCAGTGCGTAGGGCGGGGAACCGGGGTCGATGATGCCGGCCTGGTGAAAAAAACGGCAATACTCAAGCAAGCGCTGGCGCAGCATCAATTAGCGGATGGAGATGTAATGCAGGCGCTTGCAACCTTCGGCGGCTTTGAAATTGCGATGATGGCGGGAGCCATGCTGGGGGCAGCTCAGCATAATGCGTTGTTACTGATTGATGGTTTTATTGCAAGCTCGGCATTGCTGGCGGCATATCATCTACAGCCCAATATTCTGCAGTATTGTGTATTTTCACATTGCTCAGGTGAGGCTGGACATCGCCACTTGCTGGCGCGCCTTGATGCCAGGCCTTTGCTGGATGCCGGCTTGCGCCTGGGCGAGGGCACCGGTGCGGCACTGGCTTATCCAATGGTGCAGGCCGCAGTGCATTTTCTGAATGAAATGGCTTCGTTTGAAAGTGCTGGCGTGAGCGAGAAATCAAGTGAGTGATCGTCAGGGGCGGGTGTAACCGATGCTAAGCTGCTTATGTAGGGAATGGCGTTACCTGCTGCTTGCGGTGGGTTTTTTCACTCGCATCCCAGTTCCTGTTTTTGAAGATTTCCAGGAACAGGAGCTTAATCATTCAGCTAAGTATTTTCCATTGGTAGGCATTCTCGTGGGGGCGGCAGGTGCGGCGATGCTGGTAGTTGCCGGCTGGATATTCCCTGCCAATGTTGCGGTATTGCTAAGCATGGCGACTACTATCTATATGACCGGAGCTTTCCATGAGGATGGGCTTGCCGATAGTGCAGACGGCTTGGGTGGAGGCTGGGACAGGGAGCGAATACTCACTATTATGCAGGATTCACGGCTTGGCACCTATGGTGCACTGGCCTTGTTCCTGGTGCTGTTTGCCAAGTTCCAGCTGTTGAGCGCTTTGCCGGCTCAGAGCCTGGCTTATGTGCTGATTGCGGCACATGCACTTAGCCGTTTGTGTGCTGTTTATATGATGGCAACGCTCAGTTATGTGAAAGCGGCCGGAAAAGCCAAGCCGCTGGCAAGCAAGGTTCGGGCTGGCGATTTAACCGTGGCGACGCTATTTGGCTTATTGCCTTTGGTGCTGGTGTACTGGAGCGTTGCATCCAATAGCGTTAACGTGCGTGACTATGTGCTGCTTACCCTGAGCTGGCTGGTCAGCGTTGGTTTTGCGGGCTATTGGTGGCGTCGCAAGATCAGGCATTGGCTGGGTGGCTATACCGGCGATTGCCTGGGTGCAGCGCAGCAGATCACGGAGCTGGCATTTTACTTGGGCGTGCTCGCGTATTTTGGTTTTATCAATCTTTTGAATTCGTTATGAAATTGCACTTGATACGCCATACGTCATTGAATATCCCATCAGGTATCTGCTATGGACAAAGCGATGTCGATGTTTCGGAGAGCTTTCATGCAGAATGTGGCCTGCTGAAAGAGAAGCTTGCCCGCATTCGTTTTGATGCCGTGTATGCAAGCCCGCTGCAGCGTTGTGTTAAATTGGCCGAAGTGCTTGATTTAGGCGAGGTGCAATTAGATCATCGCCTGAAAGAGCTGCACTTTGGTGATTGGGAAATGCAGGCCTGGGATAGCATACCGCGGGATGTATTTGATACCTGGGCGAAGGATTATGCAAACCTGTCGCCGCCAAATGGCGAGAGTTTTTCGCAACTCCATATGCGCTCAAAGAGTTTTATAGAAGATGTGAGCCATCACGCGCGAGGTCAGGAAATTGCTGTTATTACGCATGGCGGCGTCATTCGTGCCATGCTGGCCGACGTGCTGAATATGCCGCTGAAAGGCTTGTTCAGGATGGTGATTGATCACGCCAGCGTAACGCGCATATCGTTTGACGATGAAGTGCCCAGAATTCACTTTGTAAACCGCTGATGACGCTAAACCGCAACTACGCTGATCTTCTGCCCCAGGCATTCCACAATCTGCCCGGCACGTATTTTTGCCGTTCTGCGTAATTCAATATGGCCATCTACCTGAACGATACCGTCTGAGACCATCAGTTTGCCCTGGCCGCCGCTGTTGGCAATCCCCGCCAGTTTGAGCAGGTTGCAGAGTTCGATATATTCACCGTTTAATTCAAATGAGATTGTTTCCATGTTTATCCTTTTAACTTGAGCGGCAGCCCGGCAGCAACAAAGCTCACTTTGCCGGCAATCTGCGCAACAGCCTGGTTAAGCCTGCCCTGTTCATCTTGAAACTGGCGGTTGATTTCACCTAATGGCACTATGCCCATGCCGACCTCATTGCTGACAAGCAGGATCATGCCGGGCAGGTCGCCCAACTCCCGCAGCAGGGCATGGCGCTCATCTGGCCAGCTTATATTCTCCGGGCGTTCGCAGTCAGGACAGATGCACTGTGCCAGCCATAAAGTCAGGCAATCTATAATCACGCATTTGCCGATGCCGGCATGCTGTTTCAGCGCCTTTCCCAGGTCAAAGGGCTGCTCTACGGTCTGCCAATGCGCTGGCCGCCTGTTTTTATGGTGTTCTACGCGCTGTCCGAATTCATGGTCATACACTTGTGCGGTGGCGATATAAGTGACGGGCAAGCCGCTTTCCACGGCCAGCTTCTCGGCCAATGCGCTTTTCCCGGAACGGGCACCGCCCAGGATCAAGTGTATGTCATTCATGGGTGCTCCATTGGTTTTCCATGACCATATCGGTTAACGGCCTGGCTTTTCTCCATCCGGTTTCAACCAGCATGGGTTCGTTGTAAAAAGTACTCACGTGCCCGATGCATAAAATGGCAATCGGTTTCGCATCTGCCGGTGTGTTTAGCAAAGCGCCCAGTTTTTTTGGGTCGAAAATCGACACCCATCCCATGCCCAGGCCTTCTGCGCGCGCTGCCAGCCACATGTTCTGAATGGCGCAGCTCACTGAGGCGATGTCCATCTCCGGCAGCGTTCTGCGGCCAAAAATATGTTCTTCACGGTGATTGCATAATGCGGCGACCAGAAGCTCGCCGCAGTCCAGTATGCCTTCGACCTTCAGGCGCAGAAACTCGGCCATGCGTGCAGTGTTGTCATATTCGCCAATGGCCTGCGCGGTATGTTTGCGTTCTTCGTCTACCAGTTCATGAATCCTGTGGCGTAAAGTGCGGTCGGTTATCCTGATAAAGCGCCATGGCTGCATGAGCCCGACGCTGGGTGCCTGGTGTGCCGCCTGCAGAATCTTTGCCAGTGTTTCTGCGGATACCGGCGTGGGCAGAAAGTGGCGCATGTCCCTGCGCTCTGCAATCACACGGTATACGGCAGCGATTTCTGCTTCGGTGAATTGATGGTTAGCCATAAAAAAACCGCATTAGAGTTTTGCTCTAATGCGGGCTGTTTTAGTATTTAACACCCTGATCGCGATAGATTATGCGACGTTGGCAGATGATGAGGCTTTGATTGCGCTGTGTAGTTTAGGCAGCGCCTTGGTCAGTGCCCAGAATGCCGCCAGGTACATTGCGGTGAAGCCCATGTAGCTTGGCAGGTATTCCCAGCCATGTTTCAGGGATTCAACGATGCCTGCATCCGGGAAGCGGCCGGAAAATAAATAATAAGTCTGTGTGGAAATCACGAATGCAGCAAATGTTGAAACAACAGAGGCCGCTGTGTATTTGGCAATGCCTGTACTGTCAGCCTGCTGGCCTAACCATGCGCCAGCCAGCCACATGGCTGCGTAAGCCGGCAACATGCCCCAGTAACCATCGGTCAGGCAGAACGCCTGAATGCTGTCAATTGCGGCGGCGCCAAAGTCGATTGCCGTAGCCAGCACTACGAACAAGGCAAACCAGGCGGCTTTCCTGAGGTACAGGCCACCGATCAGGAGTAAAGCCAGGCTTGCGTCAGGCAATGATACGCTGGTCAGTACATGGCTGCCGCGGGTCAGCAGCATGAAAAAAGCGATGGCTGCGGCAATGATGACTTTTGTGTATACAGCGGATTGTGGAGTTGATGTGTTCATTTTATTTAAGTGCCTTTCAAAAAGGCGCGTATGGGTTATACGCGGCCCCGATCATTTACAGCATCATAACATTTTGTGTTACTGCATAAAAGAACACATTAGAAATCCGCTTTCATGCCTACGCGCCAGGTGCGTACAAAATCAACCGGATAGATCGCGTTGTCGGCAATCTGCACGGAATTTTCCTGATCAAAAATATTGTTGATTGCGGTAAAGAAGTTCAGGTTTCTGTACTGGTAGTTAATCGCAATATTCGTTGAATTGAAACTGTCCTGCTTCTGGCTGAAATTGTTCTCAAAATCATTAAAGGCATAGGCAGTAGAACGCCAGGTGTGGTTCAGGTTCAGGCTGGCATGATCAAGGAACTTGTAATTCAGGTTCGCAACAATGGTATGTCTGGGCGCGCCTGGCAAGTCTTTATTCTTGATGATCGAGCCATCCAGCGTTGTTTCTTTATCCACGATGGCGCGAGTGTAGTTGTAAATAATGGAAGCACTTAGGTCGTTGCTGAATTTGTAGCTGTCCTGCAGTTCCAATCCATATTTATACGTTTTGTCCAGATTGCTGTTGGTGCCGAAAAAACCAAAAGTCGGATCGAGGTATATTTCGTTGTTCAGGTTAGCCCTGAAAACGGTAATCTTCAGGCGGTTGTAGGCTGAAACGTGGTTAATGCCGGCATTCAGGGTGCGCACCTTTGCCGGGTCAAGGAAACCGTTAAACCCGCCGCCAAAAGTAAAAAGCCTGTCGATATCAGGCGCCTGGTAAGCCTGGTTGTAGTTGGTGAATGCGCTCAGGCTATCGCTGAAACGGTAATTGGCGCCAATATCAAAAGCATCGATATCTTCTGATTTTTTTGCTCCGGTCACTGGGCCAAAGGCATAGGAAACGGGTGAGAACCGATATTTGACTTGTTCGTTACGTGCGCCGGCAGATAATGTCAAAGCGTTGATCTTGTATTCACCGCTGACGTAAACCGCTTCATTTTTCTTGGTGGTTTCATCTTTGGAAGTCCCCCATGGGCTGTAGTCGCTGAACGACTTGCGTGAGCCGTCAAAATCCTGATAGCCGGCCAGCAGGCTGAGCGTATCGCTTTGGTAGCTGATACTGATGTCATTGCCTTTGTATAGGGAGTTGGCTGTTGATGGTGTTGAGGATATGAACTCGGAGAATTTATCTTCCTGATAATGGAAGGCGCTGATCCTGACATGGTCATTAACGTCATACTCGCCGCCGATCCGCCACTGGTCGCTATTGAAGCTTTGATGGGTGTATGTCTGGCTGAACGGCCTTTGCGTGACCTGTCTCGGGTCGTCGCGGAATTCATCCTGCGTCATTGCGTTTACGTAGCGCACGTCGTTACGGGAGCTGGTAGCTTCGATGTTAAAGCGCAATTGATCGGTAGGTTTGATTTTCAGTTTGACGTTCTGGCTATTGCTGGTGAATTGGTCTTTATGGCCGGTCTCATCTTTTTTGCTGAAACCGTCATGGCTGTCATGTGCCAGATTCACCGAGAGGTCAATATACTTTTCAGAGAAGCCGGCATTGATATACGAGTTTTTCTGGCCAAAATTACCTAAAGAGCTGCTGATGGTGACACCGGTCTTGTTTTTTGTATAAATCTGAATGCTGCCCGCGGTTGCGCCGTCACCGTAAATGACGGAGCTGCTGCCCTTGGCGATCTCAATGCGCTCGATATTGCCCAGCGCAATCCCAGCAAGCACGCTGGGTGACAGGTCGATGCTGTTCAGGCGTTGTCCGTCTACCGTAATGACAACGTTCTGATGGCCGTTCTCGGTACCAAAGCCACGCAGATTGATTGCCGGAGTTGCGCGGTTGCCGATGTTCGGTGATGCGTTCAGCGAAGTCTGCTGGGCAAGGTATTCGTAAAGGGTTGCTGCGCCAGAAGCTTCTATCTGTGCCGCGGTATGAATTTCGGAAGCGTAGGTCGTCTCCGTGTCTTTGCGCTCAAAGCGGTTTGCTTTTACGGTTACGTCATCAAGAGCTATGGTTTCGGCAGCAAAAACAGGTGACGAAATTGAGAGGCCAATCAGGCTGGCAATGGTAGATCTTTTCATTATATATTCCCTAAGCTATGCGCGACCCCGCGTATAGCGTTTAGTAACTTAGTTTGTAAGCTATTTTATTGATAACCTAGAAAACAAAAGGGGGTAGGGATATATTAAAGAAAGCGCAGAAGCAAGTGATTGGAAGCGCAGCCTTTGATACCGTCACCCCGCGGTAATTTTCTAGCGTAAATGTTGCGAGGCCGGTCTCCGGGCTGGTGAGCTTGGGGTTTTTAAACCTTGGGTTTGCGCCTTCCCGAGCTATTTTAGAGATCAGTGGCGTATTGCAAACCGTTATGAATAATCAGACTCACTTACCGTTGCGGGGGCAGCACAGGAATTGTTTCAGAAATTGAAGCGCACCTGTTTCCCAGTTTCACCTTGTTTGCAGAAAGCAAACTCGGCACCTATCAACTTTTGTGATTATAACTTTTTATTTTTAAATCTAAGGAACTATTTACAACTTATTTGGTTTGTAAATTATTGTAATACTTTATGAAATTCATGTTAACTATTGACTATAATCAATTTATTAAATTATAGTTGCTGTATGGATGCAGACTTAAAAGCGCTAGAACAGAAACTATCACACCTGATTTCGATGTGTAATGAGTTACGCGGTGAAAACGCGGAGCTACGCCATAGCCTGAATAAGATGGAAGCCGACACGGCGGCATTGAAAGCCAATATGGCGCAGGCCAGCGAGCGCATCGAGACCTTGATAGACAGTCTCCCCTGAATCAGATCCAACATCACATTTTAGAGCAAATAATAATGAGCGATATTAAAGGCGTAGACGTCAGTATCATGGGGCGGAACTTTACGGTGTCGTGTACCGATGAAGAACGCCCCGGCCTGATTAACGCTGTGAATTTTCTGGATAAGAAAATGCGCGATATCCGTGATAGCGGTAAAGTGATCGGTGTGGAAAGAATCGCAATCATGACTGCCCTGAACCTGGCTCACGAACTGCTTAACAGCAAGAGCGGTGATGTTGATGTAGGCGATATCAAGCGCAGGATTACAATCATGCTTGATCAGATTGATCAAGCATGTGGGCATGAATAAATATAAAATTTTGTCAAAAATACACGTCAAAAGAGAGTAGAATCAATTCAAGCAGTTTTATCTTAAGAGGAAGCAGGATTTAAGATAATTCATCAGATTTCAAAGTTTGTTCTCTGCGGTTCGGTTTAGGCTAATAATTCCTTGAACTAGTTTATAGCATCGGTTTTAGTCATTCGAGCGTCTGTGTGAGCGCCTCTTGCAGGTGTACCTAATGCACTCTAGGCTGTTACCACTTGAGCCTTTTTGGTTCAGGATGCTGGTCTAGGCTGTTCCGTGGAGAACTCTCAATCCCCGTTATTTTCTATAAGACGCTGTTATTCCCGATTGGATTTCTCAGGCATGGCAAACCTGTTTGATATTCGTAAAAAATTTCTTGAAAATCCGCATACCATTAAAAATGTCCGCCAGGACTTTCCCGATTGGCATCGGGGCAGGTCGCACTATGCGCTTTGGGCGATAGATGTGGATTGCCAGGCAGTGCGGCAGCAGGTACAGGCTGCTGAGCAGCATCTGTCTGGCTTTCTGCTGGATGGATATTGCCGCCAGCCACATGTAACGCTTGGTATCAACGGGTTTCTGAGTGAACAGCCGCAATGTTCGGATAATTACGGTGCCTGGGATTTTGAAGCGGATGTATCGGCTTTAAAAAGTGCCTGCATACAGCCATTTGAGATCGAAATCGGCTCCTTAGCCAGCTTCAGCTCAGCGCCATTTCTTCATGTTCATGATGCTGGCCATCGCCTGCACGCGCTGCATGCGCTTTTGCATTCCATGGCTTGTGATGGGCGTACGCAATACCTTCCTCATGTAACGGTTGGCCTTTATTCTGATACATGGAAAACTGCAATGATTGATCTTCGGCTGAGCGCTTTCCCGCAGGAGAGCGTGACAAACTGTTTGATCAGCCGGATCAGCCTGATGTGCTATAACGCTTCTGAGGTCGGGGGAGAGCTGCTGACGCTTGCCGACTATGACCTGGAGCAGGGGGCGCTACAATGGCGTCAGCCATTGCCCGTGATGCCGGAAATTTCCTGGCTACCTTAATGCGTGATATTTAAGGTCTGCCAGGCTGACGATTTTCAGGCATTTTTCGTGGCAGGCTTCCATGATCACCGGTGGTGCAAATCCGGCCTCGGATGCCTCAAGCCAGCGGCTGGCACATAGGCACCAGCGGTCGCCGGCCTTTAGTCCTGCAAAGCCATATTCAGGGCGCGGCGTGCTTAAGTCGTTACCGCATGAAGCCGAGAATGCCAGGAACTCTTCTGTCATTTGTGCGCAGACGGTGTGGCTGCCGCTGTCCTCAATACTGGTTTCACAGCACCCGTTACGCGTAAAACCGGTAACCGGGCTGAGGCTGCAGGCTTGCAGCGGGGTGCCTAATACATTCTTCTGCTGTGGCTTCGTCATAATGAAAATTGATGATTGTTGATTTGGTTATAGATTATCATAAGCGAATATTTTTAACTGGAAAAAACCATGCGTTATTGGTTAATGAAATCTGAGCCGGCGGATGTTTCAATTGATGACCTGGCGGCGAGGCCGGATCAGACTGTCGATTGGTATGGCGTACGTAATTATCAGGCAAGAAACTTTATGCGCGACCAGATGAAAGTGGGCGATGGCGTGCTGTTTTATCACTCCAACTGTGCCGAGCCCGGCATTGCGGGTATCGCTGAAGTGTGTACGCTCGCTTACCCTGATCGATTGCAGTTCATCGAGGGGCATAAGTATCATGATCCCAAAGCCAGCCCGGAAAACCCGCGCTGGTTTAATGTGGATGTGAAGCTGGTGCGTAAAACCAGGCTGTTAAGCCTGAAAGAAATGCGGGAAACGCCGGAGCTTGCCAATTTGCGTATTCTGCAGCGCGGTAACCGTTTATCCATTACGCCGGTAGACCCCAGGGACTGGGAATTGATATTGGAAAAATTAAAATAAAAAGCCCCGAAACGGGGCTTTTTGCAGGCTGTATTTATAAAGGCTTATCTAAACTGCCTGATGATTTCGGATAAGTCACCACGCCCCAGGGCATCTTTTTATCTTCGATCTGCTTGGTGATTTCCAGCTTTTCGGTATCTATCACAAATACTGCATCCGATTTGCCGCACGCCAGCAGAATCTCTTTGTCGTCAGGGGTGAAGCTGAAGTGCCAGCAGCGGTTCCCGGTCGTCACTTGTTTTACTTTTTCATACGTTTTTGCGTTAAATACTTCCAGGGTCTTCGCCTTGTTTGCCGCTACGTAGATGTGTTCACCTGCGCGGTCGTAAGCAATGCCGTATGGCGTGGCACCGGTATCAACCGTGCGCAATACTTTAAAGTTCTTATCCAGTACCATGAATTTGTTGCCGTACTCCAGTGTAACGACGTAGGTTTTGCCATCCGGAGATACTTTTACGCCGCGAGGACGGTCGCCATATTTATGTGTCTTGATCGTCTTGAGCAACTTTCCGGTTTTCATATTGTGTACGGTCACGGTATTGTCAGCCTCATTGGTAATCACCAGCTGTTTGCCGTCTTTGCTGAACTCGATCCCCTCGGTTTCCGGGCCACCGACAATTTCACGTACTTTTTTGCCTAGTTTTAAATCAATAATGCCGATACGTGCCGGTTCGGCATCGTCATCCTCGGCTTCTTTTTCTGCTTCTTTTGCCGCGGCTGAACCAGGTGCCGGTGGAGGGCCGCCTTTGGCGCTTGGTTCATAAGAGACAAAAGCAAAGTTGCCGCGAACCCTTACAAATTCAGGGTTTTTGCCCACAGGGATTTGTTTGATGACTTCATTAGTTGCGGTATCAATAACAGACACGCTGCCGTTCTCGCGTGTCGCCACAACCAGCAGTTTGCCGTCATCTGATATTGCCAAACCACGAGGGCCTTCGCCCTTTACATCAATGCTGGCCGAAGTCGCCATGGTATTGAGGTCGATCACCGTTACGCCGCCATCCTGGTTTGAAACATATGCCTTACCTCTATCTGCGGCGTTTGCGTTGACATTGAACGCAAGGCCTATTGCCAGGGTAACTGCCAAATACCTTAACTTCATATTTAATCTCCGGTTATTTATTTTTCAGGTTTATTGTCACTAATTCGCATGGTGATTTGGCATACGCGATGAAATAAGGTTCAACGGTATTCCATATGTCAAATTACGCAATGAACTTTAGATTTACAAGCATGCAAAAATCATGCTGGTAAGTTTTTTCATATAAAACATGCGCTTATTTTTTATGCAAGTTGATTTTAGGCTGAAAGCAACCACCAGCCTGGCTAAAAACTTGCACTTTAACCCAGGAATAATTTATAGGCAGGGTTTTCAGTTTCATCCCAATATGGATAACCCAGTTTGCTCAGGAAGTCCGAAAATTCGGTCAGTTCATTTGGCGGCACCTGCATGCCTACCAGTACCCGTCCGAAATCTGCGCCGTGGTTACGGTAATGAAACAGGCTGATATTCCAGTCATGTCCCATGGTATCCAGGAACTTCATCAGTGCGCCTGGTGTTTCCGGGAACTCGAATCTGAAAACCTTTTCATTTTCCGCCTGCGGTGCATGGCCGCCTACCAGGTGGCGCAGGTGGAGCTTGGCAACTTCGTTGTCGCTCAGGTCTAATGTCGGCAGGCCTTTTTGCTGCAAAGCGCTTACCAGCTTGGCTGACTCGGATGGGTCTGAAACGGCAACCCCTACAAAAATATGCGCATTCTGCGGGTCTGAGTAACGGTAATTGAATTCAGTGATATTACGGCCACCCAGCAGGCGGCAGAAGGACTTGAATGCGCCTGGTTTCTCTGGAATGGTGACGGCTAATACCGCTTCGCGTTTCTCGCCGATTTCGGCACGCTCTGCAATGAAGCGCAGGCGGTCAAAATTCATATTGGCGCCGGATGCAACGGCAACCAGCGTTTTATCCTGCAGGTTTTCGCGGGCGGCATAAGCTTTCAGGCCCGCTACGGCCAGGCCGCCGGCGGGTTCTAAAATGCTGCGTGTATCTTCGAACACATCTTTAATCGCAGCGCAGATGGCATCGTTGTCTACAATGATCATTTCATCTACATATTGCTGGCACAGTGCAAAAGTGTGTTCGCCCACCTGTTTGACAGCAGCCCCGTCAGCAAACAGGCCTACCTGATCCAGCGCCACGCGCTCGCCTTTTTTGAGTGAGAGCGTCATGGCTTCGGCATCTTTTGCCTCTACGCCGATTACCTTGATTTCAGGGCGAACGGCTTTAATGTAGGCTGCTATGCCTGCCAGTAAGCCGCCACCGCCAACGCAACAGAAAATAGCATCAATCGGTTCCGGGTGTGCTTTCAGGATTTCCATGGCAATCGTGCCTTGCCCGGCGATGACATCCGGATCATCGTACGGGTGTACGAAGGTCAAACCTTCTTTCTTTTCCAGCTCCAGTGAATGGGCATACGCATCAGAATAGCTGTCGCCGAATAATACGACTTCGGCACCGCGGCTTTTAACGGCATCGATCTTGATTTGCGGTGTGGTGGTGGGCATCACAATCACGGCGCGGCACTTGAGTTTCTGTGCACTGAGGGCAACCCCTTGTGCGTGATTGCCGGCAGAGGCCGCAATTACGCCTTTAGCCAGCGCCTCTGGCGATAAGCTTGCCATCTTGTTGTAAGCACCGCGAATCTTGAAAGAAAATACCGGCTGCATATCTTCGCGTTTTAGCAGTACATTGTTCTTAATGCGCTTGGATAGATTGATTTGCAGGTCTAATGGCGTTACTTTAGCAACGTCATATACGTGTGAGTTCTGTATTTTTTCTAAATAATTTTGTGCGGTATCTGTAGGCATGCGCTATTTCTAATAGTGGGCTGGGTTTCTAAAACGGACGAGTGCAGTGTATAGTACTAGATTGGATTGAATTATATAACTCGTATTATAAAGAAATTGCAAGGACTTGACTAAAATGGCTTACACACAAGACGAATTGAAACAACAGGTAGCAAAAGCGGCAGTTGAATATGTAAAAGGCGGTATTATCGGGGTGGGTACAGGGTCGACCGCTAACTTTTTCATCGAAGAACTTGCAAAAGTGAAACATAAAATTGACGGTGCGGTAGCCAGTTCTGAAGCGACGGCAGCACGCTTGCGCGGCCACGGTATTGAAGTGTTTGACCTTAATAGTGTAGACAGCCTGGATATTTATGTGGACGGCGCCGACGAGATCACAGAACACATGCACATGCTCAAAGGCGGCGGTGGCGCCCTGACCCGTGAAAAAATCGTGGCTGCGGTGGCAAAACAGTTTATCTGTATCTGCGACGCCAGCAAATATGTACCTGTGCTGGGTAAGTTTCCACTGCCGGTAGAAGTGCTGCCAATGGCAAAAAGCTACGTAGCGCGCGAACTGGTTAAATTGGGCGGCCAACCGAAATTGCGCGACTTTACTACCGATAACGGTAATGTAATTCTAGACGTGCATGGCTTAAATATTACTGATCCGGTTGAGATGGAAGCCAGAATCAATCAGATCGTAGGTGTAGTGACTAATGGTTTGTTTGCTGCACGCCCGGCCAATGTATTGCTGCTGGCAACACCTGATGGCGTTAAAACCTATAAAAAATAAATGCTTAATCGCATTTTGTAATAATTTTGTCATATTAGGTGCCTAAGATAGCGTTCTGGATAATTGTGGAAAAATAAAATGCATTCTGAACACACCTTTAAGCAATATGATGCTGAGTTGGAAGCGCTGCGTGGAAAAGTGCTTGAAATGGGCGGCCTGGTAGAGCAGCAAATTATTCAGGCACTTGAAGCGCTGGTGAAGCTGGATCCAAACCTGGCAAAAGAAGTGATGAATAACGATCATCGCGTGAATGCGCTGGAAGTGCAGATCGATGAGGACTGCAGCCATATCATTGCACGTCGCCAGCCGACTGCCGGCGATTTGCGCATGGTCATGATGATCGTAAAAACCATTACTGACTTGGAGCGTATTGGTGATGAAGCTACCAAGATCGCACGTACCGCACAAAAGATTTTTGATGAAGATCGTTTGTATAAACCGCGCTTCAATGAAATTAAAGCGATGGTTACATTGGTGCGCGAAATGCTGAGTACAGCGCTGGATGGTTTTGCGCGGCTTGATGACAGCAAAACGGTAGCAGTGGCAAGGCAGGATGAGCAGGTCGATGAGCAGTTCCGTGCTGCCATGCGCCAGTTGATTACGTTCATGCTGGAAGACCCGCGCACGATTTCAATGTCATTGGAAGTATTGTTCGTAGCGAAAGCGATTGAGCGTATCGGCGACCATGCCAAGAACATCGCGGAATATGTGGTGTATATGGTTAAAGGTAAAGATGTGCGCCACACTTCAGTGCAGGATATGGAGCGTGAGACAAGCCAGTCGTGATCGGCTTTGTTTAAACCGCTGGTTTGAACAAGGTATCGTAAATAAATAAAAAAGCGCCGTATCAGGCGCTTTTTTATTACTGCAATGTTCGCGTTATCTTAGCTTTTTGGCGGCACATAACCGCTCGCCGTATCAGCGCCGTCACCGAAGAAGTATTTTTCAGTTTGATCTGACAGGTATTTACGTGCTGTCGGATCAGCCAGGCTCAGGCGGTTTTCATTGACCAGCATCGTCTGCTGTTTTAACCAGGCTGCCCAGGCTTCTTTAGAAACGTTTGCATAAATACGCTTGCCGAGTTCACCCGGATAAGGCGGGAAGTCCATGCCTTCAGCCTCTTTGCCTAATTTAATACAATTTACCATGCGTGCCATAATGAACCTTGTTAAATACGTGATTGAATACTTAAAGCATAATGATAGCGCATGTTAAAATTTGCGCACAAATTATTATGTATTAATTTTTTATTACCCACGAGCCGAGAGCACTCAATGCAAACTCCTGAGAATGACACACAACAATCTAAACATCTGACAGATGTCAGTCCATTTAAAGGTAAAACGGGTATCCGTCGGCTGATGAATGCTTTTGGTTATTCATTGCAGGGGTTTTCCGCAGCGTTCAAACATGAAGATGCTTTCCGGCAAGAGGTGTTTCTGGCCTTGGTGCTGATTCCGTTGGCAATTTACCTGGGTGATGACCGTGTAGAGCAGGCGCTGATGATCGCCAGCGTGCTATTGGTTCTTATTGTCGAATTGCTGAACTCTGCAATTGAAGCCGCAGTAGATCATACTTCTATCGAACGTCACCCCTTGGCAAAGCAGGCAAAAGATATTGGCAGCGCGGCAGTGTTTATTGCGTTGACGATTGTGGCGGTTGTCTGGGGTCTGATGCTGTTGGGTTAAAAGCAAGCAGGTTTCAGTAAACAGGGCCTTTCATATGAAGGTTACATGCAGGAAGGTGCATGCTGCAGCCCTCCCTGAGCGTATGAATTGATTCAGAAATCAGCACGTAAACCCAGTAACAAGGAACGTCCCGCCTGCGGCGCAATATCTTTCAGGAACGAGGCATGTTCGCGAATTTCCTGATCAAGCAGATTATTGGCTTTTGCATACACTTCCAGCCCTAGCTTTGTCGGTAGCTTGTAAGTGACCATTGCACTCAGGTTGGTGTAGCCGTCTGTTGCGAGCTCGTTCGCTGCGGTACGATTCTGCCCGAAGGCATGCAGGATATCCGCCCTGGCACCGAAGCTGTTTTTCTGGTAATGCAGGCCGGCTCCCAACCTGAAGGGCGTAATGCGTGGCATCGGGTCGCTGTTATCAAGATTTGTGGCTCGTACATAGTCGCCACGCAAAGTTAAATCCAGATAATCGGCAATGTTGAATCTGCCATCAGCTTCCAGCCCCCTGAATGTGGCGGCAAACGATGAGAACTGCGCAATCGGCAGGCCAGACCCTGCATCAGTATCCCCGGTGTTCAGCAAGCCCAGGAAACTGCTGAACCTGGTGTAGTAAGCCCCGAAGTTAACACTGTTCTTACCGTCTTTCCAGCGAATCTGTGCATCAATGCCGTTAGAGCGCTCTTTGTCAAAATTGGCGTTGCCGATTTCGTACTGGCCGGTTGCCAGATGTGCACCATTCGCATAAAGCTCGAAGTAACTTGGCGCCCGCTCGTTGTGAGAGAGGTTGGTTGCCAGTGACCAGTTCGAATTAATCGTATAAAGGCCACCTAATGCATAGCTGGCTGGATTAAAACTGTTCTTTCTCGCTGTATCATCCTTAAATGCACCGGCATCCAGTGTTACATGTTCTACCCGTCCACCAAGGCTCAGTTTAAGTCGGCTTAGCGGCAGCTCTTCATATAGGTACAGTGCTTTGCTTTGTGTGTTGACCGAGGGCACAAATGCTTCGTCGCCCAAAGCTTCAAAATTTGAATTCTGGAACTGAAAACCGGCTACGCCTTTCAGGTTGCCGATGCTGGCATGTCCAGCTTCGAAACTACCTTCCAGCCCGCGATTTTTGAAGGTAGTGCCGACTTCACCGTTTTCCAGCTCCTGATGTTGATAATCGGTGTGAGCCAGTTTTAGTTTTACACGTTCTATCATGCCGCCTAACTCTCTGGCCTCGCCGGCAAAATCCCAGCGGTCGCTCTGCATGTCGGCGCGTACATCCGGTTCGGCTACCGTGCCGTAGTTGTTTCTGAACCCGGAGTAAGAGATCCCTGCATAGCCGTCGTCAAAAGTAAGCGATGCGCCTAATGCACCACCTTCACCACTGGCGTTGCTGTTTACTAGTCTGCCGCGATTGTCGCGTACCGTACCGTCAGCACGGTTTTTACGGCTGGATACTGCGAATCCCGGAATATCGAGGTCACTGGTTTTTCGGGTGTAGGCATCCGCATGAACCGCGATTTTTCCATTGCCAATATCTATTACGCCCGCCAGGTTGTTCTGGCTATCTGCACCGCCTGCGCTTGCTTCTGCACGGCCGGTTGCGCCTTCCAGTTTTTCAGTGGGAATCCTGTGGTCAATCGCATTCACCACGCCGCCCACCGCACTGCCGCCATATAGCAAAGCGGCCGGGCCGCGTATGACTTCAACTTGCTCAATGACCAGCGGGTCAAGCGATACGGCATGGTCAAAACTTAAGCTGGATGCATCAAGAATGCCGATGCCATTCTGCATGATACGTACCCGTTCGGCATCCAGGCCACGGATAACCGGCCGTGATGAATTGGGGCCAAAGCTGGTGGCACTGACTCCGGGAATTCCATTCAGGGTGTCGCCAAGCGTGCTTTCACGTTTCAGGGAAAGTTCGCGGCCATTCAGTATTGAAACTGGCACCACCATCTCATCTGAGTTAACGCCCAGCGGGTTTCCCGTAACAGGGACAGTAGCCAGCTCTATAGCGGTGCTTTCATTCGCAGCACTGGCCTGGCAGGTGAATAACGCCGTAATAACGACTAATAAGGGTTTTAGCGCAAATGCTGAGCGCATGCGCGGGTTCTGTCTGTAATGCATGTGAGTAACCTCAAAAATAAAAGCAAGACACCGGCAGTGTAATTGCCGGTGTTATTCAATTCAGATGCTGCTTATTTGAGGTGGCGCACGCGCAGAATAAACGCTGGTGAATGTTGATTGGAAACTTAAAAGCTGGCTGGCGATGGCGGTTGAGCCCGCACCAATTGCCGGAATAGAAAAAGCCGATAACTGTAGCCCGCTTGCTATTTTTGCGTAGCTGATACATTGCGAACATTGTTCGGCAGCATTGTGCTTTGGCTGTGATTTTGAATCCTGGCGTGTGTGCTGGCTTGCATCGGTCAAGTGGCTGATTTCGTGCGTAGCAACGCCCATTTGCGTAAACGCAAACAAGAAAACTAACGCAAAATGAATCACATAACGCTGCAGCATGCGTCAATTTTAACAGATTTTATTATTTGATCTTATTTTTTTAAGTTCCGGCAACTGAGTTACAAAAAGTTTCTATGAATATAAAGCAGCAGCGCCAGGTGTATTGGATAGTAGGCATAAAAAACATAACGCAGACGCGGAAAATTAAAGCGTATCCGTGAAGCAAGTAAGATCAAAGGAATCGCCGCACACGCCCAATAATTCATATTAACTACCGCAAGCAATGCCGTGCTTGCTATCCAAACCAGCATTCTCAATAATCCAGGCGACTTGCAGAACCACCAGGCCGCCAGGCAGTAAGCAATGCCAAACCAGAGGTATTCGACAAAAATCCCAATGATCAAAAACACGAATATAAAGATGAACCATTTGTATTTTTGATTGCTTTCCAGAATATAAATCAGGTATGTCACCAGGAATAGCATAAACATGATATTGACCGGCACCCATCTGTAAAGCAGCCCGTAAAACGGGGTAGCCAATAAGCCAAAGAGCAGCAGGCGTTTCATGGTTCTGATGATGATTCCGGATTGTAAGGCATTGGCTCTCGTTAAATTAAAAGCCAGCACAAAGCCGAATATAGGCATTGCCAGCCTTCCGGTGGCGTACATCAAGGGGAATTGAAAATGAAGCAGGAAGTGATTGATGTGGTCGGCTGTCATCAACAGCAACGCCAGCCACTTCAGGGCTTCCAGGCTGCCATTTGAAAACTCAAGTTTTTGTGTGTGTAAATGTTGATTGCGGTTTCTCATGACGCCTCCCTGAATAAGCATTTTTTACAATTTGATACAAAAAGTGCTTGACACCTTTTCAATTAGGGATATTATTGTATCAAATATATGGGAAATATTCCCATAAAATATCGAAAATGACACTATTCAGGATTCGGGAAAACCATCATGGGATGTTCAGGGGCATACAACGGAGGCCAAAATGGATATTAATGCGCTGGCATTAGAGTGTGCGCCTATGGTTGCACCACAAACCCTGGCCGCCATAGTCAAAACCGAATCCAATTTCAATTCTTTGGCTATCAATATTAATAAGGGTTACCGTTTGGAGCGCCAGCCTAAAAATAAAGATGAAGCAGTGGTTACCGCCAAATGGTTAATTGCCAATAACTACAACATCGATATGGGGCTGGGGCAGGTGAATTCTGTGAATCTTGCCAAAACCAGATTAAGTATTGATGACGCATTTGACCCATGCAAGAACCTTGCTGCTGCGGCCACGATATTGAAGTGGAATTATGAGTCTGCGAGCAGACGCGCACCAGATAACCAGTCGGCACTGCACGCTGCAATATCGGCCTACAACACAGGCTCTTTTACCCGGGGATTTTCAAATGGCTATGTGCAGAAAGTCGTCAGTAACGCTTCAGTTGCAGGTGTGAAAAGTAATACACCTGCTGTGAGTGTGCTCATAAAACCCATCAAGCTGGTGAATATATCCAAAACACCAATAGCGATTAAACCGGCCAGTACTGTAGTTGAAAAAGAATCCATAACAACCAAACCTGTAGAGGCAGGAAGCCAGCCTGAAAGTAAAAGTGAGTTAGCTGTATATCGTAATGACGAGCTTGCACAAAACATCATGGTTTACCGTTGATAAAAATATCGAGGTTCATACAGGTTGAAAAGTATTACCAAAATTTATTCAGCATCAATCTAAATTGATAAAAGCAGTACGTAAGAAGGTTGTTGAATAAAGCTAAGTAAGGCAGCACCGATATTAATTAATCACGAGGAGTAATTTATGCGTATCACAAATTTGATTAAAAACACAAAACAGGCTTTCAGTGTTCAGCCAAGTAATGCAAAACCGATGAGCGCTATTGACCGTGAGCAGAAAAATAAGCAACTAGTTAAGTTTGTGCTGACTAGTGCTGCAGTGTGTTTGATTGCGTTTGAGCCTACTATTGCAGCGGCAACTACTGGAACTGGTACTGGTACTGGTGGTGTTACTACTGGCTTAGAAGGTGCCGCAAACAATATTCTGGGTTTGTTCACCGGAGCCTTAGGGAAAGCTGTGGCAACAATAGCCGTAGTGGTAATGGGTTTGATGGCGATGTTTGGTAAGTTGGAATGGGAGCGTGCATTTAAATTAATTTTAGGTATTGCAATCGTATTTGGTGCATCTGCTTTCATAAAACTGATCGCGGGTAGTAGCGCCACAATTTCTGGCATTTAATATAGCCGAGATGGGAGTAAGTAATGCGTGAAAAGGAAGTGGCTGTTCATAAGGACTTGCTCTTTGTTGCGCTGACGCGAATACCCACCGTTGCTGGCATACCTTATATGGCGTTTGTCATTGAGATCATGTTTGCTTCGCTAGTGATTATCATGATTGGTCAGCCGCAGTATTTGCTGTCGGTAATACCAATACATGGAATTTTGTACCTGATCAGCGCAAAAGATCCCGGTATTTTTGCAGAGATTGAAGTGTGGATGAAAACCATAGGTCGTTGCCTGAATAAAGGTTTTTGGGATGCAGCCAGTTTTTCACCTTTGCAAACACGTAAGTGGAAGCAATAGTGCCTAATCGCTGAAGTCATGGTGTGAGGGGAATTGAAAATGCAGTGAACGTCATTCCCGCGCAGGCGGGAATCTGGGCTAGCCAATTAAGTTAACTGGATTTCTACTCGTGCGGAAATGATGGAGTGAGCAAGTTTTTGTTTATAAGTGTTGTGACTCTGATTGTGGATGTATTGAAAAAGTTGATGTGATGGAATAAGGGGGGGGTATGACAGGAGCATTTCAGTTTGCCGGTGCATTAAAAAGTGAGCTAGAAGCCGCTGCTTTTATCCCTTATTCCAGCCATGTCAACGAAAACACCATCAAGCTGGTGAACGGTGACTTTTTGCAGGTGATTAAGCTGCAAGGTGCCGCCCATGAAAGTGCCGATATTGAAGACATCAATAATTGGCACAGCCAGTTGAATGGCATCATGCGCAATATCGCCTCGCCCAAGGTGGCGCTATGGTCGCATGTGGTCAGGCGTGAGTTTAATGAGTACCCCGATGGTGACTTCCACCCCGGGTTCTGTCATGACTTTAATGAGAAGTATCGTTCAAAAATGGTCAGCGGACGTATGCTGGTCAACGAGATTTATCTCTCCATTATTTATCGCCCGCAAACAGTCAAGGCTACAAGCTGGTTTGCGATTTTTAATACCAAAAGCCAAAAAGAAATAGAAGAAGAGCAACTGGATAACATTGACGTCATTAACGAAATTAGTGGTGCGGTAATGAGCGGTTTGTTCCGTTATGAGCCTGAAATGCTGGGCTGTTACGAGCATAACGGTGTCATGTTTTCAGAAGCGGCAGAGTTTCTGGCTTATCTGGTCAATGGTGAGTGGCGTAAATTCCCCTTACCGAGGGCAGATATCAAAGATGTGCTCACAACATCGCGCCCGTTTTTTGGTAAAAGCGGCCTGATGTCGCTTAAAACGCCTACACAAGAACGTTACGCTTCAATCCTAGCGGTGCAGGAATATCCGTCAATGACACAGCCGGGGCTGCTGAACGATCTACTTGGCATGCCGTTTGAAATGGTGATTTCGCAGTCGTTTACGTTTTTATCCAAGCCGGTAGCAGTGGGGCGCATGCAGCGCCAGTATGGGCGTATGGTTAACTCGGGCGACCTGGCGAAATCTCAAATAAATGCCATTCATGATGCGCTGGATGATTTAATCTCAAATCGTTTTGTGATGGGCGCGCATAACATCAGTATTCTGATATATGCAGAAAACCGTAAGCAGCTTACCGAGCATGTCAACTTGGCTGGGGCGTCGTTATCCAATATCGGCATTAAATGGACGCGCGAAGAAATGGGCATTGCCGGCTCTTTTTATGCCATGCTGCCCGGTAATTTTGAATACCGGGTAAGAGTGGGGGATATTACCAGCCTGAACTTTGCCGGTTTTTCGAGTTTTCATAATTTCCCTATCGGCCGCATTCGCCACAATCAGTGGGGTGATGCGGTGATGATGTTTAAAACTACATCAGGCAGCCCGTATTACTTCAACTTTCATCGCGCTGAAGGTAAAGAGGCCAAGCTGGATAAAAACCATAAGGATTTAGCCAATACCATGGTCATTGGACAATCCGGCGGCGGCAAAACTGTGCTGGAGATGACCATGCTGGCCATGGCCATGAAATTTAATCAGCCGCCCGAGTTTCCGGCTACTTATATTCTGTTTGATAAAGATTTGGGCGCATCAATTGGCGTGCGCGCCATGGGTGGCAAATATTACCCAATCAAGAATGGCGTACCTTCCGGGTTCTCGCCGTTTCAGCTCGACCCCACGCCTGATAACCTAGTGTTTCTGGAGGCGCTGGTCAAAAAACTGGTGGAACATGAAGGCATGCCTTTGATGCCGGCACAGGAGCGTGAGATTAATCAGGCCATCAACGGGGTAATGGGCGCTGCCAAATCAAAACGGCGGCTGGGTGCGCTACTGGAGTTTTTTGACCCCACCGATGCCAATGGCCTATATGCGAGGCTTGCGCGCTGGTGCCGCGGCGGTGCGCTGGGCTGGCTGTTTGATAACGCCGAAGATTCATTTAGCCTGGAAGGTTCGCCCATCTTTGGTTTTGATGTGACCGAGTTTCTTGAAAACGACGAAACGCGCACACCAACCATTATGTACCTGTTTCACCGTATTGAGAAACTCATCGATGGTCGTCGTCTGATTATTTTTATGGATGAGTTTTGGAAACTGCTGCTGGATGAATACTTTGAAGACCTGGTGCAAAACAAACTTAAAACCATTCGTAAGCAAAACGGCTTTCTGGTGATGTTTACACAATCACCGCGCGATTCGCTGCGCTCTAAAATCAGCCACTCCCTGATTGAGCAAACGGCCACCAAGATTTTTCTGCCCAACCCGGGTGCCGATTATGAAGACTATGTGAACGGATTCAAGCTCACAGTGCGTGAGTTTGAAATCATTAAAAACCTGGGTGAGAAATCGCGCCAGTTTTTAATCAAGCAAGGGCAAAACTCGGTAGTGGCCGAGCTCAGTTTGCAGGGCTTTGATGATGAACTGGCAGTGCTTTCCGGCAACACGGCAACATCACTGCTGGCGGAGCGGCTGGTAGCGGAATTGGGTGATGATCCGCAAGTTTGGCTGCCGGAGTTTCATCGCGTGCGGAATGGAGGCTGATATGAAAAAAATGCTATCTATATCAATTTTCTTATTTGGTTTGTTTGTAAGTACCAACGCAAACGCAGCCGCACTTGTTGTGTTTCAAGGGTATCAATTAGCTAAAGAGCATATCATAGCAGCATCAGCAGCAGCTACAGAAGCTAAAACCACACTGATGGAGGCTTGGGATAAGTCAGTATGGAAAGAGCAGTTATTCGGGATGTTGAAGCAACTACAAACAGCACAGAAAGAACTCAATGAATTGGTGAGCTTACGTGATGATTTCATGAATACACTGTCTGGAGCAAGAGATATAGGCAGCAGTATATTAACCCCCAATAGTGGTTCATCTAATCCTGATTATCATTATGCAGACAGACTTCCCAGTACATACAGTGGTAGTAGTGCATATATTGGTACTTTGTCTAATAGCAACTCAACAACGATACGTGATGCTTGGAAAGTAAATACAATTGGATTTTTAAAAACAGATAATATAACTGCAAAAACTAATGCTGCGGCTGAAAGTAATGCGCAGCAAATTGCAGTGATTCAAGCCATGGCACAAGAGGCTTATTCTCAAGCTGCTTTACGTGTTCAAATTATTGCAGATTTGGAGAGAAAAATCACAGATGCAACTGCTGCAGTAAACAGTAAATCAGTTGCACAAAGCGATGGGCAGAATACATGGGAAGTGAATATCCCTGCACTTGGCAATACACACACTGTTATTACCCCTGAAATTCAGGCTACGCAAAATCAATACGATAATAATGGCAATCTTACTGTTGCTGGCACTTTGGGGCTAGGTTCTTTAACAGAAAGCGTATCTTGGAGTTCACCTGCCTCAAGTACAACCATAGGTGAGGCAACCGCGCCTACCACTGCGTCTGCAGCACCACCCAATGATCGTAACGATCTAAAAAGAATTGCAGATTTGCAGGCGCAAATTCAAGTTCAGCAGGCGCTTTTGCAAAATGAGCAGAATAAATTGGCTTCGTTGGCGATATTGCAGCAGTCTCAGCGCGATGCTTACGAGCAGCAAAAGAGGGAAATTGCAGCATACGCTAATAAGAATAAATCAGATAATTTGACTTCTATATTGGGGTATGTTGGTGTTGCAGCTTTACAAAAAGCTTCTTACGAAGCTGTCGCTGGCTGGTATTCAGCAACCACTGAATGATATGGAAAATTCATAATGGAACTTTCTGATATCTTTCCTGGGTTAAGTACCGTAAGTGTACTGATTAATCTCACTGGCGCGCTGCAAGTTGCTCAGAACGCCATGTCATTTTATGCCAGTCACGTGGTGTCAGAAATAGACGTATTTGTTAAAACTTGCCTGACTATTTATGTCATTTGGTATGGTCTGGCGTTAATGCGCGGTGAAGTTAAAGAGGTTATGACCGATGCGCACATTCGTGTATTTAAAGTAGCATTGGTTTCTATGCTAGCGCTGAATTTTGCCAACTATAATCAGATAGTTGCGCAGTTTGCCTGGAATATGCCTGAGGACTTAGTGCAATGGCTGATACCTTCCAACATATTGACCAATATAGCCAACATGGCAATGAGTTCGGATGATGCGACTGATTTATCCATATTGCTAATTAGTACCGTAATGTCTGCCACTGTGTCTATTATGCAATCCAGTTTGGCTGCATCCAGTATTTCCGGGCAAACAGACCCCACAATGTTTGCCGCCGGTATGGGCGTAGGTGTTGCCGGTGCCGGCATTACCGCTGTGGTAGCGGGTATTCTGCTGGTGGCCAAAATGTCGCTTTCTGTGTTGTTGGCACTGGGTCCACTTTTCATCGTCTCGATTTTGTCCGAAAAAACCAAAGCCTATTTTGATGGTTGGTTGAGTCAGGTGCTTAACTTTGTTTTAGTCATCTTGCTGCTCACACTCACCATTTACATTTTATTTCCCATATTAATTATCACGGTCAGTTCTTATTACCTGATTGCTCAGGCAACAGGTGCATTGTCATTACAGGAGAGTGTGGAACTAATCACCTTACTAGGTATATTTTTAGCAGTCATTAAACAAGTTCCGACTACTGCGGCGGCGGTGGTGCGTGGTTATGCCGTGACTCCGGCACAGGAGCGTAGTGTGCAGGGTGGTGGAGGTCAGGCACATGATTCAGGTAAAAGTGCCAATCAGGCCAATGCAGAACAAAGAGCAAGTGGTAGGTGATACCAAGATGATTTATGAACTGCAAGTGGCTGGCGTGCTGACGTAATTTTTAACCAGCTAAATGTTGAACAGTTTTGATTTAGGGTGGGCTTGATGATATGAAGATTTTTAGCGTACTGATTTTGTTTTTGCTGCAGATGGGCTGTGCCTATTTTCCACCCAAGCCTGCTGAGTGCAAAGGTAGCTTTAAGCCAATCAACACTTCATTTGAACATGATGACAAAGCGACCGATGGCAAAGCCAGCACAGAGATTAAAGCCAATAAAGTAGTGCTTTGTAACAAGGGAGCCATCAATGGTTAGCAAGGTCGATAAAAAGAACTTTTCCAATTATCTGGAGGAAGCCAGGTCATGGGAGACCGATAAGGTTCGCATGCTGGATCAATCCAGGAAGCATGCCTGGTACGTGGCGATAGGGGCTGGCATGATATCGGTGCTGTCAGTCTTTGCGGTGGCGATGTTAAGTCCGCTAAAAACTTCTGTGCCTTATGTGATTCGGGTGGATAGTGCAACCGGCGTGGCCGAGGTAGTGAGTGCCATGACCAATGTTAAAACCAATTATGATGAGGTGATCAATAAATATCATGTGCAGCACTATGTGCGTTGGCGTGAAGGTTACTCAAAGAGCCTGATAGGTGAATACTACAGAAACGTAGGTTTGATGACTTCGCAACAGGAACAGAGTCGTTATGGGCAATGGATTTCGCCCAGAAACCCGAGCTCACCACTAAATGTTTATGGCGATAACGGCGTTGCCACGATCACCATAAAAAGCACTTCATTCATTAAAGACAATATTGCCTTGGTGCGCTACACCAAGTCGGTCAGGGATGCCGCAGACCCAGGTACTACGCATTGGGCGGCGACGATAGTGTTTCAATATGTGGGTACGCCTTTGACGGAAAAAGATAGAGAGATCAACCCGCTCGGTTTTCAGGTGCTTGAGTATCGCAATGACCCGGATCAGGAAGTGTCAGGCGGTTCCATCTCATCTGGTATCGTCAAGCCGATTAAAGCCCCGGCAGAAGTGACAATTCCACAGGTGGATGCTTCACAGCCGACAGCGCCGCATATCGTGCCGCCAATTCAATAGGAGCATATTTTGAGATATTTTTTATTGATACTGATGCTGCTACCGACGCTGGTGCTGGCTGAAATAATTCCGCAAAAAAGCCCATATGATTCACGGATGCGTGTGATTGATTACAACGCGATGGATGTCGTTAAACTGGCGACCTTTTATGGGGTTTCTACGCATGTGCAGTTTGGCGATGAAGAGGCGATTAAAGATGTAGCCATTGGTGATGACCAGGCATGGAGCATAGTGCCACGCGGTAATCATTTGTTTATTAAACCCAAGGCCAGAAAGGCAGATACTAATATTACGGTTGTTACTACCAGGCATGTATACAATTTTGCCCTGATAGTGCAGCCACGTTCAATAAAAGATACCAAGGCCTGGCAAGACCCTGATCTGGTGTATGGCGTGACATTCCGCTACCCGGAGCAGGAAGCCGCCAAACTCGCAGCCGAGCTGGAAGCCAAACAAAAAGAAGCAGAGAGAAATCGTCGCTCAGAGGCTATAAAAGATAAGTTTGCCAAATCGACCAAAGATGCTTTCGATGAGCAGAGCTACAACCTGAATCCGGCCGAAACGCACAATTATGATTACTGGATGGCAGGCTCTTCAGAAATCAGCCCGACAGCCGCGCGTGACGATGGACGGTTTACCTATTTATCATTTAGCAATAATCGAGATATGCCGGCGGTATATTCCGTGGATGATGCCGGAAAAGAAGCGTTAATCAACACCAGTGTCGAAGGCAACACCATCATTGTTCATCGGGTAGTTCCAAAACTTAAGCTGCGCAAAGGCGCGATGGTGGTCTGTATCCGCAATGACGCATTTAATGCAGATGGCGGCGCTGATAACACGGATGGCACTATTGCAAGTGATGTGGAACGTGTGATCAAGGAGAATCGTAAATGAGTATCTTTGATAAGTTGAATCTGAAAAAATCTTCTGGCAACGATGTAAGCGATAACGTTACTGCGCAATCCATATTAGGCCGCGAAGCCGATACTTCAGGTTCAACGGTAAGCGACATTGATGATGATTTGCCTTCAGTTAACCGTAGAAGTAAAAGCGGTAACTTAGTGAGCTTGATTGGCACAATGGCGGTTGCAGGCGCAGGCGCTATGATGCTTTACTACATTAATGCTGGAGAGGCTCCGAAAGCGGAGAAGCCAAAATCACAGGTGATTTCAAATCATCTACCGCCATTGGAAATTCCTGATATATCAGCACCGGAGCGGCCGCCAGAACCGATAGCCGCAGTGCCGGCAATTAAGGCAGAGCAGGCGCAGATACCGGTGCAGCAACCCGTGCAAGGTGCTAACAACCAGCCGCCTAAACCGACATGGCTGGATAGAAGAATGGGGGGTAATCTTGTCATCAATGGCGGATCCTCAGGTGCGGCAAGCACCGGTTCCGCTGCAGAAAAGCAGCAATTAAACACCCAGCAGATAGACTCTCCAACACCGCTGGCACTTAAGCTAAAGCCCACCGTATCGCCTGGTGTTTCTGCCTCTTTGCTACCCAACCGTAACTTTATTATTGCTAAAGGCGCCTCTTTGGATTGCGCGTTGGAAACCGCGATTGATAGCACTTTGCCCGGTATTACCACCTGCCGTTTAACGCGGGATATTTATTCAGATAACGGTCATGTGGTGTTATTGGATCGCGGTTCGCAATTGGTAGGTGAGTATCAAGGTGGCCTTACTGCCGGGCAGGCGCGTATTTTTGTGGTCTGGTCGCGTGTTAAAACCCCTAACGGGGTGGTGATTTCTCTGGATTCACCAGGGGCTGATACGTTGGGCCGCGCCGGTCATTCCGGCTGGGTGGATACGCATTTCCCCGAAAGATTCGGTGCAGCAGTTTTGCTGAGTCTGGTCAAGGATGCTTTGGCTATTGCAAGAAGCAAAAATGGTAACGGGCAACTTCAGATTGGCGGTGGTGGCAGCGACCAACTGGCAACAGAGGTTCTTAAAAATACGATCAACATTCCGCCTACGCTGTATGTGAACCAAGGTGATCACATACAGATTATGGTAGCGCGCGATTTGGATTTTTCCACCGTTTATGGTTTGGATCTGAAGGAGTGAATCATGTCAAAACCACATACAAATTTTGATGATGTGCAGTCTTCTGAAATGCTGGAAGAGTACTTGCTGCCGATCCAGAAGTTTATTGATGACAGCATGCTCACTGAAATTTGTATTAACCGGCCGCGCGAACTGTGGACAGAAGGCCGTTCCGGCTGGCAGCGTTATGAGGTGCCGGAGCTTTCATTCAGCCATTGCCGGCAATTAGCTACTTTAATTGCCAGCTATAACGGCAAATCCATTTCGGCAGATAAGCCGGTGCTTTCTTCAGCCTTACCCAATGGTGAGCGTGTGCAGGTGATTATTCCGCCGGCGTGCGAGGCTAATACCGTTTCTATCACTATCCGTAAACCCAGCATGATCGATAAAACGCTGGATGAGCTGGACACAGAGGGTGCATTTCAGGAACTGGCGCCAATTCAGGATGGCTTGAAGCCATTTGAGCATGAGCTGCTGAAGCTCAGGGGGCAGGGCAAGATTAAGGACTTTCTGGATCTTGGGGTGCGCACCCACCGCAATATTCTCATTGCCGGCAAAACCGGTTCCGGTAAAACTACGGTCACCAAGAGCCTGATTCGCAGCATTCCTTTGGATGAACGCCTGATTACCATTGAAGATGTGCATGAACTGTTTCTGAATCAGCATGCCAACAAGGTGCATTTGTTCTATGCGCGGGAAGATGAAGGCGGCTCTCGCGTAACGCCGAAGCAGGCGCTGGCATCGTGCCTGCGCATGAAGCCAGACCGTATTCTGCTGGCAGAGCTGCGCGGCGATGAGGCCTGGGAGTTCATCAAATCGGTGAATACCGGCCACCCGGGGTCAATTTCTACCATGCATGCCAATGGCGCTTATGAGGCATTCGAGCAGCTTACCGCCTTGATCAAAGACAGTAGCACCGGTGCGCATTTGGATACCGAATATATTAAGCAGCGTTTGTTTACTACACTGGACATTGTGCTGTTTTATCACCAGCGCCGTCTGCGCGAGATTTATTATGACCCGGTTGCGCGCTTGCAATACCTGTCAAATTCACAATCGCAATCTAACGTAGCTTCCAATGCTGCCGGTGTAATGCCCGTCTCGCATGAAATCAGCAATGAGAAAAAGCTGGAAGACCGGTTCCACATGGCAGCCACTTATATGCGGGTGCTGCAATCTTCCAATCGGGCGGCAGAGCAGCAGGCGGCGGTAGCGCAGTATGACTCACTAAAAACTGCTTTCAGCACCCGTGACGCTATCCTCTCGCAAGCGGCCAGCGTAAGCCATGCGCAGGTGATTGCCGATGGTGCGGATAAGCACATTGTTGATGCCATTCTCAATGGGCATATTGCCTCGCTCAATATGCCAGCCCAGAACATGGCTGCACATCAGTCAGCTGAGCCTGTCTATGAACTGCAAAGCTAAATCATTCATAAAATGCGGGTGGGCTAACTGTGAGTAGCGCCCTGCGTGCATCGTTGAGTAAGCCAAGCGGCAAGCTGCTAATGCTGGTGCTGCTTTTGGCACTGGCTTTGGGTTGGCTGTTTCTGTCCGGCATGGTGTTTCTAATCATGGTGAGTAAAGACCCGAACCAGGCACAGCTGCTGACGCTGTATCAGTATTGGTATTACTATCGCACGGCACCGGGTGTGCTGATCAAGATTTATCAGGCTGGTGGCACCAGCCTGGCAGTGGTTTGTTTGCCGTTGCTGGCGTTATTGATCAGTCAAGGGCCTCGAAATAAACTGTTCGGGGACGCGCGTTTTGCCAGCAGCAGCGAGATCAGGAAAGCAGGCCTGCTGGGCGACAAAGGCATTATCGTTGGCAGCTATGGCGGCAAATATCTGATGTTCGGCGGCCAGCAGCATGCCATTATTTCGGCTCCTACCCGTAGTGGCAAGGGGGTAGGGATCGTGATTCCCAACCTGCTGAACTGGCCGGAAAGCGTAGTGGTGCTGGATATCAAGCAGGAAAACTGGGATATCACCAGCGGCTTCCGTAAAAAACACGGCCAGAAATGTTATTTATTTAACCCGGCAGCTGCAGATTACCGCACCCATCGCTATAACCCATTAGCATATATCAGCGCAGACCCGAACTTCCGTATTGATGACGTGCAGAAAATCGCCAACATGCTGTTCCCTGATGAAGACGGCGTGGATGTTATCTGGACTGCCACACCGCGCAGCCTGTTTCTGGGCATTGTGTTGATGCTGGCCGAGTCACCCGAAAAACCGCTCACGCTTGGTCAGGTAGTGCGCGAAACGTTAGTGGATGGCGATGGTGCCAAATATTTTGCAAGGCTGATCAATGAACGCGCTGCGGCTGGCAAGCCTTATTCCGGCACCTGTGTGCGAGCCTTGAACAGCTACGTTTCAATCTCGGCCGAGAACACGCGCGCCGGCGTCATAACCTCTTTCCGTTCCCGGCTGGAGCTGTGGATCAACCCTTTGGTGGATGCCGCCACCAGTGCCAATGATTTTGATTTGCGTGAAGTGCGCAAGCAAAAAATGTCGGTTTACCTGGGTGTGACACCAGACAACCTGGAACGCATGGCGCCGCTGCTCAACCTGTTTTTCCAGCAGTTGATTGACCTGAACACACGCGAACTGCCAAGCCAGAACGATGCGCTTAAATACAGCTGCATGCTGCTGATGGATGAGTTTACCGCCATCGGCAAAGTGGGCGTGCTGTCTAAAGGCATCAGTTACATTGCCGGATATAACCTGCGCATGCTGCCGATCATTCAAAGCCCGAACCAGCTGGTGGAAGTGTATGGCGAGGATGTGGCGCAAACTTTCACCACCAACCATGCGCTGAATATTATCTACCCGCCCAAGGCCTCTGAAACGCAAACCGCCAAGGACATTTCAGAGTGGCTGGGTAACCAGACGGTAAAAGCGGTTTCCAAGTCACGTTCCAATAATATGTTCAAGAGCGAAGGCAATACCAACAGCACCTCGGAGCAATCTCGTGCATTGATGCTGCCGCAGGAGATTACCAGCCTGGGCGCAGGCAAGGAGCTGGTGATTATGGAAAACGTGCGGCCGATTCTGGCAGACAAAGTGGTGTATTTTCAAGATCCGGAATTTATTCGCAGGCTCAAGGCAGTTTCAAAATCACTGCGTAAATTGGGCGGCAAAGCCCCCAGCAGAAAGCAGATGGATAACGCCATACGCCATGGTGAACTGGCGGCTAATGTTCCGCTGATCGATCTGGAGGAACATAACCGGCTGAATGGTGCAGATGTGATGACTACAGTCAGCGCACCTAAACAGCCAAATCAGTTGTTGCCGCCTGAGTTGGTGGATTTTTCTTCAGTAAAAAAACCAGCCCCGGGTGAAATGGATGAAGCGGCACTTAAAGCCTATGCGGATGACTTGTGCAGGGCGATGGGGATGAATGTTTGAAGGTGGTGTTGATTATAAAAAAATGTAGTGTCTTTTTAAGTAGTAATTGTTTCGAATTAAAAGGAGAGTCAAAATGGCTGAAAATAGTAAACAATTGGCACATGAAGAATTAATTAAAAATCTTGCAAGCATGCCTGCTGATATGAGCAAAACAGATGCAGATAAGGAGTTTCATAATGCTGCATTGCGGCTGGTTGGCGAAGAAGACCCAGCTAGACTGGCGGCCAGGGAAAGCCAACTGAAGAAAGAAGTTGAGAATTATAAGCATATGAATCTTGACCCGGTCGTGCTTGCTTTTGCAGATAAACATGCAAGCACCACAAGTACGATCAGCAAAGATGGCTATGGCGGCCAGTCTACTGAAGTTCAGCACCCAATCGGCGAATTGGGTGGCGCGACCTTCATCGGTAAAGCAGGGATGCAGCAAGATGCACACGGTAAGCCGATCAGCGGCAATATCGATGTTAACATTGTAGGCAAACCATCCAGGGTCGGAGACGCGCATGTGCTACCAATTGCCAGTGTCGGGTACAGCATAGACGGCACGGATAAATTCAAGCCGGAAAAAATCAGCCTGCTTGCCGGTGCGGTGATTAACCCGCATGACAGCGCAGTTGATGTGACGGCTGCTGTTGTGAGTGATGGAAAATTCAAGGATCCTGCCGTTTTTGTGCGGGCCTCCGGCACAGCATATGACGACAATGGCTACAAGGTAACACCCTATGCCCAAACTGCTATTGGCATGAAAGATGGCAATGTCAATGCCGGAATAGGCGTGCGTGCTGATAAAGACCTGGGTAATGGTTATGGGCTTTATGGCCAAGGTGAGGTCAAAGCCAGCGGGCTTAATCAAGAGCAAGTTGCGGTTTCAGGTCAGATAACGGCAGGTCTTACTTGGGGTGGCGCGGAGAAAAAGAGCGAAGCGTCGCATGACATGGAGGCAGTCGGCCACGACAGGCCATTTGAAGTAGCACCTAAGGTCCAATCATCTCATTTGGCAAGTGCAGAAAGTAAGCCTGTCAGTGTAAATCTGGGTGCCGATGAAAAAAATGTGGATGCACTCATTAATAGCGGAAAATTCAGCCAGGGTATGAATGAGGCTTTCAAATTCTATAACCAGCTCGCAAGTGACCCTAAATCCCAACAGGCATTTATGACGCACATTGCCGATAATATGGCGCAAAAATCCACCATGTTTAAAGATACCGCAGACGCGCAGCAATATCTCCAGAACCGGTTTGATAATTTGAACTATGTGAATCAGCATGGCCAACAAACCACCGGTGCAAGTGAGGATAGATCACTGCATCTGTCGAGGAGTTGACTGTAAAAAGATGATGAATCAGCGTTCTCCTATATGTGCAAGAGGTGATTAGATGCGTGCGGTTGTTGGAAAACAAGTCTGTTCCAGTATCAATCCAGAGTTGCTGTTATCAGCAGCATTGATGGATGATGAATCGGACGATGATTTGATGGCACGATATTGTGATGGCGATTTCAAGGCGTTTGAAATGCTTTATAACCGGCATAGCCGCAGGCTGTACCGCTACATTGCCTGGCAAACCACGCGTAAGGACTTGGTGGACGAAGTGATCCAGGATGCATGGTTAAGGCTGCACCATGCGCGTGCAAGCTACCGGGCAGGGGGTGGGTTTAAAACATTTCTTTATACGATTGCACATAACAGGTTAATAGATTTATTGCGCCAGCAGCGCATGGTGCTGGAAAGTGAATTAAATAATAACGACGATGCATCAGTTTTTGAGCAGATGGTAGAGCAGCATACGCAAGCCGTTTTTCCGGCGATGAATAATGAGCAGGATGAGAAACTGTACCAAGCCATTAACGCCTTGCCGAAAGAGCAGCGGGAAGCACTGGTTGCACAGCAATTCAGCGGGTTGACGCTGCATGAAATTGCATTGCTGACAGGGGTGTCGATTGAAACGGTTAAAAGCCGCTTGCGTTATGCAATGAAAAAGCTGAGGCAAACGCTTACTGTTGAAATCGGTGTGGCCTTGCTATGAGCAGGTCGGAACCCATGCAGCCTGGGTATCCGTCGTTGATGGCTTTGCCTAAAGACAGAGCAGTGCAAATGACATCGCAGTCATCAGGAGTGTAGTGCACAGGTTGAGTAATCCATCTGAAACTACAGGGCTGAGGCATGCCAAGGCTTATGATTCTGCATCATCTGTTGCCGGGTAGCAATTTAATAAGGTAAACCCCGTCTTTGTCGGGGGACTCGTAAGGTTTGGCCTATATGTCGGCCATGTAATATATGGAAATTCAAATTCAGTAATATGATTCCCTCTCCTTTGCAAGGGGGGGTAGGGTGGGAGTGGAATTCAAGCCTGCGTAATGCAGCAGGCGTACCCCCATCCCAACCTTCCCCCCTGGTCGGGGAAGGCGTGAAGCTGCGCTGCCTTGGGCGGCTCATGGATTTAATGCCCGCTTATCTAATGACCTCCAGCTTTGCCTGGGGTCATTTAACTTTTGCGGAAATTCTGTTTCAAACTATGGAAAATTGACATAAATACGCATATCGTTGAACATAAACTGTCCAATGTATGTTCAGTATTTAGATGCGATAATGTTCCATGGTTTCCGTTCATAACCCAACTTCTGTTTTGCTCGCCTCCAACGAGGGCGATGTATCTTCCTGGATCGAATCTTCAGCGCAGCGTTATACACCTGCCGAAATCGAGTTGATTCGCCATGCCTGCGATCTGGCCGCCCCGCTTTATTCTGGGCAGGCCGAATTGACCGGCGCACCGCTATTGCAGCACGCATTGGGTGCGGCGACGATACTGGTTGATATGAATATGGATGCGGAAACCATCGTAGCCACGATACTGCATGCCGTGCCGGAGTACCTGGCTGACTGGCGGGAGGTGCTGGAAACTCGCTTTGGCGCAAGCATTACCGGCCTGGTCGAAGGCATTGCACGCATGGAGCAGATTCAGGAGTTCAGCGAGATCGAGGGTTTGCAGAACCCGGACCGTAAAAATGGCGATCATGCGCAGCAGATAGAGAGTTTGCGCAAAATGCTATTGGCGATGGTGCAGGATATTCGCGTGGTGCTGATCAAGCTGGCCGAACGCACGCAGACGCTGCGTCGCCTGTCGGGAGCCAGTCCCGTGCAGCAGAAGCAGATTGCGCAGGAGAGCCAGGGTATATTTGCGCCGCTGGCCAACCGCCTTGGCGTGTGGCAGATTAAATGGGAGCTGGAAGACCTCTCGCTGCGTTATCTGGAGCCTCAGCTTTACAAAGAGGTCGCAAAGATGCTGGATGAGCGTCGTGTAGACCGCGAGCAATATATCATTGATGTGGTGGCACAGTTGAAAGACGAATTGAGCCAGGCTGGCATCAAAGGCGAGGTGAGCGGCCGCCCCAAGCATATCTATAGCATTATCAAGAAAATGAAGAGCAAGCGCCTGGATTTCAGCGAGCTTTATGATGTGCGTGCAGTCCGGATTCTGGTAGATGACATTAAAGACTGCTACGCGGCACTCGGCTTGATTCACAACCTGTGGCAGCCTATTCCCGGTGAGTTCGATGACTATATCGCACGCCCCAAGAGCAATAATTACCGATCACTGCATACCGCGGTCAGTGGGCCGCGTGGCCTGGCGCTTGAGGTGCAGATACGCACTTTCGAGATGCACCACCACTCTGAGCTTGGTGTGGCCGCACATTGGCGCTACAAGGAAGGCGGAAAATCTGATGCCAGATTTGATGAGAAGATCGCCTGGCTGCGCCAGATACTGGCATGGAAAGATGAGGTTTCCGACAGCAGTGACCTGCTTGAGCAATTCAAGAGCGAGCTGTTCCAGGATAAAGTGTATGTGCTGACTCCGCAAGGCAAGGTGATTGACCTGCCTAAAGGCGCGACCCCGATTGATTTTGCATACACTGTGCACACCGATCTGGGGCACCGTACGCGCGGTGCCAAAGTGAACGGAAGTATCGTGCCGCTCAACACCAAGCTGCAGAATGGCCAGCGCGTGGAAATCCTGACTTCGAAACTGGGCTCGCCCAGCCGTGACTGGCTGAATGCGGGGCTTGGTTTTTTGCAAAGCCCTAGCGCACGTGCCAAAGTCAGGCACTGGTTCAAATATCAGAATTTTGATGAAAATGTTACCCAGGGCAGGGCCAGGCTGGATCGTGAGCTGCACCGTGCCGGCGTTGGCGCACTGAACCAGGAAAAGATCGCGCAGAAATTGCAATTCCAGAAACTTGAGGACTTCCTGGCAGCGATTGGGCGCGGGGATGTCAGTGAGCACCAGATCGCACTCGCTATTCAGGAAGAAACGGCTCCCAAAGCCGCTGAAGAAGCCCGGCCATTCATTTCCAGGCGCAATAGCGCGCTGCAATCCCTGACCGGGGTTGTGATTGAGGGTGTAGGCAATCTGCAGACCAGTATTGCCAAATGCTGCAAACCCATGCCGGCAGATGCGATTGTCGGTTACCTGACACGGGATCACGGCGTGACTATCCACCGCGAGGCCTGTACGTTTATCAACCGGCTACCGGAGGACAGGCGCAATCGCCTGCTCAGCGCACAGTGGGGTAATTCGCAGAATGTCCGCACGGATGTTGATATTGAGGTGGAAGCCCATGACCGCCAAGGCCTGCTCCGTGACATCAGTGATCTGTTTGTACGCGAAAAGGTCAATGCGATCAAGGCGAATACCATGACCCGCAGTGACTTGGCGCTGATGCAGTTTTCAATCGAGATCTCGAACCTGGAACAACTCAACCGCCTGCTGGCATTAATCCAGCAGGTGCCAAGCGTCATTGCAGCGCGGCGCCGCGGTTAGCGCATTTAATCCTCCATTGCCTGTCGCTTTAACCCAGGCCGGGTTTTATGGCTGGTCGCACTGAAACTGTATATAAAATTCTCATGCATCATCATTTATTTGTGTTGCATTCCAGATATTTGTACTATACTGCATGTGAGGAAACTAAGTTTCCTTTATGGAAACTAGCTAGCAGCCTTGAAATTTGTTGTGCTGCGTTTATGCACATGTCCGTTTATGCACATATCTAGGGTGGTTAATATGTCGAATGTACTTATCGTTTCAGAAAGTCCGGATATTTCCGGCCTCATCAGCACTGGATTCTCAGAGGCTGGCTGTACGGCACAAAGTGTCGATGTGTTGAAATTCATTGGCTACGGGAATGAAACGGTAAAGGACCACCTGTGTGCTTTGCTGTTCATTGACAGCGACTTCCTGAAACGCTTCGGCAATGTGATTGACGAGATAGACCAGAAAGTCCGCAACTGCGCTTCACAGATACCGATATACCTGATATTTGAAGATGATTATGACCCTTACCTGGCTACATGGCGCATGAAAGCAAAACGCTTGTATGAATCCATCAACCAGATGCAGAGAGTGCAGGAAGTCGTTAAGGATATTACAAAGTTAGAGTTCTATAGGTCATCCATGTATGCTTACTGTTCGCCTATGGATTCCTGCTGATACGCAGCGGGGTGTAAGGTAAGGATAGGTTTAAGGCCTGATCTCAATACTGGTTTTCAAGACCGGCATCATCTTGTTAGCCAATTCACGCAGCTAATCCGTAACCCTGTAGTATCTAAGAGTAATTGGCTTGCCTGCTGCCCGATTACTCTTCAGGGTGTTCTTGGTCGGGTGCGTCGTAATGGATGATGGCAAGGAATTTTATTGGCGTTTCCAGCAGTGCCTCCGGGCGGTGCGGGATGTCGCCGTGGAACGTAAGCGAGTCGCCGTTGGTGAGTACGAAAGTCTCTTTGCCTACCCTGTATTCCAGTTTTCCTTCCAGCATATAAAGAAACTCGGTTCCCGGGTGTTCAAACGCGGGGAACTCTTCACAGGAGTCTTCCAGCGAGATCAGGAACGGCTCAAATGTTTTGTGTGGCCCCTGGTCATACGCCAGCAGCTGGTAAGTGTGGCCAACGCGTGTGCCCCTTCTGACGACTTCCATGCCATCGCCTTTTTTGACCAGCTGCGCCGCGCCGCGTGGCAAATTATAATTCTGGAACAGCTTGGATAAAGTAACGCCCAGCGCATTGGCAAGCTGTTCAAGTGTTTCCAGGCTTGTAGAGGCAAGGTTGTTTTCAATTTTACTCAGCATGCCACGGCTGATGCCGGCTCTCTCGGCAACATCTGCAATGGTTAAATTATGCTCCAGGCGTAGCTGGCGAATGGTTGTCCCTAAGTGCCGCCCAAGAGATCTGTTCTGATCATCAGTCTTAACGTTTTCAGTTTCTTTTACTGTTGCCATGTCTTTACCTGCCATGTTAATAGGGAAATATTACTAGAGAGTGGGGGATTGGTAAAATGCCAATGGATGCATACGGAATAGTTTCTGCTGCATTCGGGCAGGATATTGCACCTGGTAGGCGTTGTAGCGATGTACTGTTGCTGAAGGCGTCTTGCACTCAATTATTTTTTCCTCAATGTTGATAGAAAAACAATAGAAATTTTCCCATATTAACAAACCTTCCGTATGGGGACTATACCTTTCTGTAGTGCTTTATACATGCAAGTGACATTAAACTTTATATATACAGGATACCATCTTTTCACGAAAAAAGTTTAACATAAGTAATAATAGTTAATATATAATAAAATTATAGGTTAATTTTGTTAAAATATAAACATATTTCTTAACGCTGGTTAAATCATTAGGAGAGTATTGTGAGCGATCGAATTGTAATGCGTACAGGTGAAGCATTAGTGGCTGGTGGACCTCCCGGTACAGCGGCAGAGCCGGAAGTGATTATTGGGGAGCTGGATGGTCCTGTTGGTACTGCAATTGCAACGCTTACCGGTGACCAGGTGGCAGGACATACGCGCGTGTTTGCCTTGCTGAATACTGATATTCAGGTGCGGCCTGTTACTTTGATGGTCAGCAAAGTAACCGTTAAAGAAACCAAATATACCAATATCCTGATGGGTACCGTGCAGGCAGCGATTGCAAACGGCGTGCTTGATGCAGTGCGTGCCGGCGATCTTCCTAAAGAGAAAGCGAACGACCTGGGCATTATCGTTTCAGTCTGGCTCAACCCGATGGTGACAAAAGACGAGAAGCTTGATCATAAAGTGCTGTTTGATATCCATCGCAAGGCGACCGCATTAGCCATTCGCAAAGCGATGACCAATAAGCCGGATATTGACTGGTTACTTGATAATCAAGACAAGATCGTACATAAGTACTATCAACTGGGATTAGACGGAAAGCTATAAGCCCTGTTTGTGGCGACTTGCCCAGGCTATGCTTGCCTGCAGCAGGTCGCCGATCAGAAGTTTCACATCTTTAGCCAACTCCGGGTCGTACCGGTATGGCATTTTTTCTTCCATGTAAATACACTGGCTTAATTCCAGCTGGACCGAATGGATGTTGACAGCCGGCATCCCGTAATGCCGCGTAATGTAGCCGCCTTTAAACCGGCCATTGAAAACGCTGCTGAATTTTTTTGCATGCCCAGATTTTTCCAGTGTTTCAGCAAATGCATCCTCAAGGGAAGTCGCACATGACTGCCTGTCCGCAGTGCCAAAATTAAAATCCGGTAATCGGCCGTTAAAGAACCTCGGCACATGGGAAGCGATGGAATGCGCATCCCACAACACCGCAATGCCATGGATGGCATGGATCCTTTTTATTTCGCTACGCAACTTTTCATGATACGGCTGCCAGTATCGTTGGATCCTCGCTTTGATTTCAGCTTCGTCCGGCTGCATGCCTGGTTTGTAGACCGGCTGCTTGCTGAAAGTATCGACCGGGCACAGGCCGGTTGTATCCTGCCCGGGGTAAAGCGACGTATCGTCCGGCGACCTGTTCAGGTCAATCACATAGCGCATGTATTCTGCAGATAGAACCGTTGCATCGTAGTCCCTGGCCATGTCATACAGCTGCGGGATATGCCAGTCTACATCGGGCATTTCCAGCGCGGCAGGCGTCATCAGCGATGCAATTTCCTCGGGTATTGTGGTACCAGCGTGCGGCATGGAGATAATCAACGGTGAGTCACCGCTGGAAAAGTTGTAGTCTTTGTTCATATTCACTCCCATCCAGATCAGGTTAGTCTTAATTTCACGGCCATATTTCATTACTACCATGGTAGTAAGTCTTTGTTTCCAAGCAGCTTATGTCGTTAATACTTAGAATTGATTTTTGCTCACTTTAGCACAAGTTTCATAATAATTAAAAAAGTTTCATTTACCTATTGACAGCGATTAATTACGGTGGCTTAATACCATCAAATGTTTCACAGTGGTTAAAAAAGTTAAGTAACAGGTTTATGCTGAAGTTGAGAATTAAAAATTAAACGCACGATTGCTGATCTTCTTATTTAAAGAATCAGTAACCAGAAAACAGGGTTCTTGGAGTTTATAAATGCCATTAAGACTACTTAAATTTGCACTATCGAAAGATCACCCGGCGCCACGCTTTTTTAAGACACATGAGGCGCCGAAAAAGTCATACGATGTGGTAATCATCGGCGGCGGCGGCCATGGTCTGGCAGCTGCTTATTACCTGGCTAAAGATCACGGCATCACCAATGTTGCTGTGCTTGAAAAAGGCTATATCGGCGGCGGCAACACCGGCCGCAACACCACTATTGTCCGTTCCAACTATTTGACGCCCGAGGGCGTCAATTTTTATGATGCCAGCGTCAAGATTTATGAAGGCTTATCAGAAGAGCTGGATCTGAATCTGTTCTACTCAACCCGCGGACATTTCACACTTGCCCATACCGAATCTGCAATGCGTACCATGCGCTGGCGTGCTGAAGTCAATAAGCACGTAGGTGTTGAAAGCCGTGTGGTGGGACCTGATGAAATTGCCAAGGCTTGCCCGCAGCTGGATATGAGCTGTAGCGGCCAGGCGCCGATCCTGGGCGCCTTGTACCATGCGCCAGGCTCAGTTGCACGCCATGACGGTGTTGCATGGGGTTATGCCCGCGGTGCAGACCGTCTGGGCGCAGAAATTCACCAGAACACGGAAGTGCTGGCGATTGATGTTAAAAACGGCAAAGTCTGCGGTGTAAAAACCAATAAGGGCTATATCGAAACCAAGCAAGTGCTGTGTGCCGTTGCCGGCTTTACACCGCGCATCACAGAAATGGTCGATCTGCAAACGCCTATCGTGATCCATCCATTGCAAGCCTGTGTGACTGAGCCAATGAAACCCTGGCTGGACACGATCCTGGTATCAGGCAGCCTGCATGTTTACGTGAGTCAGTCATCTCGCGGCGAGCTGGTCATGGGGTCGTCACTGGATCCTTATGAAGTGCATTCAACCAGGTCTACCCTTGATTTTGTAGAAGGGCTGACCTCACACATGCTGGATATGTTCCCGTTCCTGTCTAACGTTAAAGTCGTGCGTCAGTGGGCAGGTATGGCCGATATGACACCGGACTTTGCGCCGATCATGGGTAAAACGCCGATTGAAGGATTCTATATCGATGCAGGCTGGGGCACATGGGGCTTCAAGGCTACGCCTATCAGCGGCAAGACCATGGCGCAGACCATTGCCAATGATAGTGCGCCGGATTTAATTCACTCATTCCGCTTGTCACGTTTTGAAGATTACGAACTGACAGGTGAAAAAGGAGCTGCGTCAGTAGGCCATTAACCGGTCATTAACGCGCGCTTAATAATCAGAGGAATATGCAATGAAACTTCTCACTTGTCCAATGAACGGCACACGGCCACTGAACGAATTCATATTCGGCGGTGAGTATCGTGAAGGCCCGGATCAAAAAACCTGTACTGATGCAGAGTGGGCATCTTATGTTCATAACCGCAGCGGTGCGCCTGGTGATAAAAAAGAATGGTGGTATCACTCACCTAGCGGTACCTGGTTTATTGCGGAACGCAATACGCTCACAGATAAAGTGACTCGCACTTATCTGTTGGGTGCAAATAACAATAATTCAAGCCTAGCTCAGGAGAATGGTAAATGACTTTACGTGCATCTAAGCAGACTGGTGAATGGATTAACCGTAACAAGAAAATCAGCTTCACGTTTGAGGGCGAGGTTTTTACGGCATTTGAAGGTGATACCATCAGCAGCGCATTATGGGCAAATGGCCAGAAAGTATTGGGTCGTAGCTTCAAATATCATCGTCCACGCGGCGTGCTGAGCCTGGCGAATCATGATGTGAACGTACTCGTGACGGATGGCATGGATACTAACATCCGTGCAGATGTGGTTGAAGTCAAAGACGGCATGGTACTGACTGCCGTGAACACCACGGGTGGTGTTAAAAAAGACAAGAGCAGCTATATTGATTCCATTTCGCCGCTGCTGCCGGTCGGTTTTTACTATAAAGCGTTTCATACGCCACGCCGCTTCTTCCCATTCTGGGAAAAAGTAATACGTAATGCGGCTGGCCTGGGCGTGGTTAACTTTAATTACCCACGCATACTCAAACGCAAGCAGCATTCACATTGCGACTTGCTGGTTATCGGTGCTGGCCCGGCTGGCCTGGCTGCTGCATATGAAGCAGCACAGGCAGGCCTTGAAGTCACGATCGTAGACGAAAATCGCCAGGCAGGCGGTAGCCTGACTTATGACCGCGGCGGTGATTCAGCAGGCAGCAAACAGCTGGCTGAGCTGCTCGGTAAAGTGGTTGACCAACCCAACATCAAGCTGCTCACAGGGACTTATGCAGCAGGTTATTACCCTGACCACCTGATTCCCATCGTGTCTGAAAGCGGCATCAATAAAGTGCGCGCTAAAACAGTGATTGTGGCCAGCGGGGCATTTGAGCAGCCACCGGTATTCCGCTACAACGACTTGCCCGGAGTGATGCTGGGTTCGGCAGCACAGCGCTTGATTTACCGTTATGGTGTTAAACCGTTCAATAACGGCCTCGTAGTGACAGCCAATGATTACGGCTATCGCGTTGCGCTGGACTTGCTGGAAGCCGGTACTAAAGTGGTGGCAGTCGTTGATTTACGCAAGGGTGCCAACACCAGTGCGGCAGCGATTGCTGTGTCAAAACGCGGCATCAAGATCTATGCCGGCTACTGTGTCTATGAGGCGCTGGCAGCATCAGGCAAAACAGGTGTGCGCGGTGCCGTATTGTGTGAATACGACGATGTTGCGAATGTTGCATTAACCAATAACAAGGCTACGGTCGAGTGTGATGGTATCGCCATGAGTGCAGGTTGGGCTCCGGCTGCAGCCTTGCTGTATCAATCAGGCACTGCCATGCAGTTTGACTACGATATACAGCAGTTCGTACCCAACCGCTTGCCGGATGGCATTTTTGCGGCAGGTAAAGTCAACGGTGTGTTTGATCTTGCACAGCGTATCAAGGATGGGGCACGTGCTGCCAGCGAAGCCTTGCGCTATCTGGGTCTGGAAGCCGCACCGGTCAAAGTTGAAAAACATGCAGCCCTGGCTGATTCAGCTAGCCCAAGCCATCCTTACCCGATGGTGCCGCATGAAAAAGGCAAGAACTTTGTAGATTTCGACGAAGATATCCAGATCAAGGATTTTGTGAATGCCGCTAAAGAAGGCTTTGACAATATCGAGTTGATGAAGCGTTTCACTACAGTGGGCATGGGTCCTAGCCAAGGCAAGCATTCCAATATGAATGCGATCCGCATCCTGGCCAGAATCCGTGATCTGCCTGTGGAGAAGATCGGTACCACCACCTCCAGGCCCTTTTACCACCCGACACCTATCGGCCACCTGGGTGGACGCGGTTTCCATTCACATCGCCTGACTTCACTGCATGACTGGCATCAGGCTAATGGCGCGGTGTTTACAGATATTGGCGCCTGGAAGCGTGCTGCTTACTACCCTGCAAAAGGCCAAAGCAAAGAGGACGCGATCCAGGTAGAAGCCATGGCGGTGCGTAAAGCAGCCGGTATCATTGATGGCAGCTCCTTTGGCAAGATAGAAGTGCATGGTCCTGATGCAGCTGAGTTCCTGGAGCGTTTCTTTACCGGCAGCTATAAAACGCAGAAAGTGGGCCGTTGTCGTTACGTCATGCTGCTGGATGATGCCGGTGTGGTGGCAGATGACGGGATTGCCAGCCGCCTTGCGGATGACCTGTTCTATGTGTCTATCGGTACTTCAAATGCAGCAGCGGTATATCGCGAAATGCAGCGTTCACAGCAGATGTGGCAGCTGGATATCGGCCTGGTCAATGTGACCGGTGCCTATGGCGCCATCAATATTGCCGGCCCGGCCGCCCGCGAAATCCTGTCTTCACTGACCGATCTTGATCTTTCTTATGAAGCGTTCCCGATCAGCAGCGTGCGTGAGAGCCAGGTCGCCGGCGTTGAAGCAAGGCTGATCCGTGTTGCGTTCGTCTCAGACCTTGGTTACGAAATGCATGTGCCGATGGCGCACGTGCCACAGGTGTGGAATGCCTTGCTGGCTGCCGGGCAGAATCATGGCCTGCGTCCATTCGGCAGCGATACGCAGCGTTTATTGCGTCTGGAAATGGGGCACCCGATGCCTGGTGTTGATACCGATGGCCTGACGAATCCGTTTGAGATTGGCGCGGAATGGGCGATAGAGATGAGCAAGCCTTATTTCATCGGTCAACGCAGTCTGGAAATTCTCACCAAACGGCCATTAAGGAAAAAACTGGTGCCATTCGCTTTAGCCGAAAACTATCAAGGTGAAATGCCGATGGACTGTAACCTGGTCGTGAATGGCCGTGACATCCTGGGTCGTGTCACCAGTATTTCCTACAGCAAATATATAGATCGCTGCATCGGGTTTGCATATGTGTCGCCTGACAGGACATCAGCAGGATCAACATTTGAAATCCGCACGGATAGCGGCACCCTGGTCAAGGCTACCGTAGTTGAGGCACCGTTTCTTCAGAATAATATCCAGAGTAAAAAAGGATCTTGAGATGCAAGCATCGAGCATGAAAACTATATTACAGACTTCCCCGGTAGCGCATGCGCAACTTAAAAGCAACGCGAAATGGAATGTAGTGAATGGCGTTAACACCGCAGTGGAGTTTGCGAGTGCTGAAGTCGAGCGGGCAAGGAAAAAAGTACTGGGCGTGACAGATGTGAGCTGCCTGTCACGTTACGGGGTAAAGGGTGCGAAAGCATCGCAATGGCTGGCTGAACGGGGAATCGCGATTCCTGCTAACCCAAACTCATGGGCTGTGAGTGATCAAAACACTCTGGTGATGAGATTGGGTGGCAGCGAGTTCCTGGTAGAGGATCAGTTTGGTGGTGCCGCTTGTGCAAAGCTGGCGGCAGAAACGACACGTGTGCCTAATGTTTACAAGGTGCCGCGTGCAGATGCCGCTTTCATTCTGAGCGGAAGTGAAGTGCTCAATCTGTTATCTGAATTATGTTCATTGGATCTGCGTGAGAAATCACTGTCCGCTGATGAAGTGATCATGACGCAGCTTGCAGGGATATCGGCTACAGTGCTTCGCCAGACTATCAATGGCGAGCAGGTTTACAGGGTTTGGTGTGACGGAACTTATGGGGCATACCTGTGGGAGGTCATGTTAGAGATTGCAGTTGAATTAGGTGGCGGGGCAGTTGGACTTGCTTGTTATCAGACTTAGTGGTGTCTGCTAGATATCAAAAATGAATACTTGGTGCTTATAAAATCAAGGCCGGTAAATAGTGGATATGGCTTATTAGAGATTCAGAAATATTTTTCATAAATGTGAATACTTGCATTTCAGGGAGAAGTAGATGAAAACGTTAGATGAAGCAAAGAAGTTTTTAAAAGATAACAATGTCAAATATATATTGGCGCAGTTTGTTGATATTCATGGCGTTGCTAAAGTTAAGTCGGTACCGGCTGAACATATAGGTTCCATTCTGAAAGACGGCGCTGGTTTTGCCGGCGGCGCGATCTGGGGTATGGGCATTGCGCCTAATGGCCCGGATTACATGGCAGTAGGTGATTTATCAACCCTGACGCTGATGCCATGGCAGCCTGGTTATGCCCGTATCATCTGTGATGGTCATGTGGAGGGCAAGCCTTACTGTCACGATTCACGCGTGGTACTTAAAGCGCAGACAGACCGTCTGGCGAAAGAAGGCTGGATTCTTTGACCAAGCAGTCTGCCTTCCTGGAGCGCCTGACAGAGACCTTGATTGCAGCAGGCCTGGATATCTATCAGATCGACCATGAAGATGCAAACGGTCAGTTTGAGATCAACTACACCTATGCTGACTGCATGAAAAGTGCAGATGATTATCTCATGTTCAAGATGGCAGCCAGCCATATTGCCAATGAGCTGGGCATGATCTGTTCATTCATGCCTAAACCTTTCGGCAACCGCCCAGGCAATGGCATGCATATGCACATGTCGATCGGTGATGGCAAGAAGAGCCTGTTCCATGATGACTCCGACCCAACCGGCCACGGTTTGTCAAAACTGGCGTACCACTTCATGGGCGGTGTTCTTACACATGCGCCTGCCATTACGGCACTGGCCTGCCCAACCGTTAACTCCTATAAGCGCCTGGTGGTCAGCCAGTCACTGACAGGTTCAACATGGGCACCGGCTTATATCTCATATGGCAATAACAACCGTTCAACAATGGTACGTATTCCATATGGCCGCCTTGAGCTGCGCCTGCCGGATGGTAGCTGCAACCCATACCTGGCGACTGCGGCAGTGATTGCAGCCGGCCTTGATGGCGTTAAGCGTGAATTGCATCCAGGTGGCGGCCATGCCAACAACTTATACGATTTAACACCGACGCAGATGCGTGAACAAGGCATCGGCATATTGCCGCAAAGCTTGAATGAAGCGATTAACGAGCTTGAAAGCGATAAGGTGATTAGAGATGCACTGGGTGACTCTTTGTCAGAAGAGTTCATCAAGATCAAGCGTGCAGAATCAATGGAGTATCAACGTCATGTTTCAGATTGGGAAATCAACAGGTACGTAGATTTCTTCTAATTTAATTGAAGAGCAGGGTTTGACTATATTGATTGGTTTAACTTTATTTGTAAGGAGAAAAGTATGTGTGGAATTGTAGGATTATTGGTTAGAAATCCAAAAATGCGTGACTCAATCGGTGAGCTTATGCTGCCAATGTTAATTGGCATGACAGAGCGCGGACCAGACTCTGCAGGTTTAGCGATGTTTGGCCCATCGGTTGCAGCGAATGAAAGAAAATTCAGCCTGTACTCAGGTACTGCTGATTTCAACTGGACTAAGCTGGGTCATGATTTCGAAAAACACCTGAGCATTAAAGCCAAGGTAGAGCCAAAAGTTAACCACGCTGTTTTAACAACGACTCTGGAACCGGAAACAGTCAAGATCTGGTTGAAAGAACATTACCCACAATTGCACCTGCTGTCAGTAGGCCAGTTGATGGATATCTATAAAGACGTTGGTACGCCAGCCCAGGTTGCTGAGCGCTACGACTTTAAAAACTTTAAAGGTACGCACCTTGTCGGCCATACACGTATGGCAACAGAGTCAGCGATTACGCCAGCTCACGCGCACCCTTTCACAGCGGGCGAAGACTGGTGCCTGGTACATAACGGCTCACTTTCAAACGCTAACAGCCTGCGTCGTAAATTGCAGTATGAAGGCATCGAGTTTGAAACTGACAACGACACTGAAGCAGCATGCCGTTTCCTGCAATGGCGCATGCGTGAAGGTGATGACCTGGAAACAGCTCTGAACCACGGCTTCGAAGAACTGGATGGCTTTTATACCTTGTTGATGGGTACCAGCAACCAGTTGGCTCTGGTGCGCGACCCATTCGGTTGCAAACCGGCAATTATCGCTGAACATGATGACTATGTGGCTATCGCTTCAGAGTTCCGTTCATTGGCACACTTGCCAGATATTAAAAACGCTAAGGTATTCGAACCTTCACCTAAGGAGATGTATGTATGGAAACTTTAAAATTTGACTTAGATGCTAAGCCATTGCGCGAAGTGAATCAGTTCCTGCATGGTGATGCAAGCCTGCTTGACGGTAAATCAGTCGTGATTGAGAACCCTAACGGCGCGCATAACATCGCAGTAGGTCTTAAATCAGATGTGCATGTCACGATTAAAGGCCACGCAGGCTACTATGCTGCCGGTATGAACCAGCTGGCTAAAGTGACCATCGAAGGCAGCGCCGGTAGCGGCGTCGCTGAAAACATGATGTCAGGTGTCGTGCATGTCAAAGGCTTTGCATCGAATGCAGCCGCAGCGACCGCGAATGGCGGCCTGCTGGTGATTGATGGCGATGCAGGCTTGCGCACGGCGATCGCCCTGAAAGGCGCTGACGTTGTTGTAGGCGGCTCTGTAGGCAGTTTCTCAGCTTTCATGGCGCAAGCCGGCAACCTGGTGATCCTGGGTGATGCAGGTGAAGGCCTGGGTGACTCAATCTACGAAGCCAAGATTTTTGTTCGCGGTACGGTCAAGAGCCTTGGTGCGGATTGCGAAGAGAAAACCACTAGCCCAGAAGATAGAAAAATCCTGGCAGACTTATTGGCTAAATCAGGTCACTCGGATGTGAACCCGGATAGCTTTAAACAGTATGGTTCTGCACGTACGCTTTACCACTTCCATGTCGATAACGCAGGAGCTTATTAAAATGAGTGACGATAAATCAAAAGAAACAGTACATAAAACGCCGCAAACTAAACCGCGTTACTCGGCTACGTTTGATGAGTACACCAATTCAGAAATCAGACGTGCAGCTGCCACGGGTATTTACGATATCCGCGGTGCAGGCTCTAAACGCAAGTTGCCGCACTTCGATGATCTGCTGTTCCTCGGCGCATCAGTCAGCCGCTACCCGTTAGAGGGCTACCGTGAAAAATGCGGTACCGATGTGATCCTGGGTACACGCCATGCCAAGAAACCGATCCACCTGAAAACACCGGTGACGATCGCCGGCATGAGCTTCGGTTCCTTATCAGGCCCGGCTAAAGAGTCATTAGGCCGCGGCGCGACAGCAGCCGGCACCAGCACCACGACAGGTGACGGTGGTATGACACCGGAAGAGCGTGGTCATTCAACGACATTGGTGTATCAATACCTGCCATCACGCTACGGTATGAACCCTGATGACCTGCGCAAAGCCGATGCTATTGAGCTGGTGGTTGGTCAAGGTGCGAAACCAGGCGGCGGCGGTATGCTGCTGGGCCAGAAAATCACTAAACGCGTAGCAAAAATGCGTTGTTTGCCAGAAGGTATCGATCAGCGTTCATCTTGCCGCCATCCTGACTGGACTGGTCCTGATGACCTGGAGATCAAGATCGCGGAAATCCGTGAAATCACTGACTGGGAAAAACCGATCTACGTAAAAATCGGTGCGACCCGTCCTTACTTTGACGTAGCGCTTGCAGTGAAAGCCGGTGCAGACGTAGTGGTGCTGGACGGTATGCAAGGCGGTACTGCGGCGACACAGGAAGTGTTCATCGAGCACGTGGGCCTGCCTATCCTGTCTGCGATCCGTCCTGCTGTTAAAGCATTACAGGATTTAGGTGTTTACCGTAATGGTAAAGACAGCGTGCAGCTGATCGTTTCCGGCGGTATCCGCAACGGTGCCGATGTGGCCAAAGCGATTGCATTGGGTGCTGATGCGGTTGCAATCGGTACAGCAGCGTTGATCGCCCTTGGTGACAATGATCCGCATCTTGAAGAAGAGTACCAAAAACTCGGCTCAACAGCGGGTGCGTACGACGACTGGCATGAAGGTAAAGACCCTGCCGGTATCACTACGCAAGATCCTGAGTTGATGAAGCGCGTGGATCCAGTCAAGGCAGGTCACCGCCTGGCGAACTACATTGCAGTCATGACGATGGAAGCCCAAGTGGTGGCACGTGCTTGCGGTAAGTCACACCTGCATAATCTTGAACCTGAAGATTTGGTAGCGCTGACGATTGAGGCTTCAGCCATGGCACAAGTGCCATTAGCTGGTACTAGCTGGATTCCAGGAGTTACAAAATTCTAGATTAGTTTAAGTATTTCCCCCCCAAATATCTTTTTGGGTTTTATGAGGGTATGCGCAATGAATGGTTCATTTTGCTTGAATACGGGTTTCACTTCCAACGACCGGAATAAGGTAAGAAGAACATTCATACTTAATGCGCATACCCTCTATTTTTATTTGCAGAAGTTATATGCACGCAGCTTTCTTAAAGCTGTGATCGCAAGTCCTGAGTTTTCAAAATGCTTACAGCCAAACTGCTTGTTATCAAAACAAGGGGCTGTCAGAACCGCTTATACGGCATTTCCTTGCCGCTATTTTTTATGTCTTCCATTCTGGTGACTAGTTCACTAATACACTGATTTACCATTTTACAAGGGATAGGAGCAGCGTAATGAGAAATAATATAGATAAAAGAATGAACGAGATGTACCTGCGTGACTGTTTTATGGCTTGGTTCGATGTTGCATTGTTGTGTGCAGTGGTGATTTTTGTATTGGCCTCAATTCTGAGTATCGTTCAGGAGCCAAACATCCGGCTAGTGCTTTATGTGGCTAGTGCTATGTTGCTGTTGTTTAACTCAGCTTCAGTTTTTGCAATGACCAGGCACTTTAAAGAAGATAAGGAATTTATCTACAGCCTGGATATCAAGCACCTGGATCTTAACCGGGCTGCCAAAAAACAACACTAGGACAACATTATGAAAAGAAACTATACCCCACCTAAACAGAGCATGTTTGGTCAGATCTTTGACACGATTCTAGTGTTGGTTCTGGTGTATGCCAGTTTGATGATTCCTCTGCTGTTCAAGGCTGAGGCTAAGGCTGAAGCTGCGGCTGAAGCTGCAACCCACGCCGTGAAAGCTACCTGGGAATCATTAGGGCAAAATGCAGTGCAGCAGGCCCAATGGGTAAAACTGGGTTACGACCCGGAAAAAGCAGCCACTTTAATCAACAGTCGTTTTGACTACACGATAGACCCTTTAATGCTGCTGATAACGATTGCCGTTGTTGCTGGCTATTTCATCTTCATGCTGAAAGTGTCTGATAAGCAATACCGTGAGGTCATCGCAGAAAAATTCGATAATAAATAAAATATAAGATTGCTTTTAAGCAAAGGAGATCAACTATGGAGTTCTGGGATATTCTGGTTTATGCCGCCTGGAGTGCGTCAGCTGTGATGCTGGTGTGGATGGTGGTAGATGCATTTATGATTTCTTCACAGTATGACGAAGAGTATTTAATGAGTTCACGCGAAGGTGCCGAAGACGATGTGGTTCACGGCACGCATCTCGAAGAGGGGAACGTATAATGGCAACCGAAAAAATAACGGGCGCGGGCAATAAGCCAATTGCCATGCTCAAAGTGCTCAACCCCTTTCATATATGGGCGTTGGGCGTAGGTATCGTTCTGGTAGGCGAGTTCATGGGCTGGAACTTTACCGTGGGCAAGGGCGGCGCTTATGCCTCACTGATTGCATGCTGGGTGATCGGCCTGCTTTACACCTGTGTCGCGATGATCGACTCTGAAGTGACCTCCACGGTAGCCGCTGCCGGCGGACAATACACGCAGGCCAAGCATATTGTTGGCCCTCTCATGGCCTTCAATGTCGGCTTGTACCTGGTGATGGCGTATACCATGCTATGTGCTGCGGATGCACTGGTGGTTGGCGACCTGATGAAATCCGGTGCCGAGGTCATGGGGTATGCCAACCTGGATACCAAGCCCTTTGTGGTGCTGACGGTTGCGTTCCTGGCCTGGCTCAACTACCGGGGGGTATTTGCGACACTGACGCTTAACCTGGTGATTACTTTCCTTGCTTTCCTGTCATTGATCGTACTGTTTTTTGCAGTGGATCCTTTGAGCGAAGGTACTGTGCTGCAGCACGCCGGTCTGCTCACCGACTTGCCTTATGGCTGGATCGGCGTCATCGCTTCCCTGCAATTCGGCATGTGGTATTACCTTGGTATCGAGGGTACATGCCAGGCTGCTGAAGAAGTGCGCTCTGCCGGACGTTCCATTCCTTTGGGTACCATGGGCGGCATCATGACCTTGCTGGTGGCGGCAACGATCACCTGGTTCGTGGCTACCGGTCTAATGCCCTGGCAATACCTGGGTCAGGCCGTAACCCCGATGTATGATGCGGCCACATTGCTCGGCAGTACACAGCTGCAGTTGATGCTGTTTATTGCAACGGCTTTCGCGGCAACGGCTTCGGCAAATGGCTGTATCAATGATGCATCACGCGCATGGTTTTCATTGGCACGTGATCGTTACATGCCGGTGTTTTTTGGAGCGATCCATCCGAAATACCGTACGCCTTATCGCGCTGTGCTGTTTTTAGTGCCAATCGCCATCTCATTTGCTTTCACAGGTTTGCTGGACCAGGTGATTACCTTCTCTATCCTGTCAGGCTTGCTTGGCTATACATTCATGACCTTCAATATGATCAAGTTCAGAAAAATGTGGCCATTGGGTACGATACATAGAGGTTACATCCATCCTTTCCACCCGATTCCGGCAATTACATTGCTGACCTTGTGCTGCGCAACCTATTTTGCGACCTTCCTCGGTTATGGCGCGTCACTGTTATCTATCATGGCGTTCTATATCCTGGCATCCATCTGGTTCGTAGTACGCAGGTACAAATTCGTGAAACGTGCAGACCAGTTCACAATGCCATGGCCACGCCCCAGAGGGTATTAACCGGTCATTGGTTTAAAATATTGAGCTTTTAAACAAAACTGGCAGCGGCCTCAGGCCGCTGCCATATGTGAGGTTCAAATGAATATCGCGGTATCTGTTCTGCTCATCATGATGATCATCATCATGACCCGTAAATATCGTCAAGACGTTACTTCTAAAAAACAGGCGCGCAGTAGCGTATTTGATGAGTGTGATGCACTGCTGCAAGAGCCGCAATCCAGTTGGGATAAGGCTAACCTGCCGGTTCTGTACGGGAATTATGCCGGTTTCAAGGTGCAGCTCAGTGTGGTTGAAGATACATTAGGCTGGAGAAAGATTCCGCCGTTATGGCTGCTGATCAAGGTGGCGGCCAACCATCCAAGTCACGGTACTCTGGATTTTATTGCAAGACCAGCAAACAACGAGTTCTACAGCCCTTCCTGGCAGTGGGATGGCAGTATGGAAATCCCTGCGCAATGGCCGCAGCATGCCATATTGAAGTACCTGAAACAGCCAGTGGATCTGGCGTTGCTGGACAATGATGTACCCGAATTGTTTTCTGATACAAAAATGAAAGAGCTGCTGGTGACGCCAGACATGACAAGGTTAACTTATATGATAAAACAGGGTGAGCGCGGAGAATATCTGCTCATGCGCAATGCTGTATATAACAACGCGCCGGTAAGCAAAGACATCGTAGAGAGCCTTTTGAAAAAGGCTGTCGCAATCAGGCGCAATCTGGAAAATGCTGTCATTTAATAAGGTCAATGATGAAAACTACCGCAACTCATGCAGCGCAAAACAACAGGCCTCTGGGCCCTGTCTATGTATTGCTGATCGCCATTTTTCTCCCCGGCATGGGGCAAGTGGTCAATAACACGCCTAAAAAAGGCTTCCTGATGGCATGTTTCATGATCATCCTTGGCTTGATCACCTTCAACCTGGCGGAGCCGGAGCGGTCATGGGCAGGCAGGCTGGCGGGCGGCATCTTTATTTATGCAATCTCGGTCATCGACGCTTACTACTGGGCCAAATATCGCCTGGAAATATCCAAGCGCAATGACCAGCCACTCGCTAAAGGCTGATTCTACATGCAATCGGTTTTAGTTTTCAGGTTCTCTCGAACAGAGGAGCCAGGGTATCTGCAGACATTCCTGAATGCGCGTGAAATTCCCTGGCAATTGATCAAGCTGGATGAAGGCCAGGCAGTGCCTGCGTTTAATGCAGAGGTTGCCGCAGTCGCAATGATGGGCGGCCCGATGAGTGTGAATGATGACCTCAGCTGGCGTGAACCGATTATCAAGTTTATCCAGTCAGCGGTTGCTGCCGATGTGCCGGTGGTTGGCCACTGCCTGGGCGGACAGTTCCTGGCAAAAGCCCTGGGCGCAGACGTGACCGACAATGACTGCTGGGAAGTCGGCTGGGGCGAAGTGGCGGTTGATGATGCCGCGATTGCTTCAGAATGGTTCGGCGGCCTGGAGAAATTCGATGTTTTCCACTGGCATTACCAGACCTACAGCCTGCCAGCAGGCGCACAGCATGCCATGCGCAGTAAGTACTGCGCAAACCAGGCTTTCGTGTTTAATGGCTTGCACATAGGCTTTCAATGTCATATTGAAATGACCGAGGCCTTGGTCAGGAAGTGGTGTGAAGACAGCAAGGATGATCTCGATGAAATGTCGATGACTGAATCCGTCATGTCCAAACAGCAGATTCTGTCAGATATCGAAAATCGCATTGCCAGGTTGAATGATCTGGCGAGCAATGTTTATGCACGATGGATAGCCAATGCCAGGCTGCATGGCTGATACGTGCTTTCATCAATGAAATAGTCGCTCAACGCGGCAATATTGCGGCTGCGGTATTAATTTTAAGATTTTGAAACTGAATCATTATTAAAGATGGGCTAACAATATGAACTTGCCGGTAAATCTCTCAATTCTGGATGTACAAAACCTGGCCGATACGCGCCAGATCGCGATTGACCGCGTTGGAATCAAAGCCATACGTCACCCGGTGACCGTAAAGGATAAAACCGGCGGGGTTCAGCACACGGTAGCCATGTTCAATATGTACGTGCATCTGCCGCAGCATTTGAAAGGCACGCACATGTCGCGCTTTCTCGAAATATTGAATGAGAAAGAGATTGAAGTCTCATTGGAAAACATCCAGGTGATCCTGAATGAAGTGGCTAGCCGGCTTGAGGCGGAATCCGGCCATATAGAGATGACATTCCCCTATTTCATCAATAAATCCGCACCCGTTTCCGGCGTTAAGAGCCTGCTGGATTATGAAGTAAGTTTTATCTGTGAAATCAATCATGGCCGGCATGACATTAAGGTGAAAGTACTGATACCGGTCACCAGCCTTTGCCCGTGTTCAAAAAAAATCTCTGCATACGGCGCACATAACCAGCGCTCACATGTGACGGTGACGGTCTCGATGCAGGAGCTGATGTGGATAGAAGACATCATCATGCTGGTGGAGGCGCAGGCATCATCAGAGCTTTATGGCCTTCTCAAGCGGCCTGATGAAAAATATGTGACCGAACGCGCTTACGATAACCCGAAATTTGTTGAAGATATGGTACGGGATATTGCCGGCGCCTTTAATCGTGAACCACGCATTAAAAACTACATCGTCGAATGTGAGAACTTTGAATCCATTCACAACCATTCTGCATACGCATGTATCTACAGTGAGTAAATCATGAGCAACCTCGTTGAGTTCAAGTTGAATGAGCCAGCCCAGGCAATAGTACCCCGGGCGACGGCACCCCAGGCAAAGGTTGCATTTTGCTTGCTTGAAACGACCCCTGTGAGCATTAGCCCGATTGCCGAAATCATCGAGGAAATGCGGCAGGGCCGCATGGTTGTGCTGCTTGACGATGAAGACCGCGAGAACGAAGGTGACCTGGTCATGGCGGCGCAGTTCGTTACGCCGACCGACATTAACTTTATGGCCAAACATGGCCGCGGCCTGATCTGCCTGACGCTGACCGAGGGGCGCGCAAAGCAGCTCAATCTCAAGCCTATGGTGCAAAAGAACGGTACGCAGATGGGGACTAATTTCACCGTGTCGATAGAAGCCGCCGAGGGCGTGACAACCGGTATATCCGCTGCAGACAGGGCGCACACGATCCAGGTGGCGGTCAGTGCCAATGCCAGGTCTGTGGATATTGTCAGTCCGGGCCATGTATTCCCCCTGATCGCACAGAATGGCGGGGTCATGGTCAGGGCCGGGCATACCGAAGCCGGTTGTGACATTGCCAAGCTGGCCGGCCTTGAACCTACATCCGTGATTTGCGAGATCCTTAAAGACAACGGCGAAATGGCACGCTTGCCGGACCTGCTGAAATTTGCGGCAGAACATGAACTGAAGGTAGGCACGATTGCCGACCTTATTAACTACCGCAATCAGACTGAACGTCTGGTGAAGCGCGTTGCGGAACGCGTCATCGAGACCGCTTATGGCGCATTCAATCTAATCGCATTCCATGACTCGACTACCGGTGCAACGCATCTGGCGCTGGTAAAAGGAGATGTTTCCGCCCATGACAGCCTGCTGGTACGTGTGCATGAACCTTTATCGGTGTTCGATCTGCTGGATGCCAGCAGCAAAGGCCATAGCTGGAGCCTGTCTCATGCCATGCGGCTGATCAGCGCAGAAGGTGCCGGCATCATTGTCATGCTGAGGCGCGAAGAAAAAAGCGAAGATGTCGTGCATGCCATCAAATCGGCAGACCAGGCTGTGAGTCACCAGCACACACTTAAGGATTACGGCATCGGTGCACAGATACTCCGTGACCTGGGCGTAGTGAAAATGCGGCTGATGGCAGAGCCGCGCAAGATGCCAAGCATGGCCGGTTTCGGGCTTGAGGTCAGTGAGTTTGTCGCTTTCAGCGCAGGCTGATTGCCTGGCAGCCCAGCGGCAAAATTAGCTGCCTGCCGTCGCGTGTGTGACGGCCCAGGCTTTGTTGCAGGTTTGCCACACCACTTATTTCACAATGTTAAATTTAATTTAATTTTATGAATAAATTGAATGATTTATGTTATTGTTTAATTTGGGTAAATATTATTAATTTTTGATTAACTTAAGGGGGTCTAATGAGTACTTTTATGAAGCCAGTTTTACTGGCCGGTTTATTGTCATCCGTATTGAGCGTGCCACTTGCCAACGCAGCGGAAGAAGCCGCGGCACCGGCAGCAGCGCCAGCGTCACCGCACACCTTGACCACCAACATCGGTTTCTTCACCGACTACACGTTCCGCGGCATTTCCTATACTAAAGAACGCGGCGCAGTCCAAGGCGGCATTGACTACTCACATAGCAGCGGCTTCTACCTCGGCGTCTGGGGTACTAATGTCAATAATGAAGCCCTCTACGGCAACACGGTAGAAGTCGACGTCTATGGCGGCTACCTGCGTCCATTGACTGATGACCTCAGCATCAACGTCGGCTTCCTGCAGTTCTTCTACCCGGACAGCAACCACCCAGGTGCCGGCACAGCCAACAAAGGCGGCTCACCTAACACCACCGAACTGAATGCAGCGCTGACCTACAAATACTTCACGCTCAAGCACTCCTATGCCGTCACCAACTTCTTCGGCCTCAACGACAGACTGCTTGGCAACGGAGACACACGCGGATCCGGCTACACGGAACTCAACTTCAACTACAAACTCCCGGTCGCGGACCTGAACCTGGCTTTGCATGTAGGCCGCCAGACGGTACATAACTACTCACAGGCCAACTACACGGACTGGCTGGTAGGCGTCAACAAAGACTTCTCGATTGCCGGCACGACAGGCTGGAACGCTGGTGTCAACTACACCACGACCAATGCCAGTGACAGCTGGTATGTGGATGCCAAAGGCTGGGAAACCGGTAATGACCGCTTTATCGGTTATATCAAACGTACATTCTAAAACGATTTAACCATCTGTCTGGAATGCATCGCAGGCTGTGCGCACCATGCGCGCAGCCTGTAACGTATGCAGGTTCAGTATGCGAAAAATGACCCGCCAGGGAACTGTACCATGAGTCGATACCATGAGTCGATTGCATCCATCTGAGTACATCACTTCAATCAAGGCTGCACGCCAGCGATATAACGAGGCAATATTGCGGCGCAATGCGGATGAAATCTGTACATTTCTTACGCAGGATTACCATGTAGTGACAGCGCGCGGGCTTCAGTCTCACGGCATTGAGGAGCAGCGCAAGCGCTGGCACGATACCTTTGCGCAGGATCCAGTTGTGGTTTACCGAAGGCACACGAAGGCCGTTCGCCTGAATGGGCAGTCAGGCGCTGCCCAAGAGCATGGCTATTGGGCAGGCAAGTACACGGCGGGGCAGCAGACCGTCATAGCGGGTGGCGTGTATGCGGCAAAATGGCTGCAGCAGGCAAGCGGTTTATGGCTGGTGCAGGCGGAAGTTTTCACGATGCTCAAATTCAGGGTGACCTGATTCAGCGCCAGCGCATTCAAAACCATATGATTGACAGCGATATGGTTTTAATCTGCACGATAAAACTGCTTGATTTTACAAGCGCCGTTCCAAAGCCCGGTTCAGCACTGTTCGAATCAGATAGGTTTCTGAGGCCTGTCCGCAAGCGAAACAGCGGGGACAGGCACAGGTGTGTTTAAGTTGCCGGCATAAGATTTCAGGTTGTGGTTTCTTGCGAGCAGGCCATTTTTGGCTGCACAGGTCTTGGATTCGATCTCATAAGCCACGAGCAGCGTGCAGAATACGTCATCATGGCTGAATGCGTAGTCTTTGTATGGCGTCAGGTCTTTTGCCTGATATTCAAAATTCTGACCCATCCAGAGAATCGCAGGCACGTGCGTCTGCTCTTTCGGCGCGATGATATATGGCGCGGCATGTAAATAAATACCGTGCTCGCCGAGAGATTCGCCATGGTCCGCCACATAGAGCATGGCAGTCTCATAATGATCGTCATATTTCTTCAGGAAATGAATGACTTCCGACAGGAAATAATCTGTATACAGAATTGCATTGTCGTAGGCATTATTCACCTCCTGCTGCGTGCAGTCCCTCAGTTCGCCTGTCTGGCAGGCTGGCTTGAAGCGTTCAAATTCTTTTGGATACCTTCTGTAATATTCGGGGCCGTGGTTGCCCATCTGATGCAGCACAATCAGCATATCCTTATCTTTATGGGATGCGATGTACTTGTCCAATCCGCTCAGCATGCCGATATCCCTGCATTCACCTTCACACACAGGGTTGTGGGTAGGCGTTTTAAAATCTTCATACACCATTCTGGTGGCGACGCCTTTGGAATCCGAGTTGTTGTCCCGCCACAAGATTTCAATGCCGTTCTTGGCAAGCACATCCAGGATATTTTCCTGTTCAAGCGCCGTTTCCTTATCGTATTTGTTGCGGCCTAATGATGAGAACATGCATGGAACCGAAACGCTTGTTGATGTGCCGCATGCGGTGACATTGCTCAGGTTGACGATATTTTCCTTGGCGAGCAGCGGGTTGGTGTCCCTGTGATAGCCATTCAGGGAGAAGCGGTCTGCGCGGGCGGTTTCTCCCACTACCATGATGATGAGTTCTTTCTTGCTGGTGGGCGGGTCTAACAGAACGGCATCTTCAGCAGTCTTGTGGAGTACCGTGTTTTTTGAAATGCTGAATTGCTGGGTCACATACTTGATCGCTGAATAGCTTGTATAGGTGGGGTTTGCCGAAAACCTTACGATCTTGTGCTCGCGGATGAAAGAAGTGTAACCCGCAATAAAAGGCACGATGAGCAGAATAATCAATATGAAAGACAAAGCCAGTGCACGTACCCGGGCTTTGGTTTCCAGCCTGGCATCTGTCATGCGGGGGGTGAATTTAAGCACCAGGGAGGCAGGTATCAACCCAAAGAGTATCGTGTTCATGATCAGGGCCGGCGTGATCAGGCCGGCAAACTCATGTGCATTCGTCTGCATCACATTGTCGATCATGACGGTGTCAATGATCACGCCAAAGTGATCCATATAGTATGCTGATTGCGATGCGATCACCAGGAACAAAGCCAGTACCCACCTTGTTGCCTTGCCATGGCAGACCGCCAGAAAGAACATTGCGGTCAGCGCTGTGAAGAATAAAGCAAGTGAAGTGAGGAAAGGGGCGTTCGCGACCGTGAGCGGATATATTTTGAAAATGCCTTTGAACAGGGCGTGGTTACCTGTCAGCATGATAAATACCGTTACCAGTAAAATGACAGGTACTTGTGAAGTTTTAAAAATATTCAGGACTGAATCTTTAGTCAGGCTGCTTGGGTTTAATGGCATTTCAGGGACGTTTACTATTCTGTTATTCGCAGAACAATAGGTTGCAAATTACGTTCCCATTTATTAAGTGGTTGATTCTAATGCGAATGCTGGATATCCCGTGTATGGCACCATGCAAATTTTGAATGGTTTCACCCAGCTGAGCCCGGGATTCATACAAAATTTGCGCATAAATCAGCAGCGGGTTCAATGGCAGCGCCCTGGCGCAGGCTGTTGATGAGCGTTTGCAATGATGCTGGCTATCACCAAAAAATCAGTAATGTGTCGTGCGATACCATTCAACCCAGTTTCGCAGGCCGTCTTCCAGCCTGGTGCTGGGTTCGTAGCCAACATCCCGTTTCAGGTCATCTACATCTGCACAGGTCGCAAGTACGTCACCTGCCTGCATGGGCATGAAATTCTTGATTGCCTGCATGCCTAGGTTTTTTTCCAGGATTTCAATAAATGTCATCAGTTTTACCGGCTGCTGGTTACCGATGTTGTATATCCGGTAGGGCGCCGTGCTGGAGGCTGGGTCAGGATTTGCGGTGTCGAACCCCGGGTTGGGTTGCGCGATACGGTCCATCGCCTTTACGGTACCGGCTGCAATATCATCTATGTAGGTAAAGTCGCGCAGCATGTCGCCATGGTTGAAGATATTGATCGGCCTGCCTTCCAGTATGGCCGATGTGAACAGCCAGGGCGACATGTCCGGCCGCCCCCACGGGCCATATACCGTAAAGTAGCGTAATCCGGTTGTAGGCAGTGCATACAGATGGCTGTAGGCATGCGCCATGAGCTCATTGGCCTTCTTGGTTGCAGCGTAAAGGCTGCAAGGGTGGTCTACGTTATCATGTACCGAGAAGGGCATATTGCTGTTGCTGCCGTAAACACTGGACGAGCTTGCATAAACCAGGTGTTCGATCCGGTTCTTCTGGCAAGCCTCAAGCATGTTGCCGAAACCAAGCAGGTTGGACTGGATGTATGCCGATGGATTGCTCAGGGAGTAGCGTACGCCAGCCTGGGCTGCCAGGTGAATGACGCGCTGGAAGTTTTCGGATTTGAACAGCTGGTTGATGGCGTCGGTATCCGAGATATCCATTTCAACAAATCTGAAATGCGCATGGTCCCGCAGTTGTGCAAGGCGGTCTTGCTTGAGCTGGGGCAGGTAATAGTCGTTCAGGTTATCAATGCCGATGACTTCGTCGCCACGATCCAGCAGGATGCGGGCAACATGCATGCCGATAAAACCTGCTGCCCCGGTTACAAGAACTTTCAATTAATCACTCCCGAATAAATTTCGCATGTCGCCCTTTGCAGTAATATTGCCAAGAGTTGGCCTTGTTATTGCTTTGGCAATAAAGTTGTAACGTGCAGCATGGACAATTGCACTGATCACACGCTGTGGATGCTCATTCATCATGAACTGCCGATTGAGATTTTCATGGAACGAGCCCTATAAATCCACTTAATTTGGTTTATTATAATCCGCATATATATCACTCTAACCCATGTTTGTTACCAAAAAAATGATAAAAAATCTACTGACCGGGTTTTCTGCCATGCTTGATAAGCAAAAGTTAATGCCAGCGCTGCTGTTTGCGGTGCCTGTTATTCCCTTTGCCGCCCTGCATGAACCTTCTCGCTCCGTTTATTACACTCCAATCAACCCCGATAACACGATGAAACCGACAGGAGCTGCACCGGTCTGGGGACAAGTTGCGTAAAGGAATTGGATCAATGAAACCACAGCATGCCGATGTATATCGGGAGCCTTTGTTTGTCATACTGCTGTCGCTGACGTTGCTGCTCGGGGCACTGGTCTTTTTCTGGGGCTTGGGTGATCTGCCCCTGCTGACCTTTAACGAAGCCCGCCGTGCCGTGCCGGCTGCCAATATGATCGCCGACGGCGATTGGCTGTTGCCTAAGCTGAATGGCGAGCTTTATATCACCAAACCCCCTTTGATCTATTGGGCTGCCGCCGCAGCCTCTTATCTGTCCGGTGCGGTGACTGAATGGACTGTGCGTATTCCGTCAGCATTATCTGCAGCGGTGATTGCGCTTCTGGCTTACCGTTATGCGCTGCGTCAATTTGGCGCCTGGTCAGCCCTGTTTACGCTGCAACTGCTGATCGCAAATGCAGGATTTGCGATGCTTGGCCGCAGGGCGGGCATCGAAATGCTGTTAGCGGCACTTTGTTTCAGCGCGCTGTTGTCTGCGTTGAAATACACGCACGAAAATGCCGGCCGCCAGTGGCTGCTGCTGAGTTATTTCCTGCTGGGTGCCGCTGTGCTGGCAAAAGGCCCGATAGCGCTTTTGTTCGTCACCCTGCCGCTTCTGATTGACGCCTTGTACCAGCGCCAGCCGCGCCAGTGGCAGGCCCTGCGTGACCCGCTGGGCTGGCTTATTTTCCTGCTGGTGGGTGCTTCATGGTATGTGGCGGTCACCTGGCATATGGGGGTCGACATCTGGGGTGCGACCGTGCATAAGGATATGGTCAACAAGGTTTACGGCACGGCGGGAGAGCCTGTCTATAACTACCTGTTATGGCTGGTTGGAGATTTCTTCCCTGCGAGTTTACTGTTGCTGATTGCGCCGCTTGCCGTATGGCGTCGCTGGAAAACAAACACGGTGACGCTTTCCCTGTGCATTGCGTTTATTGTGCCTTTCCTGATCTATACGGCGTTCAGCGATAAGCATGCCAAATATCTGCTGCCGGTTTATCCCCTGTTGGCTGTTCTGCTCGGCAGCCGGCTGGGAGAGTTGCTTGCTAATGCCGGCCCGCGCCTGCGGCGGTGCCTGCTTATTGCCGGTATCCTGCTGCCGGCGGGTTATGCCGCTTTTTACGCTGTTGCAGAAGCCAGGATGTTTCATTACCGCTATGAAGCTTTGCCATTAATCAAAGACTGGTTCGCCGCGAATGCGGATAATACCCAGGTTTACGGCTATGCAGAGTTGGATGAAAGGCTGATTTATTATGCCAACCGCAATATCCCAGTCGTTGACGATGCAAAGCTTGAATCGCTGAAAGCAAGTAATGCACTGCTGCTGGTTGAAGATTCGCATATTGCCAGGATCCAGCCGCAGGCAAAGTGTCTGGTGAAAGAGTTCAAGCCCTACCTTAAGAAAAACGGCAGGTTGGCCGTGTTCGGCTTCGGTTCGGCTTGTCACTGAATCGGTATTGCAGAGAGTATGATGCCGTGATGAAAGTAGCTATATCGTTGCGTGGCAGTGAGATGTTTTTAATAATTTTATGAGTGCAGAACATGAATGAACCTATCAATTTACTTAGTGTTGTGATCCCCGTGCATAACGAAGCGGAAAACATCGTGCCTTTGATTCAGGAAATAGAGCAGGCATTGGCCGCAACAGTGAATTTTGAAATCGTATATGTGAATGATGGCAGTACGGATGATACGGCAAGCCGTCTGGCTGAAGCCAGATCACAAAGCAGCAGGCTCAGGGTGATTCACCATGCAAAAAGCTGCGGCCAGAGCACGGCGCTGCGTACCGGGGTGAAAGCGGCAAGAGGTGACTGGGTCGTCACTATGGATGGCGATGGCCAGAATGACCCGGGGGATATTAAAGTGCTGATCGCAGCACTGAAGGAAGGCGTTGACCTTGTAGGCGGCAATCGTCGCCATGCAAGGCGGGATAGCTGGATTAAACGTGTTTCCTCTATCATTGCCAATGGTGTGCGTTCACGCCTGCTCAATGACTCAACCCCGGATACCGGCTGCGGGCTGAAGCTGATCAGGCGCGACGCTTTTCTCGACCTGCCGTATTTTGACCATATGCACCGGTTTCTTCCTGCGCTCGTTCAGCGCCGCGGAGGCAGCGTGGTATCCGTACCCGTACATCATCGGGCACGGGAACATGGCCAGTCAAAATACGGAACGATTGATCGTTTGATGGTCGGCATTGTTGACCTGGTCGGAATGCTCTGGCTGCTGCGCCGTGCTAAACGCCCAATAGTAAGCGAGGAATAGCGATGCATCACGGATTAGGCTACTACCTTAGCCACCTTACTTCAGAGTGGGGCAAATACTTCACGGGCATGAACACAGTGGATTTAATCTGGCTGGTCATCGGCTTATTAGGCCAGTCCATGTTTATGATGCGGTTCATTGTGCAATGGATCCATAGTGAGAAACATCAGAAAAGTGTTATCCCCGAGAGTTTCTGGTATCTAAGCCTGATTGGCGGGCTTGTCGTGCTGGCTTATGGCATTCACAGGGTGGAGCCGGTCATTATCCTTGGCCAGTTGCCCGGCACCTTCGTATACGTACGCAACCTGATGTTCATACATCGCGATAAGAAAAAACGCGCCAGCATCATGGAGTGATTGAATTGCTTGTGTGCATGGGTGTGCTCAGCATGTCATTGCCGCAGCCAGCATAAGCAGGGGCAATAAAAACAGCAGCACCCCGGAAGATTCCCTGGCGGTTTATCCGCAGTGTTTGTGTAAAGGTTTTGTGTAAATTATTGATGTATTACACGGAATCGACGTGGTGAGGGATAATAGCGCCCTCATCATTTTTTGCAGCATTTTTGGAATCCTTCCCCATGGAAATTAAGGTCAACTTTCTCGACAAGTTACGTCTTGAAGCCAAGTTCGATGACTTCACGGTGATTGCCGATCAGCCTATCCGCTATAAGGGCGACGGCTCGGCTCCCGGCCCCTTTGATTACTTTCTGGCATCATCGGCCCTGTGTGCGGCTTATTTCGTGAAGTTGTACTGCGACACGCGCAACATCCCTACCGAGAATATCCGCCTTTCGCACAACAATATCGTTGATCCGGAGAACCGCTACCAGCAGATTTTCAAGATTCAGGTCGAGCTGCCGGCAGACATCTCCGATAAAGACCGGGTGGGCATCCTGCGCTCCATAGACCGCTGTACGGTCAAGAAAGTGGTGCAAACCGGGCCAGAGTTCGTGATTGAAGAAGTCGCAAACCTGGATGCCGATGCGCAGGCCTTGCTGGCGGTGAACCCGGCTACTGAAACAAGTACCTATATCACCGGCAAAGACCTGCCCCTGGAGCAAACCATTGCCAATATGTCGGGGTTGCTGGCGAGCCTGGGCATCAAGATCGAGATCGCTTCCTGGCGTAATATCATCCCCAATGTATGGTCGCTGCATATCCGCGATGCACATTCGCCGATGTGTTTCACTAACGGAAAAGGCGCAAGCAAGGAAAGTGCGCTGGCGTCGGCTCTGGGCGAGTATATCGAGCGACTGAGCAACAACCATTTCTACGCCGGTGCATTCTGGGGCGAAGACATCGCGAATGCCGAATTCGTGCATTACCCGAACGAGCGCTGGTTCAAGCCCGGCCGCAAAGATGCGCTGCCGAAAGAGATTCTTGATGCGTACTGCCTGCAAGTTTATAACCCTGATGGCGAGTTGCGCGGCTCGCACCTGATAGACACAAACTCTGGTAATGCCGAACGCGGCATCTGCTCGCTACCGTTTGTACGCCAGTCGGATGGCGAGGTCGTGTATTTCCCGTCCAACCTGGTGGAAAACCTCTATGTCAGCAATGGCATGAGTGCCGGCAACACGTTGCATGAAGCGCAGGTGCAGTGCCTGTCGGAGATTTTCGAACGGGCGGTCAAACGCGAAATTCTTGAAGGTGAGATCGCCCTGCCTGATGTGCCGCAGGAAGTGCTGGCGAAATACCCAGGCATTGTGGCCGGCATTCAGGGCTTGGAAGCGCAAGGTTTTCCGGTGCTGGTCAAGGATGCATCGCTGGGTGGAATCTATCCGGTGATGTGTGTCACTTTGATGAACCCACGTACAGGTGGCGTGTTTGCTTCATTCGGCGCACACCCAAGCCTGGAAGTGGCGCTGGAACGCAGCCTCACGGAATTGCTGCAAGGGCGCAGCCTGGAAGGCCTGAACGATTTGCCCCAGCCTACCTTTGCCAGCGAAGCCGTGACTGAACCCAACAACTTTGTTGAACACTTCATTGATTCCAGCGGCATTGTGTCGTGGCGCTTTTTCAGCGCCAGAGCGGATTACGATTTTGTGGAGTGGGATTTCTCTGGCCAGGGTGAAGACTCCAATGCCGAAGAAGCCGCGACCTTGTTCGGCATACTCGAAGCCATGGGCAAAGAAGCTTACGTGGCGGTGTATGACCAGCTGGGCGCGACTGCCTGCCGGATACTGGTGCCGGGCTATTCGGAAATCTACCCGATTGAAGACCTGGTCTGGGATAACACCAACAAAGCACTGCTGTTCCGTACTGACATTTTGAACCTGCATCAACTGAACGATACGGGTCTTGAAGCACTGCTTGAGCGTTTGGAGAATAACGAGCTGGATGATTACGGCGACATTGCCACCTTGATCGGCATCCAGTTTGACGAGAATACGGCCTGGGGCCAGCTCACAGTGCTGGAACTGAAGCTGCTCATTCATCTTGCCTTGCAGCAGTTTGACGAGGCGCATGAGCTGGTGGGCGCCTTCCTGCAGTACAACGACAACACGGTCGAGCGCGGATTGTTTTACCAGGCCTTGAATGTGGTGCTGGAGGTGTTGCTGGATGATGACCTCGAACTCGACGACTACGAGGTCAATTTCCGCCGCATGTTCGGTGATGCCCGCATGGATGCAGTCATGGGTTCAGTCGACGGTAGCGTGCGCTTCTTCGGGCTGACGCCAACCAGCATGAAACTGGAAGGGCTGGACAGGCACCACCGCCTGATCGACAGTTATAGAAAACTGCATGCGGCGCGCACCAACACGGCGAAGGCCGGCTAGGATGATGCGACGTGGCTTGGTGCTGCAACTAAACGAATATATACCCCTCTAACTTGTGGCGATGCAGGATTTAATACTCCTGCAGTCATGTACAACAAACAGAAAGTAGGGTATCGAAATGAAAGCCATGCAAAAGACCATGAGAAAAACCATTGTGTATTCACTACTGACCATCGTATTTCTGGGGGTGACAGCATGCAGCAATATGTCTACCCGCGATAAAAACACCGCCATAGGTGCGGGCATCGGTGCAGTGGGCGGCGCAGTGCTTACAGGCGGCAGCGCCCTGGGCACCGTGGGCGGCGCAGCGGTTGGTGGCGTCATAGGCAACCAGATCAATACGAAAAAGAAATAAGTCCTGGTCATTAACCCGCTACTTAAAGTTCTCAGCCCTTAAATTTTCAATGCTCGCTAGTCGGAACATTTAACGACGACAGGTTGATTTCTGCAGCATGCCGCCTGCCTTTATTTAGGCAGCGGCATCGTCATGCCTGGCTGTTTTTCCGCAAATTAACTCTATTTTGGTCTGGGTAGATTAAAGATTTATCGGCACGTGGATTTGATTGTAGAATAGCTTTCACAATACGCTGCTAGAATGCATTGCCAATGCTATAACCTTAAAAATATTAAATCCAGGTCATGGTGAATGCATGGCGGCGCGTAACATGCTTATCAATAACTTAAGTTAAAGCGGTATAAATGAATATAAATTCACGTCATACACTTGGCATATTATTCATATGGCTTGCATTGATCGCCGTTTCTCTGTCCAGCCGCTATTTTATCCCTATTGATGAAACGCGCTACGTCACAGTGGCCTGGAATATGTGGCTGCGCGGTGATTTCCTGGTGCCTTTCCTGAATGACCACCCTTACAGCGATAAGCCGCCGCTGTTGTTCTGGTTCATGAATATGGGCTGGGCTATCTTTGGCGTCAATGACTGGTGGCCGCGCCTGATACCATTTTTTTTCAGCCTGATGTCGGTTTTCATGACCTCATATGTCGCCAGGCTGCTTTGGCCTGCTAGCCATATGGTCGCCCGGATGGCAGCTGTGATTCTATTCGGCAGCCTGCTCTGGATGATGTATTCCACGGCAACCATGTTCGACATGATGGTGGCATTTTTTACGCTTTTAGGCATGGCGAGCCTGCTGCTGGCCTGGCAGCGTCCTGGCCCGCTGGGCTGGCTGCTGGTTGGTGCCGCCATTGGCTTGGGCTTGCTTGCGAAAGGGCCGACCATACTGCTGCAGATTCTGCCGGTGGCTGTACTTGCACCGTGGTGGGGCAGGCGGCCGGATATGGATTGGCGCCGCTGGTACGTGAGCATGCTGGGGGCAGTCGTCATGGGGGCGGCGATTGCCTTGCTGTGGGCGATTCCTGCCGGATTGCGCGGCGGTGAGGCTTATCAGCATGCAATATTCTGGGGGCAGACTGCAGATCGCATGGTGAATTCATTCGCGCATCAGCGCCCGTTCTGGTGGTATACCCTATTGCTGCCCATATTGCTGTTCCCGTGGCTGTTGTGGGGCGGTATCTGGGGCGCAATGGGCAGGTTGCGGAATCATTATGATGATACCGGCGTGCGCTTTTGCCTGGCTTGGGCAATCCCGGTGTTTATTGCATTTTCTTTCATCAGCGGCAAGCAGGTGCATTATTTGCTGCCAATTTTTCCGGCATTCGCTTTGCTGGCCGCGTACGGGCTTGGCAAGCTGGAAACTGTACCAGGCCGTGCGGCAAGGGCAGGGGTTGCCGTTTCAGTGATGCTGACAGGCCTTGCGCTGCTGCTTGTGCCGCATTGGTACAATTCTGCAAAGATGGCTGAGTGGGTGCTGCATATTCCCGCCTGGAGCGGTGTGGCGCTGCTGCTGTGCGGCGGCGTTTCCCTGATGTGGAAATCCGGGGGCATGGAGCGGGAGGTCTGGCTGTCGGCGTCGGTGGGCATGGCTATGGTATTGATCCTGCATTTTTCCGTAATCCATACTGCGGGGCTTGCGTACGACATTCGTCCTATCAGTGCAAAAATCAAGGCCTTGCAGGATGCCGGAGTGCCGCTGGCAAATGATGGCAAATATCATGGTCAATACCAGTTTGCCGGACGTCTGCGACAGGCGGTGGAAGTGACGCGCGCTGATCAATTTGCAGCATGGTTCGATGCACATCCCGGTGGACGCATCATTTTCTATGTCAGGCCGGGTGACAAAGTGCAATTGGGTCATGGCCATGCAGACTTTGTCCAGCCATACCTTGACGGTACTGTCGGCATCTACGCAAGGGATGCGCTGTTACCGCCCTCGTAACGCAGTTTGCATATGCAAATACACGCAAAGAAAAAGCCCCGGATCAGGAATCCAGGGCTTTTGTAAGTTACGTATTTATTATCGCCTAATACATGGCTTGCTTATTAAGCAAAATTTGCTGATGCAAAATCCCAGTTAGCTAAAGAAGCCAGGAATACTTCAACAAATTTGGCGCGTGCATTGCGGTAATCGATGTAGTAAGCGTGTTCCCATACGTCGATCGTCAACAGCGCTTTGTCGCCGGTTGTCAGTGGTGTGCCAGCCGGGCCCATGTTGACGATATCTACTGAACCGTCAGCTTTTTTAACCAGCCATGTCCAGCCTGAGCCGAAGTTGCCGACCGCTGAAGCCTGGAAAGCTTTTTTGAATTCATCGAATGAACCCCATTTAGCGTTAATGGCATCAGCCAATGCGCCGGCAGGAGCGCCGCCACCGTTTGGTTTCATGCTGTTCCAGAAGAAAGTGTGGTTCCAGACCTGGGCTGAGTTGTTGTAAATGCCACCGGCAGATTTCTTGATGATTTCTTCCAGGCCTGCATTTTCGAACTCGGTACCTTTGATCAGGTTGTTCAGGTTGGTAACGTAAGTCTGGTGATGTTTACCGTAGTGGTATTCGAAAGTTTCTTCAGAAATATGTGGAGCTAATGCATTTTTTGCATAAGGTAATGCAGGTAATTGGTGTTCCATGATAATCCTTTTAAATTCGTGAAAAGATGGTTGTGGTTAATCTGTCATTATAACAGTGTATTTTAGTCGGGTATTATTGCAAATCAAGCTATTTTTTCTTGGCTCTTGGGTGTGTTGCGTCATAAATTTTTGCCAGATGGTGACAACGAGCTTGCGAGTTGCGGCGAACGCTAACCTTCAGGTTAAGCAGCGCAAGCTGCGGCGGTAGCCAAAATCCAGATGGTCATTTTTTCTTGGCTCTTGGGTGTGCTGCATCATAAATTTTTGCCAGATGGTGAAAATCCAGATGCGTATAAACCTGGGTAGTACTGATGTTGGCATGTCCCAGCATCTCCTGCACTGCACGCAGGTCCTGGCTTGACTGCAAGACATGCGTTGCAAAGCTGTGACGCAGCAGGTGGGGGTGCATGTCGGTGTTGATGCCTTGTTTGATGGCCCATGACTTCACGCGGTATTGAACGGCACGCGCTGTAATCCTGCGGCCTTGCCGCGTCACAAAAACGGCGTTCTGGTCTTTATCGTCAGTGTTGATGCCGGCACGTTGCTGCAGCCAGGTTTGTAATGCACTCGCTGCATGGCTCCCCAGCGGTACGATGCGGGTTTTATTGCCTTTGCCCGTGACGGTGACGGTGCCTTCGGAAAAATCCAGCATGCCGATGTCCAGGTTAACCAGCTCAGCCAGGCGCAGGCCGGATGAATAGAACAGCTCCAGAATGGCATGGTCGCGTACATCGAGTATGCCGTCTCCCTGAATATCTACCAGCTTGACGGCTTGCTCTACAGACAGCGCCTGCGGCAAAGTCTTGGCGGCCTTGGGTGCGCGCAACCCGTTGACCGGGTTTTGCGTGAACCCTTGATGCTGGATCAAATAGTCATAAAAACCGCGCCAGGCAGAAAGGGCTCGCGCGATGCTTGCGCTGCTCAAGCCGCGGCTGTGCAGGATTGCGATCATGCGTCTTACTTGCTGTGTGTTGACGGAGTTTAGATCAGCGTCCTCAATCAGCGATGCAAACAGCTCAACATCCCGCGTATAGTTTTTGCAGGTGAGGGCGCTCAGGCCGCGTTCAAAAGTAAGGTGCTGAATGTAATCGTCCAGATAACGCAATGCACACTCCCGTGGCAGTGGATGCTTGAAGGTCGGCTGATTGGTTCATAAAGGCTGGAAATTCATACCCTAGAAATTCAATGTGAATAAGTGATTCAGCAGCGCAGCCGCAATCAATTCGCCGATGCGCTCGATATAGAGTGTTCCCATGTCCGCCTTGAAGCGCTGCGGGTCTTCAGCACCCAGCACCAGAACCCCGAACGCATGCGGGTCGGCCGCATTCTTATAGAGCGGGATAAAGGCAAATGACTGCAGGCTGTTATCCAGCAGGTTGCCTGCAGCTTGTGGCCTGCCGCCGCAGTGCGGCTTCTGGAGTGAAATAATCCAGTCATTGAACTCATCGCTGACGTGCGTAAACACTGCATCATTGGCAATTGCGCTGTTGCTGGGTTTTACCCAGATACGGATCAGCGACTCGGTGACATTAAAGTCTGAGCGCAGCGTTTCACCGATTGACAGTTTTAATGCGCTGAAGCTTTGCTGTTCAAGCAGCTTCAGGCAGAAATTGTGGACTTTCAGGCTGGTTGCTTCGTTATCTTCGGCATTCACGATCATCTGGTCCATCAATGATTCAAGCACACGGATCTTGTCGCGCTGTGCAAGCTGCTGGCGTTCACCGAGAGAAATGACGCCACTGCCGTGTGGGCTTGGCAAGGTGATCTCAGTCAGCAAGCCTGTATGCTGCTCGAAAAATTTCGGATGGCTGCGCAGGTAGGCTGCCACCTGCTCGGCAGAAATTTCATCATGAGCCGCCGGGCTCTCTTCGTGGGTTGTGGTCATGTTCGAAATGCCTTAATTGGTAGGGGTATGCTTTGATTAAACGGCCTGGCTTGCAAGCCAGGTTCAAGGTTCTAATTTTACGGCGCCAGGTCTACTTCACCTGTAAATACCTTCACTGCCGGGCCAGTCATCATCACCGGAGTATTGCCGCCTTGCCATGCGATGTGCAGCTCGCCGCCGCGAGCGCTCACGCGTACTGGTGATTGCAGCAATCCGCGCTGTATGCCGGCAACAACTGCGGCACAGGCGCCGGTGCCGCAGGCCAGGGTTTCGCCGCTGCCGCGCTCGAATACCCTGAGTTTGATATGGTGCGCATCCATGATCTGCATGAATCCTGCATTCACCCGTTCCGGAAAACGTGGATGTACTTCAATCTGGCTGCCCAGTGCAGTTACCGGGGCTGTTTCAACGTCATCCACCACCTGGACGGCATGCGGGTTGCCCATGGAAATCGCAGAAATCTCTATCTGCTGCTGGTTAACATCCAGTTGATAGGTGGTGGCGATGGCGTCGGCAACGAAAGGGATCTCCTGTGGTGCCAGCCTGGGGGCGCCCATGTTGACCGTGACCAAGCCGTTATTCTCCAGTTTTGGCGTAATGATGCCGCTCGCAGTTTCAACGCTGATCTCGCGTTTGTCTGTTAAATGCTGGTCGGATACGAAGCGCACAAAGCAGCGTGCGCCATTGCCGCATTGCGCAACTTCACTGCCATCTGCATTGAAAATACGGTATTTGAAATCGGCAACTTCGGAGCTTTCAACCAGCAGCAGCTGGTCGAAACCGATGCCGAACTGGCGGTGAGCCAGTGCTTTGATCTGGTCAGGTGAAAGCCGGATAGCCTGGCTGATGCCATCAATGACAATGAAATCATTGCCGGCGCCTTGCATCTTGGTAAATTGAATGGTCTGTGTCATTTTCTTATTGTAAGAGAAATCGAAGGGCACTTCTATAAATACATTCCTGTATCAATATATTCCTGGGCTGCATGACTACGCTGCGGCTATATTTTAAATGCGCACGCAATCTCACTGTATTTAGCGTACATCATTGGATTTTAACAACTTAAATTTCTGGCGCGGGTTTCAATTCGTGTACAATTCATTTTCTTCAATACTTGCTTCAGCCTTTAGTAAGTATTTTCTTAATTTTTTATTCCAAGGCGATCAATGAGCGAATATCTTTTTACATCGGAATCTGTTTCTGAAGGACATCCGGACAAATTAGCCGACCAAGTGTCCGATAGCATTCTGGATGCCATTTTAACCCAAGACCCGACTGCCCGTGTGGCGGCAGAAACCTTGGCCAATACCGGCTTGATCGTATTGGCTGGCGAGATTACTACAACGGCTAATGTCGACTACATTAAGGTGGCACGCGATGCGATCAAGCGCATCGGCTATGACAATACGGATTACGGCATTGATTACAAAGGCTGCGCGGTTCTGGTGGCGTATGACAAGCAATCCCCGGATATTGCCCAGGGTGTTGATGGCGCACATGACGATCCACTCGATCAGGGAGCCGGTGACCAGGGCTTGATGTTCGGTTATGCGGTCGATGAAACACCGCAGTTAATGCCTTTGCCAATATGGTTAAGCCACCGTTTGATGGAGCGCCAGGCACAGTTGCGCAAAGATGGCCGCTTGCCATGGCTGCGCCCGGATGCGAAATCACAAGTCACCGTGCAGTACGTTGATGGCAAACCTTATAAAATCGATACTGTGGTCGTTTCTACACAGCACGCACCGGAGATGACTCTGGAGCAGGTGCGTGAAGCCACGATTGAAGAAATCATCAAACCGGTATTGCCAGGTGAACTGATCAAAGGCGATATTAAGTTCCTGGTGAACCCGACCGGCCGTTTTGTCATTGGCGGCCCGCAAGGTGACTGCGGCTTAACCGGCCGTAAAATCATTGTAGATACCTATGGCGGAGCAGCGCCGCATGGCGGCGGTGCATTTTCAGGCAAAGATCCGTCAAAAGTGGACCGCAGCGCAGCCTATGCAGGCCGTTATGTCGCTAAAAACATCGTGGCGGCAGGTCTGGCAACACGCTGCCTGGTACAGGTCAGTTATGCGATTGGCGTGGCACAGCCGACTTCTGTCATGGTGGAAACCTACGGCACCGGCAAGGTATCGAACGAAGTGCTGACGCAATTGGTAAAAGAACATTTTGACTTGCGCCCGAAAGGCATCGTGAAAATGCTTGATCTGCTGCGCCCGATTTACAGTAAAACGGCTGCTTATGGCCACTTTGGCCGTGATGAGCCAGAGTTCAGCTGGGAAGCTACAGACAAAGCCGCTGCGTTACGGGCAGCTGCAGGCTTGTAAGAAATGTAAAACCGGAATGGATATTCAGGGGTTAAAAACCCTTTTATATTCATTCTGTTGCGGTGTTGGTGGTTGAAACAATATCGCGTATAATCCACCTCCACTTCTGAGGAGCGTTGCGAGAGCTGTGTTTTGTGCAGTCTCCTAGGCTCAGAAAATGTTTTAAACGACGCTCACCAATATTAACCGTGCCGGGCACGGGATACGGGTGAGATAAGTTTAGTCAGGCAGTTCCCCCATTTCCCCCCGGTCACACAATTCAAGGAAATCAACATGAATACTGTGACTGCTGATACTAACAATACAGGCAAAGATTACATTGTGGCTGACATTAACCTGGCAGCTTTTGGCCGCAAGGAAATCGCCATTGCCGAAACCGAGATGCCAGGCTTAATGGCAATCCGTCAGGAATATGCAAAAGCGCAACCGCTTAAAGGCGCCCGTATCACCGGCAGCCTGCATATGACAATCCAGACCGCCGTGCTGATTGAAACGCTGAAGGATTTAGGCGCTGAAGTACGCTGGGCGTCATGCAACATCTACTCGACGCAGGACCATGCAGCTGCCGCGATTGCTGCCGGCGGAACGCCGGTGTTTGCGATCAAGGGCGAAACCTTGACTGAATACTGGGACTACACACACCGTATTTTTGAATGGGCTGATGGCCAAGATGGTAAACCGGTGTTCAGCAACATGATTCTGGATGACGGCGGCGATGCAACCTTGCTGCTGCACCTGGGTACACGTGCAGAAAAAGATTTATCCGTCATTGCCAACCCGACTTCAGAAGAAGAAACCTGCCTGTTCGCAGCGATCAAGGCAAAATTGCAGCAGGACCCGGCATGGTACTCAACACGCCTCGCGCAAATCAAAGGCGTCACTGAAGAAACCACGACCGGCGTGCATCGTCTGTACCAGATGCACAAAGAAGGCAAGTTGGCTTTCCCTGCCATTAACGTCAATGACTCGGTGACCAAGTCCAAGTTCGATAATTTATATGGCTGCCGTGAATCATTAGTGGATGCGATCAAGCGTGCAACGGATGTGATGGTGGCAGGTAAGATTGCAGTAGTGGCTGGTTATGGTGACGTGGGTAAAGGCTCTGCCCAGGCGCTGCGCGCACTTTCCGCACAGGTATGGGTGACTGAGATTGACCCGATTTGCGCATTGCAGGCGGCAATGGAAGGCTACCGCGTAGTCACCATGGAGTATGCGGCCGAACACGGCGACATTTTCGTGACGGCAACCGGCAACTACCACGTTATCACGCATGACCATATGGCTAAAATGAAAGACCAGGCCATTGTATGCAACATCGGCCATTTTGATAATGAAATCGACGTGGCGTCACTTGAGAAATACGAGTGGGATGAAATCAAACCGCAGGTTGACCATGTGATTTTCCCTGATGGCAAAAAAATCATCCTGCTGGCAAAGGGGCGTTTGGTGAATCTGGGCTGCGGTACAGGCCACCCAAGTTACGTGATGAGTTCATCGTTCGCCAATCAGACCATTGCGCAGATCGAGCTGTTCACGCAAACGGATAAATACCCGGTAGGCGTATATACATTGCCGAAACACCTGGATGAGAAAGTGGCTGTGTTACAGTTGAAAAAACTGAATGCGCAGCTCACTACATTGACCGATGAGCAGGCAGCATACATCGGTGTGCAGAAGCAAGGCCCATTCAAGCCGGATACCTATCGCTATTAATCTGGCCGTGATGGATTAAGTTGTTGGCAAGCAGTTAAAAAGGAGTCACCACATGAAGCTGTTACTTGTTTGGCTGTTAAACGCGCTTGCGTTATTTGCAGTGGCATATTTCGTACCGGATATTCATGTGGCTGGCTTTGCGGCAGCCCTGATTGCGGCCCTGGTGATCGGTTTGGTCAATATGCTGGTCAGGCCGGTTCTGGTGCTGCTGACGCTGCCGATCACAGTGCTGACACTGGGTTTGTTTATCCTGGTGATTAATGGCGTATTGTTTTACGCTGTGGGCGCCTGGCTGGAAGGGTTCGAGGTTAAAACCCTGATGGCCGGAATCATCGGCGCCTTGCTGTACAGTGTATTTACCTGGTTATTGTCAGCCTTGCTGATAGATGACAAATGAGCCGTCGATGAATGTTTGCTGCCGCTACACCTTGATCTCGCCCGGCTATTTAATCAGTGCTTATTAAAATAAATGAGATGAACCAAATATGAAAACCCCTAATCAAGAGTTTGAGGTCAGTTTTGAGTTTTTTCCGCCAAAAACGGCTGAGGGCATAGAAAAGCTGCGCGAAACACGCAAAGAGCTCGCAAAGTTCGATCCTGAGTTTTTCTCTGTAACATTCGGTGCAGGTGGTTCCACGCGTGACCGCACTATGGAAACCGTGCTGGAGATCCAGCGTGAAGGCTACCAGGCTGCGCCGCATATCTCCTGCATTTCCTCCAGCAAGGCTGAGATCCGTGACTTGCTGCAGGCTTATCAGGCCCATGGCATCAAGCGCCTGGTGACGCTGCGCGGGGATGTGCCATCCGGTGAGGTGAGCGCTGGCGATTTCCGCTACGCTTCGGAACTGGTGGAATTTATACGTGCGGAAACCGGTGATTATTTTCACATCGAAGTCGCTGCCTATCCGGAATTCCACCCGGAGGCTAAAACGCCGGCGGCTGACCTGCTTAACCTGAAGCGCAAAATGGATGCCGGTGCAAATTCAGCGATTACCCAGTATTTCTATAATGCGGATGCCTATTTCAGGTTTGTGGATCAGTGTGACGAAATCGGCATCACGATACCTGTTGTGCCGGGTGTGATGCCAATTTATAACATCACGCAACTGGCGCGTTTTTCAAGCATCTGCGGTGCGGAAATCCCACGCTGGCTGAAAATGCGCCTTGAGGAATATGGTGACGATATGGCGTCGCTGCGTGCTTTAGGCGTGGATGTAGTGAGTGAGTTATGTGAAATGCTTCTGGCCGGGGGTGCGCCCAGCCTGCATTTTTACACGCTCAACCAGTCCGCAACCATTGCGACGATTATCAATAACATCTCGGCAGCGGCTGATTAATTCCGGTCCTGTTGGTTTGCGTGCCAATAGGTTCTGGTGCTGAAAAGACCGGCCTGCACTTAGTGCAAGGTCGGTTTTTCTTTATTCAGCAGCACATCTTCAATGAACAGGTATTCTTTGGTTTTGTCCGGGCCGGTTTTGCTGGCGCCCCAGGTTGTCATCAGCACTATCCAGCGCATCTCTTCGACACTGATCTCAGGCTGTGGCAGGCTCATGGCAAGTTCTATCACCAGTTCACGCTGCGCTGAATTGAGTATGTCGGCATTCACCAGGAATAGTATGAAACCGATGCTTTCACCGGAAATCTTTTTAAGTTCCGGCTCGGTAAAGATGCGGGTGTTGGCATGCTGCGCATGCGTGAATAATTCAGGTTTCTTAGCGGAAGACTCCAGCTGGTTAAACCAGTGAAATGCGCCGTTGATGTCTTCTTCGTCAAATCCTGCGGCGGATAACTCCCTAGAAAGCGTGTTATCGTCAGGTCTGAACTGAGTATCAATGTAGTTTTCGAACATATAAACCAGTACTTCAAACATGATGTTTTCCTTTAAATTATTATTAACTTTCAGAAAACGCTGATTAAATGGCTATGCATGCGAATTGCACTTCATCCCGCTTGCTCAATTAATCAGTGTTTCATTAAGTGAGATGGTTTATGCAAACTTCAGGAATTAAAAACTACATAATTTTCTGGTATTGACCTCCTGTCAGGCTGGTAACTTTGCCTTCAAGCTCTAGTAACATTAGCATGGATGAAACATCGCTCACCGTCAAGCCACTTAGTGTCACCAGGTTATCCAATGTGATCGGGTCATAACCCATCGCCTCCAGGATTGCATTGCCTGCTGCATTCTTAATCGAATGGGCTGGGTCAGCAGCATCGCCTGATATTAATTCAGATGGCATGTTGCGGCTCAAGTTCAGTTCTTCGGTAATATCCTGCAGGCAGTCTACGAGTTTGGCGCCTTGCTTGATCAATTGGTGGCAGCCTTTTGACATGGGCGAATGTATGGAGCCGGGAATGGCAAAAACTTCGCGGCCTTGTTCGGAGGCAAGCCTGGCCGTTATCTGAGAGCCGCTTTGCAGATTGGCTTCAACCACCAGGCAGCCCAGGCTCAGGCCGCTGATAAGGCGGTTCCGTTTAGGGAAGTTCTGTGGCCTGGATGGCATGCCGAGGTCGAATTCAGAAATGATCAGGCCATGTTCTGCGATCTGGTGAGCCAGTTCGCGGTGTTTAGCCGGGTAGACAATATCCAGGCCGGTGCCCACTACGGCAATGGTTGAGCCTTTTGCCCGCAACGCGCCGCGATGCGCCGCGCCGTCAATACCAAGCGCCAGCCCGCTCACGATGCACAAGCCATAGGCACATAGGTCAAAAGCAAAAGCCTCGGCGTTTTTCTCACCCTGTACGCTGGCATTACGGCTGCCGACAATGGCAATGGCGGGCTGGTTCAGTAAGGCGAGCTTGCCTTTGGCATATAAAAAGGGCGGAGGGTCGGCAATTTCCAGCAGCGATCTCGGGTATTCCGCATCGGCGAGTGTAATCAGGTGATTATTTGGCTGGGATAGCCACTGCGTGGCCTGTGATAGACTGTCTTGCTGAGGACCGCGTACAATTTCGTTTGCGATATTTTCGCTGACGATTTCGCGTAATTGCCTGGAGCTGGCGGCATAAATATTTTCAGGGCTGCCAAAGGCTTTGAGTAATTGGCAGAAAGTTTGTGAGCCTATGCCTGGAATGCCGCCCAGGCTAATCCACAGCAGTTTTTCTTCAATCACCGCA